>NZ_JBWJYM010000004.1:0-455006 GCF_056431005.1 Methylobacterium sp. HJ2 | reverse complement strand
GCGTCGCCCGCGTGGCGCCCCCATCCGATCCGCGGCCGGCCGAGGGCCGCCCGGCGCCCGGCCGCGCGACGCCCGAGGCGCCGAAGCCCGGCGTGCCGGACGCGCGGTCCGACGCGCCCGCCACCGCGGCGGCCCCGGGCCCGCAGCCGGGCGGCAAGTCAGGGGGCAAGACGGGGGAGAAGACGGGAGACAAGCCCGGCGCGCAGGACGCCGCTCAGGACCCGAAGCCGGCCCCGACCCGCCAGGCCAAGTCGATCGAGAGCAGCCCCGCCGAGGCGAAGACCGGCCAGACCTGGACCGATCCGCCCGAAGGCAAGCGCAACGTGCGGGTCATCGGCGGCGCCACGGTCGTGCCCGGCGGCAGCGCCGAGAAGGATGCGGCGCCCGCGCAGTAGCGTCACGGGCGCGGGCCGTTCACGGCGCGGCCGTCTCCAGACGCTCCTCGCCGCAGAACACCGTCAGCGTGTCCGAGCGCGCGATCGCGCAGAGCGTCATCCCGTGCGCCCGCGCCCGCGCCAGGGCGAGGGAGGTCGGCGCCGAGATCGCCACGACGACCGACGCGCCGAGGCGGGCGCATTTCTCCACCATCTCGAACGAGCAGCGGCTGGTGATCACGGCAAAGCCCGTGGCCGGGTCGCGGCCCTTACGGATCAGCGCGCCGACCAGCTTGTCCAGGGCGTTGTGCCGGCCGACGTCCTCGCGCACCGCGACGAGGCCGCCGTCGCGATCGGCCCAGGCCGCCGCGTGGACCGCCCGGGTCTCGCGGTTGAGGCTCTGGGCCGCGCCGAGCCCGCCGAGCGCCCGCTCGATCGCCGCGAGGGTCAGCCTCGGGGCCGGGGCCGCCCGGTCCTCGCGCAGGGTCGCCATCGGCAGGGCGGCGAGGTCGTCGATGCCGCAGACGCCGCAGCCGGTGCGACCGCTGATCGCGCGCTTGCGGGCGAGATGCTCGCGCAGGCGCCCCGGCGCCAGGTCGACCAGCAGCCGCAGGCCCTCCTCCGCCGTCTCGACCGCGACGCCGCGGATCTCGTCGGCCGCCTCCACGATCCCCTCGGTGAGGCTGAAGCCGTAGGCGAAGTCCTCGAGGTCGGCGGGGGTCGTCATCATCACCGCGTAGGGCACGCTGCCGTAGACGAGGTTGACCGGCATCTCCACGGCGACCGGGCGTTCCTCCTCCCGCGGCGGCGCGTCGCGATAGGCGAGGATCCGGGTCGGGACGCGGGTGGCGGCCGGTGGCAGAGGCGGGGCGTCGACGGTCATGGGATCACACGCGAGGTTAAGGGCGCTCCGGGCCCGCGGACCCGGCGCGGAGCGCCCCCGGATCCTCCTACAGCAATCCGGGTCGCGACCCGACGGCCGCGAGGCCGGATTCCGGCCGGATCGACGCGAGAATCCGGCGCCGTGCGACGCTTGTGCGGTTGCGCCTTGCACGCCCATGTGATCTGACACCGCGATCGGAGAGACCCGGCCGACGGCCGGGGTATCCGCGATGACGGCCGCCTGGAAGCCCGCGACGACAGAAGGGCGCACGCGGCCAGGATACAGGTCTCCAAGGGGAGCAACGAGAGGCACATGCGGACGGCGCGGACGAAAACACCATTCTTGTCAGGGGTGGCCACGCTCGGCGCCCTCCTCGTCACGTCCACCCAGGCCTTCGCCGCCGGGATCGGCCAGCCCGTGCCGTGGCAGATGGACCGACAGGTCCCCGTGACCGAGAACGCCCGGGAGATCCACCTGTTCGAGCACGGCCTGCACTGGCTCTCGCTCGCGATCTCCGTGTTCGTGCTCGGCCTGATCCTGTGGTGCGTCTTCCGCTTCAACGAGAAGCGGAACCCGACGCCCTCGAAGACCACCCACAACACCATGATCGAGGTCGCCTGGACCATCATCCCGGTCCTGATCCTCGTCGGCGTCGCGATCCCGTCGTTCCGGCTGCTGCGCACGCAGCTCTCGGATCCGAAGGGCGACGTCAACATCAAGGTCATCGGCCACGCCTGGTACTGGTCCTACGAGTACCCGCAGACCGACCAGGGCGGCGGCTTCACCTTCGACGCCAACCTTGACGAGGACAAGCAGCCGCGGCTGCTCGGCACCGACAACGACATGGTCGTGCCGGTGAACAAGATCGTGAAGATCCAGGTCACCTCGACCGACGTGCTGCATTCCTGGGCGCTGCCGTCCTTCGGCTTCAAGATCGACGCCATCTCGGGCCGCCTCAACCAGTTCTGGTTCAAGGCCGAGCGCGAGGGCACCTATCACGGCCAGTGCTCGGAGCTCTGCGGCCAGCGCCACGCCTTCATGCCGATCACCGTCCGGGTGGTCAGCGACGAGGACTACGCGAAGTGGCTCGCCGAGGGTAAGACCAAGTACGCCCGCCTCGACGACGGCTCGAAGCTCGCCGACGCCCGCTAACGCCATCGACCGGGGCGCCGCCGAGACGGCGCTGCCCTCGGACCGCGCGACACTCTGAGAGATACGCTCAAAGGCTCTTCATCCATGGCTACAGCCGCAGCGCATTCCGGGGCGCACGACGCCCATCACGACCACACGCCGTCCTTCTTCGCACGCTGGTTCCTCTCGACGAACCACAAGGACATCGGCACGCTCTACCTGCTCTTCGCCTTCTGCGCGGGCATGGTCGGCGCGTTCCTCTCCTTCGGCATCCGCATGGAGATGGAGGAGCCCGGCCTGCAGTACTTCTCCAATCCGGCGACCTATAACGTCTTCGTCACCGGCCACGGCCTCATCATGGTGTTCTTCATGGTGATGCCGGCGCTGATCGGCGGCTTCGGCAACTGGTTCGTGCCCCTCATGATCGGCGCGCCCGACATGGCGTTCCCGCGCATGAACAACATCTCGTTCTGGCTGACGGTGGCGGGCTTCATGAGCCTCGTCTGCTCGCTCTTCGTCGAGGGCGCGCCCGGCGCCCAGGGCGCGGGCACCGGCTGGACGGTCTACCCGCCGCTGTCCTCGGCCGGCCATCCCGGCCCGGCGGTCGACTTCGCGATCTTCGCGCTGCACCTCTCGGGTGCCGGCTCGATCCTTGGGGCGATCAACTTCATCACCACGATCCTGAACATGCGCGCCCCCGGCATGACGCTGCACAAGATGCCGCTCTTCGCCTGGGCCGAGCTCGTCACCGCCTTCCTGCTGCTGCTCTCGCTGCCGGTGCTCGCCGGCGCGATCACGATGCTGCTCACCGACCGCAACTTCGGCACCACCTTCTTCGACCCGGCCGGCGGCGGCGATCCGATCCTGTGGCAGCACCTGTTCTGGTTCTTCGGCCACCCCGAAGTCTACATCATGATCCTGCCGGCCTTCGGCATCGTCTCGCACATCATCGCCACCTTCTCGAAGAAGCCGGTCTTCGGCTACCTCGCGATGGCCTACGCGATGGTCGCGATCGGCGTCGTCGGCTTCGTGGTGTGGGCGCACCACATGTACACCGTCGGCCTCAGCCTGCAGACGCAGTCCTACTTCGTCTTCGCCACGATGGTGATCGCGGTGCCGACGGGCGTGAAGATCTTCTCGTGGATCGCCACGATGTGGGGCGGCTCGATCCGCTTCACCGCCGCGATGCACTGGGCGGTGGGCTTCATCTTCCTGTTCACGGTCGGCGGCGTCACCGGCGTCGTGCTGGCGAACTCGGCCGTCGACAAGTACCTGCACGACACCTACTACGTGGTCGCGCACTTCCACTACGTGCTCTCGCTCGGCGCGGTGTTCATCATCTTCGCGGGCGTCTACTACTGGTTCCCGAAGATGACCGGCCGCATCATTCCCGAATGGGCCGGCAAGCTGCACTTCTGGCTGGCCTTCATCGGCGCGAACGTCCTGTTCTTCCCGATGCACTTCCTCGGCCTCGCCGGCATGCCGCGTCGCTATGCCGACTATCCGGAGGCCTTCGCGGGCTGGCACAAGGTGTCGACCTACGGCGGCCACATCTTCGGCCTCGGCATGTTCGTCTTCGTGATCGGCGTCGTGCTGGCCTTCCGCTCGAAGGAGCGCGCCGCGGACAACCCGTGGGGCGAGGGCGCGACGACGCTGGAATGGACTCTGTCCTCCCCGCCGCCGTTCCACCAGTTCGAGACGCTCCCGCAGATCGTCGACGAGCCGGGCCACCACTGAGATACCGAGCGAGGGCCGCGCAGGACGCGGCCCTCGCCCTTCCCGGGCGGCTTCCCCAGCGGAGCCGCCCGGCAAGGGCGGGCGGGACGAGCGCATCGTCCCGGACAGACAGGGCGGACCGCCGGACGGCGGCCGCGATCCGAAGCCGCGACAGGATCGTTTGAGTCGATGACAGGTCTGACGAACAGCATCCCGGCCGAGCGCGCCGTCTTCGCCTCTGCGGTCGGCGGCGACGTGCCGGATTTCTTCGCGCTGCTGAAGCCCCGCGTGATGGTGCTCGTCATCTTCACGGCCCTCGTCGGCATGGTGGTCTCGCACGGGCACGTCTCGCCGGTGATCGGCGTGATCTCGCTGCTGATGATCGCGGTGGGCGCCGGCGCCTCGGGCTGCCTCAACATGTGGTGGGACGCCGACATCGACGCGGTGATGACCCGCACCGCCAAGCGCCCGATCCCCGACGGCCGCATCCGGCCCGACGAGGCTCTCTCCTTCGGCCTCGTGCTCTCGGTCGGCTCCGTGCTGGTGCTGGGCTTGGCCGCCAACTGGCTCGCCGCCGGCCTGCTCGCCTTCACCATCGTGTTCTACGCCGTGATCTACTCGATGTGGCTGAAGCGGGCGACCGCGCAGAACATCGTCATCGGCGGCGCGGCGGGCGCCCTGCCCCCGGTGATCGGCCAGGCCGTGGTCTCCGGCACGGTCGGGATCGAATCCCTCGTCCTGTTCGCCATCATCTTCATCTGGACGCCGCCGCATTTCTGGGCGCTCGCGCTGGTCAAGGCCGGCGAGTACGCCAAGGCCGGCATCCCGATGATGCCCAACGTCGCCGGCCCGCAATCGACCCGGCGCCAGATCGTCTACTACACGCTGCTGCTCGCCCCCCTCGGGCTGGTGCCGGTGGCGCTGGGCTTCGGCGGCATCCTCTACGCCGTGGTCGGCGTGCTCGGCGGCCTCGGCATGCTGGCCTTCAGCGTGCAGGTCTTCCGCAATCGCGAGGGCGAGGCCGAGAAGCGTGCCGCGATGGGCATGTTCGGCTTCTCGATCCTCTACCTGTTTCTCCTGTTCTCGGCGCTCCTCGCCGAGCAGAGCCTGGGCCTGTTCCGGCCGGTCTTCGCCTGACCCGTCCCCGGCTGAGTGGTGTGATGTACGATCCCAAGGTCGAGTACCGTCCCCTGACGCCCGAGGAGGAGGCGCGTCGCCGCAAGCGCTCCGTGGCGATCGCCCTCGCGCTCGGCGCGATGGTGCTGCTGTTCTTCGTCCTGACCATCGCCAAGCTGGGACCTCAGGTCCTCAGCCGACCGCTCTGAGCCGATGACAGCGCCGAACCCGAACCGCAACGCCACCCGCACCGCGCTCGCCTGCGCCGGGCTCGCGCTCGGCATGATCGGGCTCGCCTTCGCCTCGGTGCCGCTCTACGACGCCTTCTGCAAGGCGACCGGCTACGACGGCACGCCGCGCCAGGGCCCGGCGCCCGTCGCCGCCTCCGATGCCGCCAAGGTTGGCGACGCCAAGCCCGGCGACGCCATGCTGGTGCATTTCGATACCAACGTCGCCCCGACGCTGGCGTGGAAGTTCCGGGCCGAGAGCCGGGCCGTCACCGCGCGGCTCGGCGAGACCCAGACGGTGTTCTTCCAGGTGCGGAACACCGGCCCGAAGCCCTCGACCGGCATCGCGACGTTCAACGTGCAGCCCGGGCTGATGGGCGGCTACTTCGTCAAGGTGGAGTGCTTCTGCTTCAAGGAGCAGACGCTGCAGCCCGGCGAGGTTCTGGACGTTCCGGTGGTCTTCTACATCGACCCGGCCGTGCGGTCGGATTCGAACACGGCCCATCTCAGCGAGATGACGCTGTCCTACACCTACTTCGCCTCGAAGAACGGCCAGCCGGTGACGGCGGCGCTCGGTTCCGGCGGGCCGGAGGGTGGACGCAGGGATTTCTGAGTCGCGCAAGCGTGACAACAGCCGCACCGGTCCAGTATGGGTGCGGACGGGTTCGACGGGGTGAATAGGCCCCGCGACGGTTGGGAACAGGGCCGCGGCCGGAAACGGTCAGGGACTTGAGGGGTCAGGAGAGACGTTCAGATGGCCGAGGCGCACGCCAAGAATCACGATTTCCATATTCTGAACCCGAGCCCGTGGCCGCTGATCGGCGCGATGTCGGGCTTCACGATGGCGTTCGGTGCCGTGTTCTGGATGAAGAGCCTCCAGATCGGGACCCTGACGCCGGGCCCCTACATCTTCGGCGCCGGGCTGCTCGGCGTGCTCTACACGATGTTCTCGTGGTGGCGCGACGTGGTGCACGAGGCGAATGCGGGTGATCACACCCGCGTCGTCCAGCTCCACCACCGCTACGGCATGATCATGTTCATCGCCTCCGAGGTGATGTTCTTCGTGGCGTGGTTCTGGGCCTATTTCGAGGCGGCGCTCTACACCGCCGACCCGATCCAGGCCTCGCGCGTGGAGTTCACCGGCGGCGTCTGGCCTCCGAAGGGCATCGAGGCCTTCGACCCCTGGCACCTGCCGCTGCTCAACACGCTGATCCTGCTGACCTCCGGCACGACCGTGACCTGGGCGCACCACGCCCTGCTGCACGACGACCGGAAGGGCCTGAAATACGGCCTCTGGCTCACCGTGATCCTCGGCCTGCTCTTCACCGCCTGCCAGGCCTACGAGTACCACCACGCCGCCTTCGGCTTCTCGGGCAGCATCTACTCGTCGACCTTCTTCATGGCGACGGGCTTCCACGGCGCGCACGTCATCATCGGCACGATCTTCCTGGCGATCTGCCTCTACCGCGCCTATCTCGGCCAGTTCACCGTCAAGCAGCATCTCGGCTTCGAGTTCGCGGCCTGGTACTGGCACTTCGTCGACGTGGTGTGGCTGTTCCTGTTCGCCGCCGTCTACGTCTGGGGCTCGGGCGCCGGCCACGGCGCGCATTGAGGCCAACCGTTCGCCCGATGCAGGGCGGGGATGCGCGATCGGGGCGGCTTCGGCCGCCCCTTTTTCGTGCCTGGAGCCGGATGCACCCCCATATCCTCCTGGGGGACACGCGAAGGAGTCGAACGTCTTGGAACGCACCTATCAGCCGCAGCCGCCGATACCGACGGGCCTGCGCGGCCGCTGCCCGCGCTGCGGCGAGGGCCATCTCTTCACGGGCTTCCTGACCCTGCGCCCGTCCTGCGAGGCCTGCGGCCTCGACTATTCCAACTTCGATTCCGCCGACGGGCCGGCCTTCTTCGTGATGTCGATCGTGGGGCTCGTGGTGGTGGGCCTTGCGCTGTGGATGGAGATCACCTACCAGCCGCCGATCTGGGTCCATGCCCTCGTGGCCGGCACGCTCTCGATCGGGCTGAGCCTCGCGCTGGTGCGGCCGCTCAAGGGCATGATGGTCGCCCTGCAATACGCCAACAAGGCCGAGCAGGGGCGCTTCCGGCAGTGAGCGGGGCCGCCCACGCCCTGCGGCGCTCGGCCTGGCGCGATCTCGCGGCGCCGGGGATCGCCACCCTGATCGCCCTCGCCATCCTGATCGGGCTCGGCCTCTGGCAGCTCGCGCGCAAGGGCGAGAAGGAGGCGCTGATCGCCCGGATCGTGGCCCATTCCCGGGCCGAGCCGGTAGCGCCCCCGGCCGGTTCGGCGTGGGACCCGGCCCGCGACGAGTTCCGGCATGTGCGGGTCGCCGGGCGCTTCCTCAACGATCGCGAGACCCTGGTCCACGGCCTCGCGGCCGGCGAGACGCCGGGCCGCGCGCTCCAGGGCTACTACGTGCTCACGCCGTTCCAGCGCGACGACGGCGGGCTCGTCCTCGTCAATCGCGGCTTCGTCCCGACCGAGCTGAAGGCCCAGGCCGACCGCCGCGACGGGCTGATCGCGGGTGAGACCACGGTCACCGGAATCCTGCGCGCCAGCGAGGTGCGCACGCTGTTCGTGCCGGCGCCCGATCCCGCCCGCGGCGAATGGTTCAATCGCGACGTGGCGGGGATCGCGCAGGCCCGCGGTCTCGCGGAGGCGGCGCCCTACCTGATCGAGGCCGACGCGACGCCGGGGGCGAAGACCTGGCCGAAGGGCGGCCAGCTGCGCGTCGACCTGCCGAACAACCACCTGCAATACGCCTTCACGTGGTTCGGCATCGCGGCCTGCCTCGTCGGCGTGTTCGGGGTCTTCGCGTGGCGGCGCCTGCACGAGCCGGGCGCCTGAGCGATCCGGCACCGCTTTTCGGAAGGGCTTGACGCGCCGCGAGAGAGGTTTCGAGCCGGCCGCCCGCGACGGGGCAGCGCGCGGCACCCGATTTTCCGTGCGCGTCGGTCCCGCCCGCGTGGCTCGCCTCCGCGACGATCCCGGCCCTGACGAAGCCGCTCTCACCGTAGCCCGGCCAGCTCGCTTTCGCCGGCTAAGCGGCGCTGCGGCGTGTATTTGGCCCGCCGCAGTTGCGTCTCTCGGCCTGCCCGGCGGCGATTTGGAAGCGGCGGCCGAGTTCCGCCCGCGAGGATCCCGTCCGCGACGATCCCGGTGCTGACGAAGCCGCTCTCACCGTAGCCCGGCCTGCCCGGCGGCGATCCGGACGCGGCGACCGAGCCCGCGCGGCGATGCCGGGACCCCGCCCCACCCGCCCCGGTCGATCACACGGCGGAGGGATCCGCGGGTCCGGACGCGAAAAAGCCCGGCTTTGCAGCCGGGCCGATCCGAGTCGAAGCTTTTGGAAACCGTCCCCGCGCAGGGCCCGAAGGACCCGCGCGGGGGAGCCGTGCGGCTTAGAAGTCGCGCTGGACGCGGGCGCGGACCTGGAACACGTCGTCGCTGGCCACCGTGGCCACCGGGCCGCCGGCATTGATCGCCGCGGCGCGGGTGTAGGCGTTCGGATCGCGGTTCTGGTCGATCACGCGGCCGTTCTTGACGCCGACCTGGGTGTAGATGCCCTCGACACCGATATCCAGATCCTTGACCGGCGACCAGATCAGGCTGCCGCCGACGACGAACTGGTAGGTGTCCCGCAGGCCCTGGCTCAGGCTGTAGAAGCGGCTGCCGGGCGTACCGATCAGGGTGTTCGCCGTCACGCCCAGTGCCGTGGTCGCGATGCCCTGGGCGGCGCGGACGCCGGCCCCGAAGGACTGCTCGCCGTAGGAGCCGAACAGGGCCGAACGGACCTCAGGGCTCCAGTAGTGCAGCAGCGACGCGACAGCGGTGAAGCTCTCGGACAGCTGCAGGCGGCCCGTGAAGGGGTTCACGACACCGTCGGAGAAGAACTGCTGGAAGGCGTTGTAGCCGGTGTTGGTGGCCTGGATGTAGGAGCCCGTCCACTGGGAGTAGCCGGTGTAGAGCTGCGAGCCCTCGCCGTAGGCGCCCTGGAGGTACAGGGTGTCGCCCGGGGCGATGAAGGGCAGGTTGACCTTCAGGCCGCCCTGCACGGCGAAGCCGTACTGGGAGGCGATGCGGCCGAGCGGAACGACCGTGCCGCCGCCGCCATTGATCGGGTTCGTGACCGTCCCCGAGGTCGCGGTTCCCGGAATGATCAGGCTGCCGGCGTTGATCTCGTGGACGGCGCCGGAGACCTGGGCCGAGCCCCAAGCCGCGTCGTAGCGCAGGACGCCGACGAAGTCGGGCATGCGGTTACGCTCGATCGCGTCGAAGGTCGCGAAGCTGGTCGGGACGCCCGCGGCATTGTAGGCGTTGAAAACCGGAACCGGCGAGCTGGTGACGCCGAACAGCACGTTGTTGGTGTTCGCCGTGGGCAGCTGCGAGTTGAAGGTCGGCGTGCGACGGAAGCTCGGGTCTTCCATCGAGATCGTGGCGGAGAAGCCGTTGCCGAGCGTCGCGGTGTAGGCAGCGAGGTTCGTCGACGACACGTCCGAGCCGGCGGTCGCGGCGATGATCTCGAAGTCGTGGGCGTAGAAGTCGAAGAACGAGGACGCGCGACCGGCGGTGAAGCCGGCGAACTGCACGAACGCCTTGTCGGTGTTGAAGTACTGCTGGACGCGGCCGTTGCCGTCCACGCCGGTCGCCGCGAAGGCGTTGCCGATGCGCTCCTGGGTGCCCGAGCGGAACGTGCCGATGCCGGTGCGGCTCGCGGCCTCGAGGCGGACGAAGGCGCGCAGGGTGCCGTAGGCGGTCTGCGTGCGGGCGTCGAGGTTGATGCGTGCGAGGCCGCGGTAGCCGCTGGTGTCGCCGGAGGTGGCGCCGTTGCGGGCGTAGGCCGGCATGTAGCCGTACTCGAAACGGGCGCGGCCCGAGAGACGCAGGCAGGTGTCGGTGCCCGGGATGTAGAAGAAGCCGGCGCCGTAGGCGGAGCAGACGCGGACGTACTCGATCGGCGCGGCCTTCTTCACGGGAAGGTCGGCGGCCTGGGCGCCGGCGACGGCGGCGAGAAGCGCGGCCGAGCCAAGCAGGGAGCTCTTCAAGAGCTGCATTGATATCTCCAAAAGCTTCGAGACCCGAGAGGGATGCCCGATGGCGCCGGCTTTGCCGGTCGATCCGGGCTTGTTCTGTTGTGGTCCGCATCTTCCGGCGAACTCACGTGGACCGCATTGGCGCGATCCGTTTGCAGCTTCACTGTGTGCGAATGCTTCGAGCGGGGCAACGAGGATTCACGGCTTCGTGGGCGGTTCCTGTGCCATGTTGCCGGGCGGCAACATCCCGGGAAGGTCATAGCCGGCAAGGGTTTGGCCCGATCCGGATCGGAATCCGGCCCGGCGCCGCCCCGCCGCGGACCCGGCCGGCGGTCTCCCCGCGGCGGTGTGCCGGGCCGGAGCGCCCGTAGGGCCTCCGAGGCCCGGCGATCGGGCGCGCCGGGACCGGCCCTGACGCCCCTTGAGCGCGTGCTGATTCGGGCCCGCCCGCGCCGGCTTCCGGGCGCCGGCCGGCACGATTCGTGCGGGCCGGCATGCGGGGTCGTCCCGCGCCGCGCGGCCCGTCGTCCCGCCCGTCGCCGAGATGCGAGACCGTGAGCCCGCGATGCGAAAACCGTGTGCTGGCACGGGCTTGGCGGGAACCCGCGCGGGGCCGTCCGGTTGGAGACCGGAATCGGAGAAGACCCGGGATGCAGCCGTGACCGAGGGCGTGGACAGAACCGAGCTACGCCAGATCATCGCCGGGCTCACCGAGGGGGTCATGCTGATCGAGGCGGACCGGCGCATCGCCTGGGCGAACGACGCCGCCCTCGCGATGCACGGGGCGGAGACCCTGGCCGAGCTCGGCCCGACGGTGGAGGGGTATCGCGACCGCTTCAGCCTGCGCTACCGCAACAACCGCCGCCCCGAGCGGGACCCGATCGAGCGGCTCGTCGCCGGCGAGGCCTTCGCCGACCTGATCGTGGAGGTGACGCCCGCCGACCGCCCCGATCTCGGCTTCGTGCATTCCCTGCGCAGCCTCGCGGTCACCGACCGGAACGGCAACCCGAGCTGCTTCGCGCTGATTCTGCAGAACGTCACGGCGCAGTTCGAGGCGGAGGAGCGTTTCGAGAAGACCTTCAACGCCAATCCGGCGCCCGCCGTGATCTGCCGGCTCTCGGACCTGCGCCACGTCAAGGTGAACGCGGGCTTCCTCGAGATGACGGGCCACACCCGCGACGCGGTGATCGGGCGCAGCGTCTACGAGGTCGACGTGCTGGCCGGCGCCCGCAACCGTGACCTCGCCGTGTCGCGCCTCAACGCGGGCGGCACGATCCCGCAGATGGAGGCCTGCCTCGAGCTGCCCGGCGGCGGCTCGCGCACCGTCATCGTGGCCGGACAGCCGATCGAGATGGGCGACGAGCCCTGCATGCTGTTCACCTTCGCCGATCTCGAGCTGCGCCGGAAGGCCGAGACCGCCCTGCGCCAGAGCGAGGAGCGCTTCGCCAGGGCGTTCCGCCTCACCCCCGTGCCCACCGTCCTGGCGCGGCTCGACGACTTCGCCATCACGGCGGTCAACGAGGCCTTCACGCGGGTCTTCGGCCGCGGCGAGGAATCGGTGGTGGGCCGCGCCCCCGGGGCGGTCGGCCTCTGGGTCTCCAGCGCGGCGCGGGAGCGGTTCGAGGCGACGATCCTGCGCACCGGCTACCTGCTGGGACTCGAGGTCTGCCTCCGGCACGAGGACGGCAGCGAGCTCGATTGCCTGGTCTCCGCCGAGCGGGTCGAGATCGGCGAGGAGCCCTGCCTGCTCCTCGTCCTCCAGGACATCACCGCCCGCAAGCACACGGAGCGGGAGCTGTTCGCGGCGATCGAGACGGTGATGGCCGACACCTCGTGGTTCAGCCGCGGCCTGATCGAGAAGCTCGCGACCCTGCGCCGGCCCGGCCGGGAGGAGATCGGGCCGGCCCTGCCCGACCTCACCGTGCGCGAGCGCCAGATCCTCGGCCTGATCTGCTCCGGCCTCGACGACCCCGGCATCGCCAAGCGCCTGGGCCTGTCGCGCAACACCGTGCGCAACCACGCCGCCGCGCTCTACCGCAAGCTCGGCGTCCACAAGCGCACCGAGGTGATTCTCTGGGGCCGCGACAACGGCCTGCCCTCGAGCGCGCCGGGCGCCTGAGCGCCGCGGGGACCGCCCGCTCAGGCGCCCCCGATCGCGAGGCGCAGGTCCGGCCGGAAGCTCGTGCCCTCGACCGGATTCGAGACCCAGCGGCAGCGGCCCACCCGCATGTCGTGGCCGGCGTGGAAATGGCCCGAGATCCAGAGGTCGGGGCGCTCGGCATCCGGCAGGTCGTCGAGGAGCGTGGTCGCGTAGAAGGCCGGAACCCACCAGGGCACGCCCTGCGCATCCCGGTAGGCGTCGGCCGCGCGCGGGCTCGCCGGATGGTGGGTGATCGCGACCGTCGGGCCGTCATGGGGCCGGCGCAGGGCCGCGAGCAAGGCGGCACGCTCGGCCGCGTGGGCGGCCATCGCGTCCGCCGGACTCCAGGGCGTCCCGTCGGGCCGGCGGATCGCGCCGAGATATTCCCGCGAGCCCGTGACCGGGTCGGTCATGCGCGCGACCGCGTAGGCGACCGGATCCTCCGGGCGGCCGGGCGAATCGGGCCCGAGCCAGCGCCCGGCGAGCGACCAGTCGCTCCACAGCGTGGTGCCGACGAAGCGGACGCCGTCGAGGATGCAGGATCGCCCGTGCTGCAGGAGGTGCAGCCGCGCGCCGTCGGTGTTGAGGCGGGCGACCTCCGCCTCCAGGGCGGCGAGGAGCGCCGCCGCGTCGCGCGGGTCGCCGGTCGGCGCGTAATGCTCGTGGTTTCCCGGAACCAGGACGATAGGCCGTCCCCCGGCGAGCGCGAGGAGGGCCGCGAGACCGCGCTCGGGATGGCCCTCGTAGAGGTCGCCCGCGCAGGCCAGCACGTCGAAATCGTCGCCCGGGGACGGGATCAGGTCGAGGCGCCGCCGCTCGAGATGGAGATCGGAGATCGGGAACAGGCGCAGGGGGCGGTGCAGGGGTGGGCGCATGGATCGGTTCTTTCCGGGTTCGGGTCCGGCCCGGCGGGCGGCCCGCGCGTCAGGCCTCGGGTGCCGCGCCGCGTTCCGCCTGCGCCGCCCGGCGCTCCCGCCGCGCCGCCCGGAACACGTCCCCGGCCGCGTCCGCGTTCAGAACCGCGATGCCGGCGGCGGCCGCCAGGTCGGGCCACGGCGAGGGATGGAGTGCCGTGACGAGGCCGGCGGCGATGATGGCGAGGTTGGCGAAGGCGTCGTTGCGCGCCGAGAGGTAGGCGGCGCGGGTCAGGCTGCCCGAGCCGTGGCGGTGGCGGGCGAGCATCGCGGCGCAGGCGAGGTTCACCGCGAGCGCCCCGAGGCCGGTCAGCGTCAGCGGCACGGGCGCCGGCGGGGTCAGCGTCTCGAACTTCTCCCAGGCCGCGTAGGCGGTGGCGAGCGCCGGCACGAGCAGGATGGCGGCCATCGCGGTGCCGAGCCGGGCGCGGTTGCGCGCCGACCAGCCGAGGCCGGCGACGATCAGCAGGTTGATCGTCGCGTCCTCCAGGAAGTCGAGGCTGTCGGCGATGAGGGCCACCGAGCCGATGGCGAGCGCCACCGCGATCTCGATCCCGAAATAGCCGAGGTTCAGCGCCGCGACGCGGGCGACGACGGGGCGAAGGGCGGCTGCGGCTGCAGGCTCGGTCACGGGGCTCGTCCCTGGATCGGTCCCCGAAGGGGTGCCCGGCGTCTTGGTTCATGCCCACCCGCCTGTCGAGGCCGCGGCCGGGTCGCCTCAGGCGATCGTGCGGAAATACCCGATCGTCCGCTCCAGTCCCTCGCGGAGCTGGACGCGGGGCTCCCAGCCGAGAACCTCCCGGGCCTTCGCGATGTCGGGCCGGCGCTGGCGCGGGTCGTCGGGCGGCAGCGGCCGATGGACGAGCGTCGATCGCGATCCGGTCAGCTCGATCACCATCTCGGCGAGCTGCCGGATCGTGAACTCGCCCGGATTGCCGATGTTGATCGGGCCGGTCACCTCGGGGCCGGTCTCCATCAGCCGGACGAAGCCGTCGATCAGGTCGTCGACGTAGCAGAAGGAGCGCGTCTGCTGGCCGTCCCCGTAGAGCGTGATGTCCTCGCCGCGCAGCGCCTGCAGCACGATGTTCGAGACGACGCGGCCGTCGTTCGGGTGCATGCGCGGCCCATAGGTGTTGAAGATCCGCACGACCTTGATCGCCAGCCCGTGCTGCCGGCGGTAATCGAAGAACAGGGTCTCGGCGCAGCGCTTGCCCTCGTCGTAGCACGAGCGGAACCCGATCGGGTTGACCCGACCCCAGTATTCCTCCGGCTGCGGATGGACCTCCGGATCGCCGTAGACCTCCGAGGTCGAGGCCTGGAAGATCTTGGCTTTCACCCGCTTGGCGAGGCCCAGCATGTTGATCGCCCCGATCACGCTCGTCTTGGTCGTCTGCACGGGGTCGAACTGGTAGTGGACGGGCGAAGCGGGGCAGGCGAGGTTGTAGATCTCGTCGACCTCCACGTAGAGCGGAAACGTCACGTCGTGGCGCATCAGCTCGAACCGGGCATGCCCCAGCAGGTGGGCGACGTTGCGCCGGGTCCCCGTGAAGAAGTTGTCGACGCACAGAACCTCGTGGCCCTGCGACAGCAGGCGCTCGCATAAATGCGAGCCGAGGAAGCCCGCGCCGCCCGTCACCAGGATCTTCTTGACGGTGTCGTACCGCATCGGGTGCCTTCCGGGGAAATTCTCGCCGCCGAGCCTGCGCCGACGGAGCGCCCGAAAGCAATCTCCGGTCCCGTCCGCGCCCGCCGTCGTCGCGGCCGGGCTGGATTCGGCGGCCCGCCTGTGCGACGCGGTGGGCCAGGCGCCGCCGCACGGGCGCGAACCGACAGGGAGTGTGGAAAGATGTTGCCCGAGCTGCGCGTTCTGTACTTCGAGGATCTGGAGGTCGGCCTGTCCGAGACGCTCTCGAAGGTGATCGCCTCCTCGGACGTGGTGGGCTTCGCCGAGATCACCGGCGACCGCAACCCGATCCACCTGTCCGAGCACTTCGCCGCGCGCACGCCCTTCGGCACCCGCATCGCCCACGGCCTCTACACCGCGGGCCTGATCTCGGCGGTGCTCGGCACCCGCCTGCCCGGCCCCGGCGCCGTCTATATCAGCCAGACCCTGAACTTCCGCGCGCCGGTGCGCATCGGCGACACCGTCGACGTGACCGTCGAGGTGGCCGAACTCGTGCCGGAGCGCCGCCGCGCCCGGCTCAAATGCACCTGCGCCGTGGCGGGCGAGATCGTGCTCGACGGCGAGGCCCTGGTGAAGGTGCCGACCAAGGCCGAGGCCGATCCGCTGGCCGTGCGCACCGGGCGCCCCGCCTGACGTGACCCCGGTCGCGATCGACGATCCGGCCGACCCGCGCCTCGCCCCCTACGCCGCCATGCGCGAGCGCGACCTCGTGGGCCGGGCCGGGCGCTTCATCGTCGAGGGCGAGGTCACGCTCCGGCTGCTCGCCTCGGCGCGGGCGCGCTTCCGGGCGGAATCGGTGCTGCTCGTGCCCGAGCGCTGGCCCGGCCTCGCGGGCGCGCTCGCCGGCCTCGACGCCCCCGTCTACCTCGCGGGCAAGGCGGTGATGAGCGCCGTGACCGGCTTCCCGATCCATCGCGGCGTGCTGGCGGTCGGCCTGCGCGGGGCGGATGCGGCGCCCGCGGCGCTCGTCCCGCCCGCCCCGGCCCCGGCGCTCGTGCTCGGGCTCGCCGGCCTGACGAACCACGACAACGTCGGCGCCTGCCTTCGCAACGCCGCCGCCTTCGGGGCCGACGCGGTGCTCCTCGACGCCGCCACCTGCGATCCGCTCTACCGCAAGGCGATCCGGGTCTCGGCGGGCGCCGCGCTGGTCACGCCCTTCGCGCGGCTCCCGGCCGGTGCGGACTGGGCGATGCTCGCCGAAACCCTCGCCCTCGTGCCGCTGGCGCTGAGCCCGTCCGGCCGCGAGAGCCTCGACGGCCTCGCGGCGCCGCCCCGCGCGCTTCTGATCCTCGGCACCGAGGGGCCGGGCCTGCCGGACGCGGTCCTGGCCCGCACCCGGACCCTGCGCATCCCGATGGCCCCGGGCTTCGACAGCCTCAACGTCGCCACCGCCGGCGCCGTCGCGCTGCACCGCCTCGCGGGCGCGCGGACGGCCTGAGCGGCGGGCCGCATTCCACGGGGCGGAGTGCGGAGATCCCCGGGCCCGGGGCCGTATCGCGGCCTTGACAGCGCCGCCCCGGCACGCGCGACAAAGGGATGCAATTGCCGGACGCGCAAAGGTCTCTAGCTTGGCCGCAGAGATGGCGGTCGATAGCGCGGCGTGCGACGGTCGGTCCCGACGCGGAGCGTCGCGCGCGAGCCTGACGCGGAGCGTCGCGCGCGAGATTGAGGAGTCGAGAGCGTTGCTTCACTCGGGAGAGGGCCTTCGGACGCTGTCCGGACGCCGGGTCGTCGTCGTCGGGGCCGGCCCCGGCGGCCTGGCATCGGCGCTGCTCCTGGCGCGGGCGGGCATCCACGTCACGCTGATCGAGAAGGACACGCAGGTCGGCGGGCGCACCAAGACCGTGGAGACGCCGGGCGGCTACCGCTTCGACATCGGCCCGACCTTCTTCCTCTATCCCCAGATCCTGGCCGACATCTTCGAGAGCTGCGGCGAGCGCCTCGAGGACCACGTCAAGCTCGAGCGGCTCGATCCGCAATACCACCTCGTCTTCGAGGGCGGCGGCGAGATCCGCGCCACCGGCGACGTCGCGCGGCTGGAGGCCGAGATCGCCCGGATCGCCCCGGACGACGCGAAGAACGTCCGGGCCTTCTTCTCCGAGAACCGTCAGAAGCTGACCTACTTCAAGCCCGTGCTGGAGCAGGCCTTCCACAAGCTGCGCAGCATGGCGAGCCCGGCCATGCTCGCCGCCCTCCCCCATCTGCATCCCGGCCGCAGCGTCGACCGCGACCTGCGCCGCTACTTCGCCGATCCGCGGGTGCGCCTCGCCTTCTCGTTCCAGACCAAATACCTCGGGATGTCGCCCTTCCGCTGCCCGAGCCTGTTCACCATCCTGTCGTTCCTCGAGTACGAGCACGGCGTCTATCATCCGGTCGGCGGCTGCGGCGCGGTCTCGGAGGCGATGGCGGGGCTCGCCCGCCGCATGGGCGTCGACATCCGCCTCGGCCAGAGCGTCGAGCGGGTGACCTTCGCGGGCAAGACGGCGAACGGCGTGATCGTCGGGGGCGAGCACCTGCGCGCCGACGCGGTGATGATCAACGGCGACTTCGCCAAGGTGGTGCCGGAGCTGGTGCCGGAGGCGCACCGGCCGCGCTGGCGCGACGCCAAGGTGGCCAAGGCGCGGCTCTCCTGCTCGACCTTCATGCTCTATCTCGGCATCGAGGGCCCGATGCCGGAGGCGCTCGGCCATCACACCATCCTGCTGGCGAAGGACTACGCCCGCAACATCCGCGAGATCACCGAGGGCACGCTGTCGATGCAGCCCTCGATCTACGTCCAGCACGCGGGCTACACCGACGGCGGCATGGCGCCCCCCGGCCACACCGCCCTCTACGTGCTGGTGCCGGTGCCGAACCTGAAGGCCGGGATCGACTGGCCGGCGACGCGGGCGCGCTACCGCGCCCTGGTGCTGGAGCGCCTGCAGGCGCTCGGGATCACGGACCTCGAATCGCGCATCCGCTACGAGCGCATCGTCGACCCGACCGAGTGGCGCGACGAGTTCGCGGTCCACGAGGGCGCCACCTTCAACCTCGCCCACGACCTGATGCAGATGCTCTATTTCCGGCCCCACAACCGCTTCGGGCCGGGCCTCTACCTCGTGGGCGGCGGCACCCATCCGGGCTCGGGCCTGCCGGTGATCTACGAGGGCGCGCGCATCTCGGCCCGCCTGCTGATCGAGGAGCTGCTGGGCGCCCGCGTGCCGGCCGGCGCCGGCCTGCCCGAGACCGCCCCGCTGGCGGCCGGCGGCGAGGCCTCGTGACGGGAACGGCGCGCAGGCGCGGGGCGGGGCTGGTCGCGCTCGGCCTCTGCCTCGCCGCGCCCGCCCGGGCCGCCACGCTCCAGGTCGAGGTCGACGGCATCGAGCCCGGCGCGGGCACCGTCTACGTCACGCTCTGCCAGGGCGGCTTGTCCGAGGCGTCCTGCACCCGCGGCGACAGGGTGCCGGCGAGCGGTCCGGCCGCCGCCGTCGCGTTCCGGGACGTGGCGCCCGGCACCTACGCGGTCGCCGCCTTCCAGGACCAGAACGGCGACGGCCGCCTCGACCGCACCGGGCTCGGCCTGCCGCTCGAGCCCTACGCCCTCTCGGGCGGGGCCGGGCGCAGGGGCCGGCCCGATTTCGCCGAGGCGGCCTTCGGCCTGCGCGAGCCGGGCGCCGCCATCCGGCTGCGCCTCGCCCGCGCCCTGCCCCGGCGCTGAGGCGGTGTCGCCCCATCCCAGCCCGGCGGAGCCGCTGCTCGCGGCGGCGGGCGTCGCCCTGTCCTATCGCGGGCGGCGTGTGCTCGACGGGATCGACCTCGCCCTCGCCCCCGGCGCGACCCTGGCGCTGCTCGGGCCGAATGGGGCCGGCAAGACCTCGCTGATGCGCCTGGCCGCCGGGCGCCTCGCCCCGGAGGCCGGGACGATCCGGGTCGCGGGCCGCGATCCCTTCGCCGAGCGCGCGGTGCGCAGCGCCATCGGCTGGGTGCCCCAGGAGATCGCGCTCTATCCCCGGCTCACCGTGGCGGAGAATCTCGGGATCTTCGCCCGGCTCGCGGGCCTCCCCCGGCGCGAGCGGGCCCGGGCGGTGGCGGCGGCCCTCGCCCTGACCGACGTCGCCGACGTCGCCGACCGCCTCGTCGGCCAGCTCTCGGGCGGCTACCAGCGCCGGGTCAACATCGCCGCGAGCCTGATGGGCCGGCCCCGCCTCGTCCTCCTCGACGAGCCGACGCAGGGGGTCGATCTCGCGGCGCGCGCGGCGATCCACGCGGTGCTCGCGCGGCTGCGGGCCGAGGGCACCGCGATCCTGATCGCCACCCACGACTTCGCCGAGGCCGAGCGGCTGGCCGACCGCGTCGCCTTCGTGGCGCAGGGCCGGATCGTGCTGGAGGGCGCACTCGCCGACCTGCTCGCCACCTTGCGGACCGGGACGCCGGAGCGCGAGGTGGTGCTGACGGGAAGCCCCGATCCCGGCGCCGAGGCGGTCCTGCGCCGCGCCGGCTTCGCGCCCCACGAGGGCGGGCTGCTCTGGCGGGCCGAGCGCGCCGCCTCGGGCCTCGACGGGGCGGCGCTCCTCGGGCAATTGCGGGCGCAGGGCGTCCCGGCCTCGGAGGTGCGGGTGCGCGCGCCGGGCCTCGAGGCGCTCTATCTCGACGCGCTGCGCCCGCGCCCGGTCGCCGAGGTGGCGCGCGCCCGGATCGGGGGCGCGCGATGATCGGCGCGGCCTTCCGGGTGATGCTGCTGACGCTCCTGCGCGACCGGGCCGCCCTGGTGATGGCCTTCGTGCTGCCGACGGTGATCTTCGTGATCTTCGCGGCGATCTTCTCGGGCGCCGTCGGCGACCGCATCCGCATCCATCTCGGGCTCGCCGACCTCGCCCGCACCCCGACGACGGAGCGCCTGATGGGCGCCCTCGAGGCCGACCCCACCCTGCGCGTCAGCCGCCTGCCGGGCGACGACCTCGCGGCTTTGGCCCGCGCCGTGCGCTCGGGCGAGGTCGACGTCGCCCTGGTCCTGCGCGGCGACCTCTCCGCCGCGCCGTCCGCCCCCGTGGCTGCGCCCGCCGGTCCGCCGGCGGAGCCCGCCGGTTCGCAGGCGGAGGCCGTCCGCCCGCCGGCTGAGGCCCTCCGCCCGCCGGCTGAGGCCCTCCGCCCGGTGGTGCTAGTCGAGAACCCCGCCAAGGCGCTCGCCACCCCGATCGCGCTGGGCCAGCTCCAGCGCGTCCTGAACGAGGCCCTGCCCGACGTGGTGCTCTCGCGCGTCGTCGCCGACGTGGAGCGCACCGGCAAGATCGGACCGGACGAGCGCGCCTTCCTCGACGCGGCCTTCGCCGAGCAGCGCGCCAAGAAGGAGCCGTTCAGCTTCTCCAACCTCGTGGAGCGACGCAGCACCGCGGCGGCGGCCGGCAATGCCCGGGTGAGCTACTACGCGGGCGCGATCACCGCCGTGTTCCTGCTGTTCGCCGCCATGCAGGGCGCGATGTCGCTGGTGGAGGAGCGCGGCTCCGGGCTCGCCGACCGGCTGATGGCGGGGCCCGGCGGCCTCGCGGTGATCGTGCTCGGCAAGTTCGCCTTCCTCACCCTGCAGGGCGTCGTGCAGGCCGGGCTGATCTTCGGCGCCGCGGGCCTGCTCTACGGCGTCGCCATCGGCCCGCACTGGCCGGCCTTCCTGGTCACCTGCCTCCTCGTCTCGGCGATGGCCGCGGGGCTCGCCCTCGCGGCCTGCGCCGCCTCGGCCACCCGCCAGCAGGCCCATCTCGCCTCGACCTTCGGCGTGCTGCTGCTCTCGGCCGTGGGCGGCAGCATGGTGCCGCGCTTCCTGATGCCGCCCTGGCTGCAGCAGGCGGGCTGGCTCACCCCCAACGCCTGGGCGATCGAGGCCTATCAGGGCGCGCTGGGCGACGGCCTGCCCGCCGCGCTCGCCGCCTGGGGCGTGCTGGCGGCGCTCAGCCTCGCCGGGCTCGCCGCGGCTCTGGGACTGGTCTCGCGGCGTGCGGCCTGATGGCTGTGCACCGTCATCGGCGCGACCGGGTAGCACGTTGACCGTGCCGCCGCCGCGCTTAGCTTGCTCGGGCGGAACCCCGCCCGGGCGTTTCGTTGGAGCGTAACACGATGCAGTCCGGATCCTCGGTCGCCGTCATCGGCAGCGGTTTGGGCGGCCTCGCGGCGGCCTGCGTCTCGGCCGCGCGGGGGCATGCCGTCACCCTCTACGACAAGAACGACTGGCTCGGCGGCAAGGCGGCGGTGCTGCACGAGGGCGGCTTCCGCTTCGACATGGGGCCGACCATCCTGACCGTGCCGCGCGTGCTGGAGCGCATCTTCGCGGAGGCCGGGCGCGACATCAACGACTACCTCGACCTGCGCCGGCTCGACCCGCAATGGCGCTGCTTCTTCGATGACGGCCGCCACATCGACCTGATGCAGGACGTCGAGCGGATGGCCGCCGACATGGACCGCTTCGTGCCGGGCACGGGCGCCGGGGACGGCTACAAGAAATTCATCGCCATCTCCGAGCACCTGCACGGGGTGTCCGAGCGGTTCTTCTTCTGGAAGCCGGTCGAGGACCTGTTCGACACGATCAACATCCGCGCCAACATGAATCCCGGCACGCTGCGCGACGTGCTCTCCCTGCGCATGCACGCCTCGGTGGCCTCCACCATCCGCGGCAAGGTCAAGGACGCGCGCCTCGCGCAGATGCTCGACCATTTCGTGCAGTATGTCGGCTCCTCGCCCTACGGCGCGCCGGCCGTGCTCTGCGCCATCGCCCACATGCAGACGGCGGACGGGGTCTGGTACCCGATGGGCGGCACCCGCGCGGTGGCCGAGGCCCTGGCCAAGCTCGCGGGCGAGCTCGGGGCCACCCTGAAGCCCGGCTCCGAGGTGACCGGCCTCGACATCCGCGACGGCGCGGTGCGGGGCGTGCGCACCCAGGACGGCACGACCGCCCCCTACGACGCCGTGATCTCCAACATGGATTCGGTGCGCACCTACCGGGAGCTGGTCGGCGGCGAGGCGGGCCGCGCCTACGAGAAGAAGAACCCCGAGCCGGCCTGCTCGGGCGTGGTGCTCTATCTCGGCCTGAACAAGCGCTACGAGCACCTGAACCACCACGATTTCGTCTTCTCCCGCGATCCCGAGGAGGAGTTCGACTGGATCTACCGCAAGGGCGAGCCCGCCCCCGACCCGACCGCCTATCTCGCCGCCCCCTCCTCCACCGATCCGAGCGTGGCGCCCGAGGGCGGCGAGGCGCTCTACGTCCTCGTCCACACCCCCTATCTGCGCCCGCACCACGACTGGTCGAAGATGTTCCCGGCCTACCGGCAGGTGATCCTGGACAAGCTCAAGCGCACCGCCGGGATGCCGGACCTCGAAGAGCGCATCGTCGTCGAGCGCCACCTGACGCCGCAGGACATCCACGACCGCTACAAGGTGCTGAACGGGGCGATCTACGGCCTGGCCTCGCACGGTAAGGTTATGGGCGCCTTCAAGCCCGGCAACCGCTCGCGGCAGGTGCGCGGCCTCTATCTCGCGGGCGGCGCCGCCCATCCCGGACCCGGGATGCCGATGGTGATGATGTCGGGCTGGATCGCGGCCGACGCCCACGACCAGGATGCCCGCGGCGCCTCGGGCACGCCCGATCTGCGCAAGTCGGCCTGAGCGCGCGGGCGTGAGCCTCGACGAACTCCGCGCTCCGCCCCGGATTGACCCCGTGGGCGAGGCGGACCGGGCCCCGCCGGAGCGCGGCATGGGCGAGCCACCGAGACCCGACCGGGCCGTCCGGCACCGTGGCGTCGCCGAGCCGGTCCCGGTCTCGCCCGCGCTCTGGCGCTTCATGGTCGGCTATTTCGACCGCTTCGTGCGCCGCCACCTCAATGCCGTGCGGCTCGCCCGCTGGGGCGTGCCGGGCTTCGCCGCTCATCCGGGCCCGATCGTGGTCTATTGCAACCACCCGGCGTGGTGGGACGCCGCCGTGGTGATCCTGCTCGCCGGGCGTCTGTTCCCGGAGCGCGAGGGCCGGGCGCCCTTCGACGCGAAGATGCTCGCGCGCTACCGCATCTTCCAGCGCATGGGCGCCTTCGGGGTCGATCTCGACAGCCCGCGCGGGGCGGCGCAGTTCCTCGCCGCCTCGCGCGGCATCCTGGCCGGCCGGCACCGCATGATGTGGATCACCGCGCAGGGCCGCTTCGCCGACGTGCGGGCCCGCCCGCTTGGCCTGCGCCCCGGCGTGGCGCATCTCGCCGAGCTCGCCGAGGACACGCTGTTCGTGCCGCTGGCCCTCGAATACGCCCTCTGGGAGGAGCGCGGGGCCGAGGCCTTCGTCGGGTTCGGCGAGCCCGTCCACGCCCGCGACCTGCGCGCCCTGCCCCGGGCCGAGCGCCTCGCCCGGCTCGAGCAGGACCTGACGCGGACCCTCGACCGGCTCAGCGCCGACGTGATCGCCCGCGATCCGGAGCGCTTCGTGCCGCTCGTCTCGGGCGCCAAGGGGATCGGCGGCGTCTACGACGTCTGGCGCCGCCTGCGGGCCCTGCTCGCCGGGCGCCCCTTCGACCCGGCCCACAACGCCGCCGCCGGGGCGCCGGCCGGCGCGCCGGAGCGGGAGCCCGCCCGGTGAGCCTCGACGCGCTGTTCTGGGGCCTCGCCCTCGTCTGCCTCGTGGTCGCCGGGCAGCCGGCCCTGTTCTGCGCGATCAACCTCGCGCTGCTGCGCACGCCCGCGATCGAGCCCGGCGGCGCCGGCCTCGTCTCGATCCTGATCCCGGCGCGCAACGAGGCGCACAACATCGCCGGCACCCTCGCGGCCGCGCTCGCCAGCACCGGCACCCCGGTCGAGGTGGTGGTGGGCGACGACCACTCCACCGACGCCACCGCCGAGATCGTGCGGGCGATGGCCGCGGCCGATCCGCGCCTGCGCCTCGCCGCCGTGCCGCCGCTCCCCGAGGGCTGGACCGGCAAGAACAACGCCTGCGCCTTCCTCGCCACCCAGGCGCGGGGCGAGCACCTGCTCTTCCTCGACGCCGACGTGCGGCTCGCCCCCGAGGGCGCCGCGCGGCTCGCGGGCTACGCCCGCCGCACCGGCACGGCGCTGCTGAGCACGGTTCCGCGCCAGCGCATGGACACCCTGGGCGAGCGCCTGACCGTGCCGATGATCAACTTCCTGCTCGTCGGCTACCTGCCGGTGGCGGCGATGCGGGCCTCGCTGCATCCGAGCCTCGGGGCCGCCTGCGGCCAGCTGATCCTGGCCTCCCGCGCGGCCTACGCCGAGACCGGCGGCCATGGCGGCATCCGCGCCTCGCTGCACGACGGGGTGCGCCTGCCCCGCCTGTTCCGCCGCCACGGCCTGCGCACCGATCTGGTGGCGGGGCGCGATCTCGCCCTCTGTCACATGTACGGGGGCTTTCGCGAGGCCTGGGCCGGGTTCTCCAAGAACGCCCAGGAGGGCATGGCGACGCCCCGGGCGCTCCCGGTCTGGACGGCGCTGCTGCTGCTCGGGCAGGTGCTGCCGTTCTGCCTCGCCCTCGCCGGGCTGGCGGGCGCCCTGCCGCCGGCCGCGATCCCCCTCGCGCTCGCCGCGGCGGGCCTCGCGCTGGCCACCCGCGCGGCGATCACGCTCGGCACCCGCGAGCCGCCGCTGACGATCCTGCTGCACCCGCTGATCGTGCTGACCGCGCTGGCCATCCAGTGGAACGTGCTGCTGCGCCGCGAGCGCGCCGGCGCCGCGACCTGGAAGGGCCGGAGCTACCCGGTCGGCGGCGCCTGAGTCTCGGCCAGGATCCAGGCCAGCGTGTCCGGATCGGCCGCCTCCACCGGCAGGTGCAGCAGGATCGGCGTCTCGTAGGGGTGGCGGGCCTTCAGCGCCGCCGCGAGCGCCTCCCCGAGGGAGGCCCGGCTCTTGACGAGCGCCGCCACCTCCTCGCCCCGCTCCACCGCGCCCTTCCAGGCATAGACCGAGCGCATCCCCGGCAGCACGTTGACGCAGGCCGCGAGCCGGTCGCGCACGAGGCCCTCGCCGATGTCGAGCGCCGTCGCGGCATCCGGGAAGGTGGTGTAGAGGAGGAGCGCGCGCTCCATGCCGGATTCTCCGTTCGGGTCTGGACCGCGCGTTGGTACGGGCCTCGCGAGTGGGGCCCGGGAGTGGAGCCGGCGTCAAGCCGGACGTCGCGAGCAGGGCGGATCCGACGCGCATGCGCTTCAAGACGATCGCCTTCATCGCGAGCCCGACACCGGATGCGCGCGAGGCCGCCGCAGCGCTGATGCGCCGCTACGACCACGTCGCGCCCGAGGAGGCGGACGTCGTGGTGGCGCTCGGCGGCGACGGCCTGATGCTGCAGGTGCTGCACCGCTTCATGGACGCCTCCAAGCCGATCTACGGCATGAACCGCGGCACCGTCGGCTTCATGATGAACGAGTACCGCCGGGAGGGCCTGCTGGAGCGCCTGGAGGCGGCCCATCGCAGCGTGATCCACCCGCTGCTGATGGAGGCGCAGGATACCGAGGGGCGCAGCCACACGGCGCGGGCGATCAACGAGGTCTACCTGCTGCGCCAGACCCACCAGACCGCCAAGCTGAAGATCGCCGTCGACGGGCATGTCCGCCTGGAGGAGCTGATCGCCGACGGCGTGCTCTGCGCCACCGCGGCGGGCTCCACCGCCTACAACCTCTCGGTCGGCGGCCCGATCCTGCCGCTCAACGCCCAGCTCCTGGCGCTGACCCCGATCTCGGCCTTCCGCCCGCGGCGCTGGCGCGGGGCCCTGCTGCCCGACCACGCCCGCATCCGCGTCGAGGTGCTCGACGCCGCCCACCGCCCCGTGGCGGCGGTGGCCGACCACACCGAGTTCCGCCGGGTCTGCACCGTGGAGACCTGGCTCGATCAGGCGACGAACCTCGTCCTCCTGCACGATCCCGGGCACAGCCTCGACGAGCGGATCCTGCGCGAGCAGTTCGGCTGAGCCGCCGGCACGGCGTCGCCCGGCCCGCAAGCGGGCGTTAACCGTCAATCTTTGCGGAGTCTTGAGCGGCCGGCCCCACTCTCGGCCGACGCCCTCGCGGGGGCGGGACTCGGCCCGCTCGCGCGGGCGCAGCGCGGATCCGGTCCCATGCAGGTCGTCCTCGTCGCCGATCACGCCTTCATCAACGGCGGACAGGCCAAGGTCGTGGTCGAGAGCGCGCTGGGCCTCGCCGGGCGGGGCCACGCCGTCACGGTCTTCGCCGCGGTCGGCCCGGCCGATCCGCGCCTGGAGGCGGCGGGCGTCCGGGTGGTGCTCACCGGGCAGACCGATGTCGGCCGCGCCCGCTCGCTCGCCCGCTTCGGCGTGCAGTGGCTCTGGAACCGGCCCGCGGCCGCGGCCCTCGGCGCGCTCCTCGCCACCCTCGATCCGCGCGAGAGCGTGGTGCATGTCCACGGCTGGGCCAAGGCGCTGTCGCCCTCGATCGGGCCGGTGCTGCGCGGCTGCGGCCTGCCGGTGGTGTTCACCATGCACGAGTACTATCTCGCCTGCCCGAACGGCGGCTTCTACGATTATCCGGTCGCCGCGCCCTGCACCCGCGTCCCGGGCTCGCTCGCCTGCATCGGCCACAATTGCGATTCCCGCAGCTACGCCCGCAAGCTGATGCGGGTCGGCCGGCACTGGCTGATGCAGGAGACCGGGCTGCCCGAGAGCCCGTCGGCGATCATCACCATCAGCCGGCTGCAGCGCGAGGCCATCGCCCCCTACCTGCCGCGCGACGCCCGCTACGCCGACGTGGCGAACCCGATCGACGCCGAGCCGCTCGGCCGCAAGACGCAGGCGCCCGGCGACTTCGTCTTCGTCGGCCGGATCTCGCCCGAGAAGGGCCCCGGGATCTTCGCCGAGGCCGCGCGGCGCGCGGGCGTGCGGGCGGTCTTCGTCGGCGACGGGCCCCAGGCCGCGGCGCTCGGCGCGCAGTATCCCGAGGCGGAGTTCCTCGGCTGGAAGGATCCGGCCGCGGTCAAGCGGGCGCTCCGGGCCGCCCGCGCCCTGGTCTTCCCCTCGGTCTGGTACGAGGGCCAGCCCCTCACGGTGCTCGAGGCGCTGGCGCAGGGAACGCCGGTGATCGTCAGCGACGTCTGCGCCGGCCGCGAGGCGGTGCGCCACGGCGTCAACGGGCTGTGGTTCCGCTCGGCCGATCCCGATGCCCTGGCCCAAGCGCTGCGCGACCTCGCCGACGACGCCACGGCGCGCGCCATGGCGGATGCGGCCTACGACCTGTTCTGGGCCGATCCCCTGACCCTGGCGCGCCATCTCGACGGGCTCGAGGCGGTGTATGACGGCGTGCGGGCACCCGCCGGGAGCCGCGCGCCCGCGGCCGGCCGGGCGGCGCGCGCGGTGGAGAGCGCCGCCTCACGCTGAGGCGGGCATACCCGGCCGGCGCATCCGGGCCCATATGCGGGGCGGCCGCAAGGGTCGCAGGGTCCGCAAGGGTCGCAGGGTCCGCAAGGGTCGCAGGGTCCGCAAGGGTCGCAGGGTCCGCAAGGGTCGCAGGGTCCGCAAGGGCGCGCCACGCGGGCCGTCAACGAGGAGCGGCGACGCCACGGGCGGCCGTCAGGGGGGAGAATCGGACGTGGGGGGCATCGCAGCCGAGGGCGAGGGCCAGGATCTCGCCCGCCTGATCGCGGCCGTGGCCGCGGGCGATCAGGCGGCCCTGCGCCGGCTCTACGAGCGCACGGCGCCGAAACTTCTCGGCATCCTGCTGCGTATGCTCAAGGATCGGGCGGCGGCCGAGGACGCGCTCCAGGACGTGTTCGTGCGGATCTGGCAGCGGGCCGGCAGCTACGACCCGCGGGCGGGCCGCCCGCTGGCCTGGCTCGTCGCGGTCGCGCGCTACCGCGCCATCGACACCTTGCGGCAGGAACGGGCACGACGGATGAGCGCGGGCGAGGACGAGGACTGGCAGGAGCGCCTGGTCGACGCCCATGACGGCGAGACCGATCTCGCGCGGCGCGACGCCCTCGCCCATTGCCTCGACGGGATCGAGCCGCTCCAGCGCGATTGCCTCGTCCTCGCCTATTGCGAGGGCTATTCCCGGGAGGAGCTGGCCGCGCGAGTCGGCCGCCCGGTCAACACCGTGAAGACCTGGCTGCGCCGCGGCCTCGCCAGCCTGCGCGGCTGCCTGGAGGCCGCATGAGCGCGCAGACGCCCTGGTCCGAGGATCCCGACGGCGCGGCGGGCGAGTACGTGCTCGGCACCCTGCCGACGCCGGAGCGCGCCGCCTTCGCCCACGCCCTCGCCGACGATCCGGGCCTCCGCGCCGCGGTGGCGGCCTGGGAGGCGCGCCTCGCCCCGCTCGCGGGCGGCGCCGCGGTCGCGCCCGATCCGCGCATTTGGGCAGCGATCAGCGCCCGGCTCGACGGGGCCTCCGCCGCGCCGGCCGATCCCGGCGCCCGCATCGTGCGGTTGGAGCGCGGCCTGCGGCGCTGGCAGTTCGCCGCCGGCACTGCGGCGGCCATGGCCGCTGGCCTCGCGCTGTGGATCGCGATCGCTCCGCGCCTGCCCGTGCCTGCTCTGGAGCGCGCGCCCCAGTACGTCGCCGTGGTCGATCGCGGCGGGGCGCTGCCCGCCCTGCTGGTGCGGGTGGATCTCGGTGCGCGGACCGTGCAGGTGCGCAGCCTGGCGGCCGAGACGCCTGCCGGACATAGCCTGGAGCTCTGGTACGTCGCCGCCGGGGCCGCTCCCCGCTCCCTCGGTCTCGTCGCCGATGGGGACGGTCGCCTGCCCATCCCGGCGGCCCTGCGCGGCGGGGATGCGGAGGGAGCGAGCCTCGCGGTCTCCGTCGAGCCGCCGGGCGGCTCGCCGACCGGGGCGCCGACCGGGCCGGTGGTCTATTCGGGCCGGCTCGTGCGGGATTGAGATCGAGGCCGGTCGCGTGGGCCGGTCGGATCACGGATCCGTATGCCGTCCGCGCGGATCCCCTCGCCCTGCGTCGGGGCGCGCGGGATCCGCACGTCGTCCTCTCACGCTCGGGTCCGTCCTGCCGAGGCGCGAGATCTTCCCTCCCCCTCCGCGGGGGAGGGTGCCTGCGGAGCAGGCGGGGTCGGGACGAAGTCCCGCAGAGAGGGGAGCGCCGGTGCAGGACGGCGCTCCGCATCGACGCTGCGCTCTCACCGGAAGCCGGGTTCCCCTCTCCCGCCTCACACCGCTCGGCACCCTCCCCCGCAGAGGGGGGAGGGAAGAACCGGCGCCTCAGTCGGTCATGCCCGAGCACGGGACGATCCGTGAATCCGCCAGCCCGCGCAGCGGAGCGGGAAGCGCGCGGGTTTCATCCGAAATGCGTGACCCTCCTAGCCGCGGAGGTGGGAGGGACGATCCCGAGTCTGGGCGCGATGGACCACCTGTCGATCCGCCTGTCGAATGCCGGGCCCTGCAAGCGAGGGCCCGGCAGCCGGATCAGGGCATCATCACGCCGTTGATGACGTGGATCACGCCGTTCGACTGCATCACGTTGGCGATCGTGACGCGGGCGACGTTGCCCTTGGTGTCGACCAGGGTCAGGCCCTTGCCGCCGCGGGCCATCTCGACGGTGAGGGGCTCGCCCTGCACGGTCTTGAGCTCGGCCTTGCCGCCGCCCTGCCGGACCATCGCCATCAGCTCCTTGGCCGTCAGCGCGCCCGGGACCACGTGGTAGGTCAGGATCGCGGTGAGCTGAGCCTTGTTCTGCGGCTGCACCAGGGTCTCGACGGTGCCCGGCGGCAGCTTGCCGAAGGCGGCGTTGGTCGGCGCGAACACCGTGAACGGGCCCGGGCCCGACAGGGTGTCGACGAGGCCCGCGGCCTTCACGGCGGCGACCAGCGTGGTGTGGTCCTTCGAGTTGACCGCGTTCTCGACGATGGTCTTGCTGGCATACATCGGCGCGCCGCCGACCATCGGGTTCTTGGCGAGCGCGGGGGCGGCCGAGAGCAGGGCCGCGCCGAGGACGAGATTGCGGAGAAGGGATCGGGTCATGGGTCTGAGTCCTGTGAAAGCGTCCTGTCGCGGACGTCACGGGGCTCTACGGACGGGCCGGGCCGAAAAGTTTCAGCGCGGATCGCGAAAAATGCCGGGTTCTGTGATCGGGCCTGCGCTGCCACTGGGTGCCACGTCACCGTGTTTGTCAGAGACTCCGCACAGGGTTGTGGCTGTGTGAAAACGCAGAGGCTGTGGAAGGACCTCCCCTCGCAAACCCCGGGGCATCGCCTTTATGCCGCCCTGGCGGTCTCTCGGTCGTCGTCCGGGGGACTCGACTGACCATAGCGCAGACCATGGTGATGCAAATTCCGCGTGCGCCAAAGATTTCATGCAACTTTGGGGGGAAGAGACGGAAATTTGAGAGCAAGAAACGGGACGCGCGCCGTCCAGGCGGAGGCGTAAGACGGATCGAACCAGGAAGAGATCTGTCATGACGCTCGCCGTGAACCGCACGATGTCCGCGCTTGAATGGGCGATGCTGCTCAGCCTGTCCGTATTATGGGGTGGATCGTTCTTCTTCACGGGCGTGGCGCTCTCAGCCCTGCCGCCCGTCACCCTCGTCGTCCTGCGCGTGGGGCTCGCCGCGTTGATCCTGAACGCCGTCGTGCCCCTGCTGGGTCTCAGGATGCCACGCGAGGCTCGGGCCTGGGCTGCCTTCTTCGGCATGGGCCTCCTCAACAATGCGGTTCCGTTCTGCCTCATCGTGTGGGGGCAGACCCACATAGCCTCGGGGCTCGCCGCCATCCTGAACGCGACCACACCGCTCTTCACCGTCGCCGCCGCTCACGTGCTCACCTCGGACGAGAGGATGACCGGCAACCGTCTCGTTGGGCTGCTCATCGGCCTCGCCGGTGTCGCCGTGATGGTTGGGCCTGTGGTGCTCGCGGGCCTTGGAGCCGACCTCCTGGCCCAGATCGCTGTCCTCTGCGCGGCCATGTCCTACGCGTTTGCGGGCCTGTTCGGACGGCGGTTCCGGCGAATGGGCGTTCCGCCTCTCGCGACAGCGGCCGGGCAGGTGACGGCGTCCACGCTCATGCTTTTGCCCATCGCCCTCGTCGTGGATCGGCCCTGGATTCTGCCGGTGCCGGGTGCGTCGGTGTGGGGTGCAGTCCTGGGCATCGCGGCTTTGTCTACGGCGCTCGCCTACGTCCTGTACTTCCGCATCCTGGCGACCGCTGGCGCAACCAACCTCACTCTCGTCACCTTCCTGATTCCGGTATCGGCCATTCTGCTCGGCGCACTGGTGTTGGGCGAGCATCTCGATGGGCGGCATTACCTCGGGATGGTCCTCATCGGGTGTGGTCTCGCGGCCATTGACGGTCGCCTCTTGCGGCGGATCCAAGCCCCGAGAGCCGACACCTCTGAGGTCTACCAGGGACGAGACATCCAGCAGGCTGCCGAAAAGGCGCGAGCGGTAGAACGATCCTCTCCAAGTCGATCGGATGCGTGAGACGGTTGCCTCGGGAGCCGCTGCGTCGCACCGGAGCGAGGCCGCACGCATCGTCAAGCTCGGTCTTACGACTCATCGCGACCACCGCGTCGCGTGCATGGCAGGCGGCCATGCACGCGACGTCGGGAAGGCCGAATTAGAGCATCGCTTCGGAGAGGCGGCCCGCCAGCATCCCGGTCTTCAGTCCGACGCGGGCGAGCGGCGGGCCGAGGCCGCAAGGCCAGGTCGCCAGGGCCTCCGGCTCGCTCGCGATCCTGGCCTCGCGGAGGATTTTGCCATCCTCATCGACGACCCACACCGAGGTCTCGGTCAGGGAGACGTCGAGACCGGCATGGGTGCGCATGACCCTGCTTCCGGATGATCGGTCGCGGGCCGATCCAGGCAGACCGGATGGCATTTCGGGCAGCTTGCCACGATCCGCGACGGGGAAGGCTGGCGACGGCCCGATTCCCCGATCTGCGCGGATCAGGCCGCCTGCACCCGGATCACGCCCTCGCCGCGGCGATGCCCGATCGCCGTCACCGCGACCTCGCCGAGGCCGCGCTCGGAGACGAGGGCCGCCGCGAGCGCGGCGCCGAACGGGGCGGTGACCTCGAGCCCGTGGCCGATCAGGTCGCCCAGCGCCCGCACCGGCACGTCCGGCGCCAGGGCGGCGAGCGCCTCCGCCTCCGCCGCCGTCGCCGGCGCGGTGCCGGTGGCCCCCGACAGGACGAGATCCGGCCGTGCCGGGCCGGCCTGCGCCCAGAGCGCGGCGAGGCTCGCGCCCGGATCGACCGCGGCGCGGCGGGTGAGGTCGCTCGCCACCGGGGCGAGCCGGGCGAGGGCCCGCGCGCCGCGGGCGCGCGCACCCTCGGCGCTCTCGAGCATCAGGAAGGCGGCGCAGCTGCCCAGGATGAAGCCCGGCGCGGCCTCGCGGTCGAAGACCGGGGCGTAATCGCCGTGGCGCAGGTAGCCGCCCATCTCGTGGATCACGAGCACGTCCGGCCGCTCGGCGTTGTAGGAGCCGCCGACGAGCACGGCGTCGATCTGCCCGGAGGCGACCCGGGCCGCGCCGATGCGCAGGGCGTCCACCCCGGCCGATTCCTCGCCCATGAAGGTGCGCGAGGCGCCCGTCACCCCGTGCACGATGGCGATGTTGCCCGCGAGCAGGTTCGAGAGCTGGGCCAGGAACAGGGTCGGGCGCAGGTCGTTCTGCAGGTGCTCGTTGAGGTAGGCCCCCGCATCCCCCGCCTCGCGCAGGCCGGTGAGGATGGCGCCGTCGACCGCGTAGTCGCGCTCGCCCCCGCCCGCCGCCACCACGAGGTGGAGCGCCTGCTTGAAGGCCGCGTCGTCCTTGACCCCGGCCGAATCGAGGGCGAGGCCCGCCGCGTAGACGCCGAGGCGCTGCCACGCCTCCATCTGGCGCTGGTCGGACTTCTTGGGGATCTGGCCGTCCCAGGCGATCGCGGGCGCCGGGTGGACCGGGTAGGGCGCGAAGCGCTCCGTGTCGGTCGGGGGCGCGCCTCCGGCATCCAGGGCGGCGAGGTGGGCGGCGACGCCCTCCCCCGCGCAGGAGACGAGCCCGAGCCCGGTGACGACGACGTCGCGGGTCGCGCCGCTCACGGCCGGGCTCCGGTCAGCGCGGAGAGGCCGATCCGCTCGGCGCGCGCGCGCATCGGCGCGTCGAGGCCCTCGGGGAACGGCATGGTGCGGAAGCGCAGCTCCGCGTCGGCGAGCGCCTTGTCGCCGACCCGGATCGCCGCCTTGGTGACGGCGTAGCCCGAGCCGTCATGCACGAGCTCGGCCGTGACGGTGAGCTCGGCGCCGGGCCCCACGAAGGAGCGGAAGCGCGCCTTGTCGACCGCCATCAGGAACGGCATCAGCGCGAAGTCGAGATGGGCGAGGACGAGGTAGCCGGAGGCCTGCGCCATCGTCTCGGTCAGGAGCACGCCGGGCACCAGCGGGTAGCCGGGGAAATGGCCCTCGAAGACCGGGCTGGCGTCGGGCACCCGCGCGAGCGCCTCGATCCGGCCGGACGCGCGGTCGAGGAGCCGCACGGAATCGATCATCTCGAAATATTCGAGGCGCATGGCGGGCGGCCCGGCTCGGGGGTTCAGGCCCTGGTCAGGCCTTGGCGGCCTTCTCGGCCACCAGGGCGTCGATGCGGGCGCAGAGGTTCTTCAGCACGAAGTACTCCTCGGCCGGGACCTTGCCCTCGTTCACTTCCTGGGTCCAGCGCTCGAGCGGCAGCTTGATCCCGAAGGCCTTGTCGACCGCGAAGGCGATGTCGAGGAAGGCGAGGCTGTCGATGCCGAGATCGTCGATGGCGTGGCTCTCGGGCGTGATCTTCTCGCGCGGGATGTCGGCGGTCTCGGCTATGATGTCGGCCACGCGCTCGAAGGTGGCCGTGCTGCCGTTCTGGGGCTCAGACATGCGTTCTCGCCGACTCTCGTCAGTCCTGATCGGCCTGCGGGTGCGAATCGGCGCCGGGCCGGCACTGGTTCCGCGCAGCCTAGGTCGCGTCACGGGGGCCGCGCGCGCCGCCCCCTTCGGATGGGCGCGACCTCTACACGAGGGCCGGGGGGGCGGCAACCGTGTCGCTTTCGTGAACGGGAACGCGGGCGCGGGCGTTCGCTCCCCATACCGGGCCTGACCCGCGCGTCCTAGTTCCCTCTCGCACCGTGCGTACCGGAGTCGCCGCCATGGACATGCCCCTTCGCGAGAGCCCCGCCCGGGGCGTCGATGCCGGCCCCGCCGCGCCCCCCGAGAGCCCGCGTGCCCAGGGCGCCGCGCGCGTCGCCCTCGTCCTGGCGCTCGCCGCGCTCGGCCTCTGGATCCTGCACAACTTCCTGCCCGCCCTCGCCTGGGCGCTGGTTCTGGCGATCGCGCTCGGGCCGCTCTACGCCCGCGCCGAGCAGCGCCTGCCGCGCGACCGGCACAACATCGTCCTGCCGGCGCTCGCAACGCTCCTCGTGGCGCTGGTGTTTCTCGCACCCCTCATCGTGCTGGGAATCCAGGCGGCGCGCGAGGCGCACGAGGTGATCGCCTTCGTCCGCACCGCCGACCGCACCGGCATCCCGGCGCCCGAATTCCTGAACCACCTACCCTATGGGGGAGTCCAGGCCACTGGCTGGTGGAACGACACACTGGGGCATCCCGATGCCGGCAAGGATCTGTTGCGCCGATTCGACAACGGCCGGACGCTTGGGATCTCGCGCAATCTCGGGCGCGAGGTGGTTCATCGGTCTGTGCTGTTCGGGTTCAGTCTGCTCGCCTTGTTCTTCCTTTTTCGCGACCGGACAATTGTTAGGGCGCAGGCGCTCGCCGCCTGCAATCGTCTGTTTGGGCCGCGTGGCGAGCGGGTCGGACGTCAGATGGTCGCCTCAGTGCACGGCACGGTCGACGGCCTTGTGCTTGTCGGGCTAGGCGAGGGCTTGCTGCTCGGTCTCGTCTACCTCTTCGCCGGCGTACCGCACCCGGCCCTGCTCGGTGCTTTCACGGCGGTTGCAGCCATTATCCCGTTCGGCGCACCTGTGGCCTTTGGCCTAGCCGCGCTGCTCCTTCTCGGTCAGGCGTCAACAGTGCCAGCGATCATTGTCGTCGCCGCGGGCTTTGTAGTCACTTTCGTAGCCGACCATTTCGTCCGGCCGGTCTTGATCGGCGGCACGACCAAGCTGCCGTTTCTTTGGGTGCTGCTGGGCATCCTCGGCGGTGTCGAGACCTTCGGGCTGCTTGGCCTGTTCGTCGGCCCCGCCGTCATGGCGGCGCTGATCCTGCTGTGGCGGGATCTTACTGCGGGTGCTGATAAGATCGCTTGATCAGTACCTTATGGCCTCGGCGAGCTTGATCACCTCGATGGGCAGCTCAGTCCTGCGAGGCCGTTCGCGCGCTGCCGATGGTGTCGGAGAGGCCCGATGCAGCCCTCGATTCTTGCTGCTCAGGCCTCTTAGCGCTGGCCGTCAGACCCGGTACTTACCGTTGCGCTTTACCATCACTCGCGCCCCGACCGGCACGCGCTCGTAGAGATCGACAATGTCCTCGTTGAGCATGCGTACGCAGCCCGACGACATTTGTTCGCCGATGCTCCAGGGTTCGTTCGTGCCGTGTATCCGGAACAGGATGTCCCGATTACCCTGGTAGAGATAGAGCGCCCGGGCGCCGAGTGGATTGTCGAGGCCGCCCTTGCGGTTCCGAGGTAGGTCAGGGTTGAGCGACACCATGGTCGCCGTCGGGGTCCAATCTGGCCAGACACCCTTGCGCCCGATCCTAGCCTCGCCTTTCCAAGAAAAGCCGAGCTTTCCTACTCCGACGCCATACTGGATTGCGGTGCCGTCTTCCTGGACCAAAGCGAGTTGGCGCTTATCGATGTCCACCACGATAGTACCAGGACGCTCGGGACCAAAATAGCTCACCACTTGGCGACGAAATTTTGGGTCGAGACGACTTGTATCGACCAACGGCACGTCGTGAGGCTTGTCCGGCTGGATGCCGATGTACCAAGCTGCCTCGTTGTCCATCGCTGCAACTTGCACCGGGCTGCGCGGCTGGCATGCGGCAAGCGGGCCGATGGCGAGGGCGGCAAGCAGTATCCTGCGGGAGAGCATCGGCACCTCAAGCTTCCGTCACAAGCGGCCTGCCTAGCTCTTCCCCCGCTTGGCCGATGTAGCATTTTCGCCTCACGCCAACGTTGAAGCGCCCGGTGCACTCTTGCCCTAACTTGACCGCACGACCCACGCAGGAGGCTATCAATGCCCGAAACCGAAACCCTGCCGGAGAATGATCCGGCCCTGCCGCTCACTGAAATCCCGACCCGCGCAGCGGTCCATCTCGACCATTGCGTAATTCATGTCACCGACTGGGCGCGCTCCACGGCCTTCTACCGCGACGTGATAGGTGCCGAGGTTGTGGAACGTGGCAACGGGGTCGCCTTCCGCTTCGGCGGCGTACAACTGAATTGCCACGGACCCGGAATCGCGCCGGAACCTTTGGCCGAGAAACCGGTCATGCCCGGCAACAGCGATCTCTGCTTCCGCTGGTCCGGCACGATTGAGGAGGCGATGGCCCACCTTGCCAGCAACAGAATCATGGTTGAGCGCGGACCGGTGGAGCGGTATGGCGCCGCAGGTGCCGGGATCAGCATCTATTTCCGTGATCCTGATGGGTCGTTGATGGAGTTCATAATATACGAACAGGCAAGCGGCTTTTGATTTCCAATTAGATGGAACAGCATAACTTTCGAAAAGCTATGACATGCTTTGGGCAAGCGCTTGGTTGGTCTGTTCGAGGCGGAGGGCAAGCTCTCGCATTACCGCAATACTAATCTGCGGGAACTGCGCCAGCAATTCTAGGAAGACACCCCGGTCGATGCGCAAAGCAGTGGTCGGCGAATTCGCCGTCACCGTAGCCGAGCGCGGCTGGTCGGCAAGGATGCCCATCTCGCCAACCAAGGCATCTGGGCCGAGCAGTGCCAGCCGAATCGGACCTGACGGTCCGTCTATGCTCACCGCGGCCGAGCCGTCGAGGATCAGATAGGCGGCGTCGGCTGCATCTCCTCGGGTGAAAAAATGTTGGCCCGGCTCAAAATGCACGCGCTCGCTGGTGAAGGCGAGGAGCTTCAATCGTGCGGGCTCGACATCACGAAAGAGCGGCACCTGCCGCAGCGAAGAAACCTCAGTATCGAGCGTCATGGCGTCGCGGGGCTCGGCGTTCAAGGGCTGGGGGGCGGCAGCGAAGCGCTCTGGGTAAAGGATTACGGCTGTGATCCGAAGTGCGGTGCATCCATGCGGAAGGCTGCGGACTTGTCCAGTGTGGCACACGGACGATGCCGGGCGGCGATAAGCGTAGAGAGGTTCCAATGGGAATCGCGTGGACAGCATCCTGATGATACCGTGGACCGTCATGCGACGACATCTCTGGATGTGGCTGCTCGCAGGTTGCCTCGTTCTCCTCGCGATCGGTCCGGTCTTGGCCCGCCTGTCTCAGGCCGAAATTGCCCGTGTCGGCATTGCCCCACCCCCGGAGGCTCGGGCACCCCTCAACCTCATGTTCACCGACGTTGCTGCCGCAACTCCCTCCCATCTGACCCTTGAGGCAGTTGGGTCGGGGCGGCTAATCCTACTGCTTCCGGTTGACTACACATGCGCCAATGTGTGCGATCCGATGCTATCGCTCACTGCTGCTGCACTGGCATCGACAGGCCTCGACGCGGCTCGTGACTACGCCTTCGTGCTGGTCGGACTTGATCCGCGAGACGACGCGGTAGCCGCGCGCAGGATGTTAACGCAGGATCTGAACGACAGCGGGGTGCGACCTCGCGCCCTAATCGGATCGGCTGCCTCCATCGCTGCATTGACCAGTGCTCTTGGATATACCTTCGTCGAAGATACCGAGGCCGGCCGTATCGCCCACCCGGAAGCGGCCGTGCTGCTGACGGTGGATGGCCGGGTTGCCCGCATTCTCTCGCCACTGGCCCTCAATGGCCGCGATCTTAGACTCGCACTCTTGGAAGCTGGTAATGGCCAGATAGGAACTCTGAGCGACCGCCTTGTCTTGCTCTGCTACGGCTTCGATACGGTCAAAGGCATTTACACGCCCTTGATACTCCGCATTCTCAGTGCTGCTGCACTCGTAACGATAGTGATTATCGGCGTATTTCTGCTCTGGCTAAACTCTCTGTCCCGCCAAGCTTAAACGTGCGACTTTGGGATGGACTAGCGCTCCGTTGTTAGTCCTATAGCACCGTTTCCAGACGCTTGGCGTTTCCCGCTGGCATTAGGCTGAGGCGAATCGATTGGTTCAATCTCAACCGTGGCCATCGCGCCGCCCTCGGGCGCCGGCATCGCCGGAAGTTTTATACGGCTCTGTTCTAAGACCGTTGTTCCCTTGGCCGCCGCGCCCTTCACCATCTCGCGATTTGTCATATTCGAAATTTCTCCTTCGCACTGTGGTCAAGCTTGCTGTGAGGCCGCAACAATCGCCTGCCTGGCAATCAACGGGCGAGGGCAGGCACGGTTTCCGATAGACCCGGATCGGAGCGTCTCAGGAACCATCGGTTATTGGCGAAGGTTGTGTCAGTGTGAAGCGAAGCCTGAGGAGGGACTGATGGCATCAGGAAATTCGACCTCGAAGAGAGGTTTTGCGTCGATGGATCTCGAGCGCCAGCGGGAGATTGCGAGCAAGGGCGGTCGCAGCGTTCCCGCCGAGAAGCGCTCATTTTCACAGGATCGCGAGCTTGCTTCGTCTGCGGGGCGCAAGGGCGGGCAATCAACCGGTACAGGTCGCGGTGGGGCTGAATAGCACTCGCTCTAAGACCTGTGGAAAGGCTAACACCGACCTCATTGCTGCGGGGTCGGTGTTTTCGTTTGTAATAGCAATTTACCAACTGCCGTATCACGGTATGAAGAGTCGAGTTTATCGCGGTACGACGAACCGAGGCGAAGAGGGTCCCGTCTAAAAGACGGGACCCTCTTCGCCTCGGTTCGATCAGAGGGCCGTGCAGTTCACGAGATGCAGCGTCCAGGCTGCATGCGACGAGCTTCTGGGCCGACAAGTGAGCTGAGCACGGCCTCGCACCCTTCCCGCATCGTGCGACGCGGCTTTGGAATTGCCCGCTCCTCAGCTTGGCTCTGAGAGGCGCCGGCGCCTGGGTGGGTATACAGTCGTGGGACGCCAGCGACCCGCGTAGGTCGCACGACAATCGAAGCTGGCCGCATCCCAGGGAGAACAACCGGTGTCGGTGCAGTTGCGGGAGCAGAAAACATGATTGGGGTGGTCATCCGATCGGCGGTATCGCGCACCATTGGCTGCACTACCAGCGTTAGGATCGCGGCAGGTCCACTCATGCTCAGGATGAAACCAGACCGAAGCATCGCCGTGTCCTCCGATGGGAGCTTGACAGGATGATCGCTCAACGCGCCCGCGACCTACGAGTTCCTCGACTGCGGAATTGGCGCGGGATCAGTATCAGTCAGTCGGCAAGCCCTGATCAGTGTGCGGGCGTAACGTTATCCACAGACTGGATGTAACATAAATGACACATATCTTCAAAAAACATGCTTGGGAGGCGGAACTCCAGGCGCAATGGTTCGTTTTCCTTCAACCCGGCCACTTGGTCCTCCCCGCATTCCCCTTGTGCATCGGCCGGAACCTCGAAACCGGGCTGGAGTCTGCTCCGGCCCGTTTTTTTGTGCGCAGATCATTGGCACTGTAGTGTCAGGGCATGCAAAAAAGCCCCGGCGCAGGACCGGGGCTCAGTTGAATTAGTTTAGCGCTAATTCGCGGCAACAGCGATTTTAGTGGAGTGTTAGGCGGACTTGGTCTCTCTGCGGCGAGCTGTCTGCTGAAAGAATAGAGCTTGGCTAATCACCGCAGACACGTTTGCGGGCTGAAACGGCTTAGCGATAAGAAATGCCGGCTCCGGACGCTCGCCCGTGAGGAAACGCTCAGGGTAGGCGGTGATGAAAATCACCGGAACCTCGAAGGTCTTCAGCAGATCATTAACTGCGTCGAGGCCCGAAGAGCCGTCTGCAAGTTGGATGTCAGCCAATATCAGGCCCGGTCGCTTGCCCCCCCCTGCGATATTGATGGCCTCCGTCCGGGTGCGGGCAACCCCAATGACATTGTGGCCAAGACCTTCTACTAAAGCCTCTAGGTCCATGGCGATAAGAGGCTCGTCCTCGATAATCAGAATCTCAGTGGCCATGTCGGCAGCGAGTTCGCGGCCAGCCTCGTCCACGAGGTCTCGCACTTGTGTAACGTCAACATCAAGGATGATCGCTGCATCCTCCTCGGAAAATCCTTCGAGGCAAGACAGCAGGAAAGCCTGACGCGGCAGGGGTGTAATCTGCCCGAGGCGAACCTCTGCTGGCAAGTCGTGCTGCACCTGCTCGCGGCGTCCGTTAACCGATAGAGAGTTCCAGATGCGAGTGAAAACCCTAAACAAATCCGCTTTGACGTTGGTGCTGCGCCCGAGTGTTTCGGGCTCGTTGACTAGCGTTTCCAGGGTCGCAGCGACGTAGGCGTCTCCCGCCACTTGGCTGCCCGTCAGCGCGCGCGCGTATCGGCGCAGGTATGGCAGATGCTGCACAACGAGTTGCGATGTCGACATTATATCCCCTGTGCCTTGCCGTGTTCTTAAGCGTGCCCTCGGCCCCAACGCTGGCGATCCGGCTCCGTTCCGGCGCTGAAGCGGAACCGGACGGGAAGGTCAGCGTTGCTGAGGGAGCCATGAACCATGTCAGGCCGCAAGACAATGCGGCGGGTCCGCATCTCGGATCCAAGGGGACGCGAGTGCATGAACCAAGGCAGGATCGGTCGCGGACAAAGGGGCGGAGCAGCGCTTACGACCGACGAGTCCGTGCCGAGTAAAGCTCCTGAGAACCGGGCGCCAGACGCGAAGCAAGGCCGAAGAGCGGATTCGGACTTAGGTCTTGCAGATTTTACACGTACGCGAATCGGTGTTGGCCTGCGGACCCTGTACGATAAAATGGTCTGCCAACCCGTCCCCGATCGCTTCCTAGATTTGATTGCCCGCTTGGAGGTGGGCGGTTCAGTTCGCTCGGCGACTACAGACCCAGAGCCCGAGGCGTAAAGCCCCGGGCTCGCTTGATTGTCAGAGCGTAGGCGACCGGCCGCGCATCAAGCCGATAACGGCCGAGATAGCGAATAGCACGATGGCTACGAAGAAGACGAGCTTCGCAGCTTCCATTGCGGTCCCAGCAATACCGCCGAACCCGAGCAGCGCGGCCACGAGGGCCACGACGAGGAATGTTACGGCCCAACCCAGCATGGCTTTGTCCTCGATAAGTCTGATCGCGGTCCGTTCCGCGACTTTCTGATGCTTAAAACGCTAAGGTTCGAGACCGGTTCCCGCTCTAGAAACCAATGCTCGTCAGCGAACGCGAGGAGTCTCAACCCGGTCCACCGCGTCAGACCGTCCCGCTGCCGGTCCACGTTTCTCCCCTCGCATCTTGAGGCGGACGCAACCATATCGGATCCTATTGGGGGCGCCTTAGCGGAACGGAGACGGTCCGGCGGCGTTCGTCAGAACGACGAGTTGTATGAGAAATTCGCTCGAGAGATCTGCGATGAGACAGACATCTGCGCTTGCCGTGCGCCTTGTAGAGACTGTGGCCAAAGTTGTCGCTCGCACTGCGGAGCGCCTGCTAGGCTCCTTGGTGCCACAGCCGCAAGTTCGCCTCGTCCCTGCCCGGGTTCGTCGACAACGGGATGCAGGTCGTAGTTGAAAGATTGGCGCCGCATTCTGACCAATTCGGGAATTTGAAGGGCTGCCCCGCGGCGTAGCCCTTCGCCTGTCGACCGCGTGATTAATGACTTGTCCACTGTCCTGTAGCGGAACAGACCAACAGATTTAAGCGGGAGGTTCATCGACGATCGGATACTGGAAGTCTATGTTAGGAACAGTTGTGTCCCAAACGTGATCGCGCCCGGCATGTTTAAACGCGTGAAGCGATGCCGAGGAGCAGATATCCGTGGTCTGCTGCACTTGCCTGCTGCCGCTAACGAGTTCTATGAACGAACTCGGACCCTGCATGGTCTCTTTAGCCCAGATCCATCCTGTATTCGCAGATCGGTGCAGGAGTTGGTTCTTTCGGACTCGGATGGGTCGCATCGCGGCCGACATTGGGACGCGGCGGCATGTCAGTGACGGCTCAGATCTGGCAGAGGCTGACTTCGGGTACCGCACCGCGGCAGATGTTTGGAACCGCGTTGGCGGGCTTGGTCCTAGGTCTCGGCAGCGTAACCATCGGCTCCAGCCTCGTTCATGCTTCGGAACGTGGGGGGCTGCTGGGGTTCTTCGAGCAGATTTTTGGTGCAGCTTCGGAACCCGCGCCGGTACGGGCGCCGCCACGGCCCGTGCGCTACACCACCCTTCCGGATCCAGGCCGAGTCGGGACCCGACATCGTGTCGTGGAGAGGCCGCACTTGAGGCTGTCGCTCGCGAGCGCCCGCTTCCGTCGCGGCCACGCCACGAGCCATATCGCTATGACGGCTCCAACGGGTGCCTCTGTCGGCGACGGCACCCGAACGGTCTGCGTGCGGACCTGTGATGGTTACCTATTCCCCCTCGGAGGCCTGCGTAGCCGAGGTGATCTGCCAGTGCACGCCGCAGCCTGCGCCGCTGCTTGCCCAGGCGCGGCAACGGAGGTTTATACGCTCGCGCCCAGCGCTGGTGAACTCGATCAGGCGGTGAACCTGCACGGCCTTCCCTACAAGGGGTCCACCCTCGCCAACATTTACCGCCAGCGTCGGGTGGCCGAGTGCTCTTGCCAGCCGGCAGCAGGGGCCGTGGTTCTGCCCGTGAAACAGGATCTGACCCTGCAGCAGGGTGACGTGATTGCGACTCGGGGTTCGGCCCGTGTGGTCGCGCCAATGCGATCCGGTAACCTCGCCCTGATTGATTACCGCACTGCGCCAATCTCTCGCGGCTTCGGTCGCCAGATCGAAGGCCGCGTCGGCGCGCTGCAGCGCGAGCAGCGCATGCAGGCTTTTAGGCAGGCGCTGCGCGTGGCAGCACGTGAGAATTTAATCCGGATCGCTGGCGGTGGCCCCGGGCTGCTGCTGCCCGAGCGTTCTCCTAGCGGCTTTCGTCCGATCCGCATCGTGGAGGCCTCGCCATTTCGGCCCTAGTGGCTGCACTTGCCGACCAGATCCCGTTTGCGATGCGGCGCGAAATGGCTTGGGATGGCAGATCGAAGGGACCGGGCGATGGCAGATACGGACGTAGCGGAACGGCCGGTTTTCGACACCGTGATGCCGCCGGTCGGTCGCTTAGAGCGCATGACGCCTTTGGTTCGTCGTCGCGTGGCGGACAACGCTTCGCCCTTCACTGCCAGCGGCACTTGCACCTACGTAGTTGGCAATGGCGAAGTCGCGGTCATTGATCCGGGCCCCGAGGAGGCGAAACATGTCGAGGCGCTACTGGCCGACCTGTCAGGCGAGCGCATCATCGCGATCCTTGTCACCCACACCCACCGCGACCATTCTCCTGGAGCACGCTTGCTGCGAGCGCTCTGTGGTGCGCCGATCGTTGGCTGTAGTCCGCATCGAGCGGCGCGAGCCCTCAGCGCGGGCGAGTGGCCCGCTCTCGACGCCAGCGCCGACAAGGCACACCAGCCGGATCGGGAACTCGCTGAGGGCGGTACGGTCTCTGGGCCGACCTGGACGCTAGAGGCCGTGGAGACCCCGGGCCACACCATGAATCATCTGGCCTTCGCACTGCCAGAGGAGAATGCTTTGTTCTCGGGCGACCATGTGATGGCTTGGTCAACAAGTATCGTCGCGCCTCCCGACGGGTCGATGCGGGCCTATATGGCCTCACTCGAGCGGCTGCGGGCCCGGACTGAGTCTGTGTACTGGCCGGGGCACGGTGGGCCAGTGCGCGATCCGCGACGCTTCGTCCGAGCCCTAGGCCATCATCGCCGCCAACGTGAAGCTGCAATACGCGCTCGGGTGACAGCAGGCGACAGCAGGATCGCGGATATCGTCGCGGCAATCTACCAGGGGCTCGACCCGCACCTGACCGGGGCTGCCATGCTTTCGGTCCTAGCCCACATCGAAGATCTAGTTGAACGCGGCCTCGTCGTGAGTGAGGGTCCGCCGCGCCTCGACGCGCGCTACCGGCTTGGCGCGGCGTGAGTTACTTTACCGCCAGAGCGAGGTTAGCGACGTCATCAAGATAGGTCCGGATCCGATCGGCGTTAACGCCGAAGTCGCGAGTGCCGAGGCGCGAGGCCGAGCGGACGTCGATGCGGGACCCGTCCGCTCTGGGATGCACGCGGACAGTGACGTCGTCAGGCAGGTTGAGAAGCAAGCTGCGCGATACCGCTTCGATCCGTCCGTTGCCAAGGCGCCCACCTGGACGGATTGCCTCCACGATCTGCCAACGCCGCGCAACGGCTGCTTTGCGAGCGAGCTCGAATGCCTCATCGGCGCCGATATCTAAAGTAAGCGGCGCGATCTGCGGGTATGCAGCTCGCTGTCGCTCCCGCGCCGCCGGCCCAGGATCGGCCGGGTATCGTCCTTCCCTAGCCGCGAAGGCCACGCGCGAACGTGAGAAAGCTGGCGGGTTGTCGATGTCGGTCGAGATGTCGGTAAGCGCGGGCAGGCCAAGGCCTCGGATCGCCGCATAGGTTGGGTAAGCAAGCACCGCCAGCGCCAGGCAAAAGCCCGAGATAGCCCCGCCGAGGCCGCGTGCCCCTTCCTGCCAGACCCGTACGAACGCGAAGCCCGCGATCATAATCGAGAGCAGCGCCAACCCAAATCCGGCTCCGAGTGTCGCCAGCGCCGGTCCAGTCTCGATCGCTGGGTTGCGCACGAGCAGTAGGGCGAGCCCGGAGACGATGATAGAAAACAGAGCGAGTCGGCGCGCAATCGGACCGGCGCGTGTGACGGGCTGTTCGAGCAACAGGCGACGCATCAAAACTCGACCGGATCCCAGAGCCCGCTCTTAAAGCCCCCCGCATGAAGGGGGGGTGAAGGACTCTACTCTCGCACATCCTACAGTCGAGCGCCCGTCCGCGCCACCGGGAACACGACAAGGTCGTATCACGCGACGGACCGTTCTGAATGGCGTGCACGTGGCGCGTGCTGCCCGCGGTAGCGTCTGATATAGGCTCGGACCGTGATGTCGCGTCCTACTGCTGAGCCAAGTCTCCCTTCCGCCGACCCGCTTCGGGTTTGGTTCCGATTCATCCGGTTGAACCGCCGAGTGAGCGCGGCGATTGGGGCAGAACTGCGCGCTCTCGGCCTCTCGATTCCCCAATTCGACGTGCTCTCAACGCTCACGGAGCGCGAGGGCCTGACTCAGCAGGATTTGGCAGCCCGCCTCTACGTCACCAAAGGCAATGTCTCTGGCCTAGTCGACCGCTTGGTCGAAGCTGCACTTGTTGAGCGCCGCGCGAGTCCCGGAGACCGGCGCTCGCATGCACTCTACCTGACCGAGACCGGTGCCGCGCTGGCTGCCCGGGGCATCGCCGTGCAAAAGGCCTATGTGGGGCGCACTCTGGGGCGCCTCAGGCCTGAGGAACTCGAAACCTTCGAGCGCTTGGTATTGTCCTGGCGTGCGCTGGCGCGCGAGGATGTCGGCGTCGGCCAAGCCGGAGCGCGCGAACCCTAACGCGGCGCAGTGCGCGAATCAGGGTGCGTATGCCCGCAGCGCTCCCGGCAGCCCCTCTCTGCCTCGATGTATCGCATCAGGAAAGTCGACCTCAGAACCATCATCGTGCGCTATCCGGGCGGTGATTGCATCGAATGGTCCAGTCAAATCGAATAGAGGCCCGCTGCCCGGCCCTGTCGCCGATCTCGGGATCAGCGCGGCTCGGGCATCGAAGCGTCGATCCTTGAGGGAGACCCTGCCCCGCAACGTCGCCGTGAGGTTGGCGGCCTGAAGCGCACCATCACCAATCTCGCCGATACCCTCGGCAAATCGCAGAGAGACCGCGGCCCGCTCGAACGGGGTCCGACTGTTGCGTCTGGCGAGCGCGCCCGTAGCGATCCCTCCGTGGCGCTGGATCACGTCCGCTAGGTCGAGTCCGAGTATGGTCCCGCGATCGATGGCGATCTGGGCCCGCCCGGCGAGATGAGCGAGAAGATCCGCGCCGTCGCGTCCTGTGCTCTCCAAATTGACGTGACCTTGCCCCGGGCCGAGCACCCACCGCTCCGAGCCGAGATCGGAAAGAACCGCGCCGAGATCGACTTGGTCCATAGTTCCCTGCAGCTTCAGGTCGGTCTCAACCGTTTCTTGTCCCGCGCTTGAGAGGGCGAGGCGGCCCTTCAAGATGCCACCCTGGAGGCTCGCGCGGTTAAGTGACAACTCGATAGCATCCATACGCACCAGTATGCTTGCGGCGATGTCCCCGAACTGGATCGGACCAGCTCGCGCTGCTGCTGCCGACAGTCGTAGGTCGAGATCGCCGCCCGTGAGTTGGCCGGGCGCCATTGGACGTCGCTTAGCGTCCGATTGCTCAATTAAATGTGATAGGCTACCAAGAAGGGGGGTGAGGTTCAGGCTCTCGGCCGCGAGCGTGGCCTGGACAGCCGGACGGACGCTCGCAAAGCTCGCTGAGGCCGCCCCGTCGAGCACGTTAGCACCGAGGGTCAAACGAAGGCGCGGCAGCATCACCGAAGCGTTCGTCGTCTGGAAGCTACCTTCCAGCGTGAAACCTTCAGCTAGTGGCAGGAGCGTGGCGTCCTGTCCAAGCCACTCCAAGGTCCGCGGAAGCGAAGAGGTCTCGAATCGTCCCTCGCCGTCGAGATATAGGCCGCCTCCGAACTGGGCCCGACCCTCAGCACCAAGGCTACCACCGGGCCACAACACCTGCCCAGAGAAGCTCGACGGCGCTCCGGCCGCGAGCGTCGTTGGTCTCGCGGCGCGGAGCCGGATATGCGTTCGCTCTCCCTTCCAAGTCAAGCTCGCCCGTCCCTCAAGCACCGTCCGCCAGCGCGGCCAGGACAGGTCGAGGTCCAAGTCGCGCATCTGTGACCACGGCCCCTCCCCAGATAGGGTCGTCCGCTTCAAAACGATTTGGTGGGGTACCGTGCCCTCGCGGATCCGTTCAGGCAGTTGCTGCAGCAGGCCGGACCAGCGTCCGTCCCAAGCTGCCTCAAGCAGCTGGATTCGTGCCCCGTCTAGGGCGAAACTGCCAATTTCGATGTGGCCGGTCAGGAGGCCGAGTGGATCAAGCACGATGCTGAGGCGCCCGTCCTCGGCGAGCGCCAGCTTGTCGGGGCCGGCTGTGAGGCGTGTGCGGGCGAAATCGAGCCGCGGGAGCGGGAGAAACCGAACCGTGGCAGGACCTTCGGCCGTGAGCGTCACGCCGAAACTGCGCAACGCGCGGCCGACAAGACGCGTCGCGGCGTCCGTGTCGACGGTCCAAGGCTGCGCGGCGGCAAAGCCGGCGCCGACCAACGCGGCGAGGCAGAGGGCAAGGATCAGGCGGTGCGGGGACATCGCACTCCGGTGGCGGCGGACGGCCGGGTCTCGTCCCGAGCCGCATGGATGCGGACGCGGCCTCGCTGAGGCACGGGCGCGCAGGCGTCGACACGCGCGCCGGTTTCAGGCCGCCCCCAGCCGTCACACGACGCGTACGTGATCGATGGCCATAACCCCTTCGATCCGGTTTGTCTGCCCGTCACGGGTCGGGCCATGCGGACGCGGCGATCTGGACTGTGCACGCGCGCGAGGAGGAGCGGCGAATGGCCACGATTCTTGCGTGCACCCACCGCCAGGGACCGTTGCGAATGTCCGGCACCTGACGGTTCGGTCCCGGGTTCATCCGCTCCCCCTGGACCGGAGCGTCGGAATCGGGGACAGCGGCGGGGACACGGGACGGAACCATCGCGCGCAGTCGGGCGCGGCGCCTCGGGAGGAGATGTGATGAAGAAGGTTTACGCGGATCCGGCCTCGGCGCTTGCGGGCCTGCTGCGGGACGACATGATGATCATGTGCGGCGGCTTCGGCCTCTGCGGCATCCCGGACGAGCTGATCGAGGCGGTCAAGGCCACGGGCGTGAAGGGGCTGACCATCGTCTCGAACAATGCCGGCATCGACGGCGTCGGCCTCGGGAAGCTGCTCGAGACCCGCCAGGTCGCCAAGATGATCTCGTCCTACGTGGGCGAGAACAAGGAGTTCGCCCGCCAGTATCTCGGCGGCGAGCTGGAGATCGAGTTCAACCCGCAGGGCACCCTGGCCGAGCGCATCCGCGCCGGGGGCGCGGGCATTCCGGCCTTCTTCACCAAGACCGGCGTCGGCACCAAGGTCGCCGAGGGCAAGGAGGTGCGCGAGTTCGATGGCGAGCACTACGTGATGGAGCGCGGCCTGTTCGCCGACCTCGCCCTCGTCCACGCCTACCGGGGCGACACCGAGGGCAACCTCGCCTACCGGCTGACCGCGCGCAACTTCAACCCGATGATGGCCACGGCCGCGAAGGTCACGGTCGCGCAGGTCGAGCACCTCGTGCAGCCGGGCGAGATCGATGCCGAGAACATCCACACGCCGGGCATCTACGTGAAGCGCATCATCCACGTGCCGGTACGCGAGAAGCGCATCGAGCAGCGCACCACGCGCAAGCGCCCCGACGCCGCCTCGGCGGCGGCCGGCGGCGGCCAGATCTGAGCGGATCGAGAGGGAGATCGCACCATGGCTTGGACCCGCGAGCAGATGGCCGCGCGCGCCGCGCGTGAGCTGGAGGACGGCTTCTACGTGAATCTCGGCATCGGCATCCCGACGCTGGTGTCGAACTACATCCCGGACGGCATGTCGGTGCAGCTGCAATCCGAGAACGGCATGCTCGGCATGGGCCCCTTCCCGTACGAGGGCGAGGAGGATGCCGACCTGATCAATGCCGGCAAGCAGACCATCACGGCGCTGCCGACCACGAGCTATTTCTCCTCGGCCGATTCCTTCGCGATGATCCGGGGCGGGCACATCAACCTGTCGATCCTCGGCGCCATGCAGGTGGCGGAGAACGGGGATCTCGCCAACTGGATGATCCCCGGCAAGATGGTGAAGGGCATGGGCGGCGCCATGGACCTCGTGGCGGGCGTGAAGCGCGTCGTCGTGGTGATGGAGCACGTCGCCAAGAACAAGGACGGCACGGAGAGCCCCAAGCTCCTCAAGGCCTGCGACCTGCCGCTCACCGGCACCCACGTGGTCGACATGGTGATCACCGATCTCGGCGTCTTCACCATCGACAAGCGGGGCGACGGCGGCATGGCGCTGATCGAGCTCGCCGACGGCGTCACCGAGGAGGAGGTCCGGTCCAAGACCGAGGCCGCCTACACGGTGAAGCTCGCGGCCTGAGCCCGGCTTCCGGACGTCGCATCCGGCTCCCGCGGCGGTCACGCGCCGCGGGGCCTCTGGACTCGGGCACGGAAGTTGCGAATTCTCCGGTAACTACAACCGGAGGATGAGATGCCAGGGACTGAACGGAAGCGCTGGGTGCAGCTCCTCTTGGGGCTTGCCGTCATGATGACGATCTCCAGCCCGCAATACGTCTGGACGCTCTTCGTGAAGCCGTTTCAGGGCAGCACCGGCGGCTCGCTCGCCGCGGTGCAGGTCACCTTCACGATCCTCATCGTACTCCAGACCTTCTTCTCGCCCGTCCAGGGCTACCTGATCGATCGGTTCAGCCCGCGCCTGATGATCGCGCTCGGCGCCGGTCTCAGCGGCCTCGGCTGGGTGCTCGCCGCGCAAGCGGAGAGCCTGCTGGCGCTGTATGCGACCTACGGCCTGCTCTGCGGCCTCGGGACGGGCATCGTCTACGTGGGCGTCGTCGGGCTGATGGTGTGTTGGTTTCCCGACCGGCGCGGCTTCGCCGCGGGAATCGTCGCGGCCGGGTACGGCATGGGTGCGATGATCACCACCTTCCCGATCACCGGCATGATGGAGGCCGCCGGATTCCGGCAGACGCTCCTCGTGTTCGGCCTGATCCTCGGTGCCGTCGGCGTGCTGGCCGCTCTCGGCCTGCGCGCGCCACGGGCCGGCGAGGTGCCGGCCGCCGGCCCCACCGGCCTCCTCGGCACCACCCGGGACACCCCTCCGGGGCGAATGCTCCGCACGCCGCTGTTCTGGCTGATGTTCGTCATGATGGCGATGATGTCGACGGGGGGCTTGATGGTGGTGGCGAACTTCGCGGCCTTCGCGCGCGATTTCGGTGTCGCCGACGCGCTGGTCTTCGGCCTGGCCGCCCTGCCCTTCGCCCTAACCTTCGACCGGATCACCAACGGCCTGACCCGCCCGTTCTTCGGCTGGGTCTCCGACCGGATCGGCCGCGAGAACACCATGGGCATCGCCTTCGCCCTGGAAGCCTGCGCCATCGCGCTGCTGCTGTTCAATCGCCAGAACGCCTACGCCTTCGCCTTGCTCTCGGGCGTGGTGTTCTTCGCCTGGGGCGAGATCTTCTCCCTGTTCCCCTCGCTCCTGACCGATACCTTCGGCACCCGCCACGCCACCACGAATTACGGCTTCCTCTACATGGCGCAGGGTGTGGGCTCACTCCTCGGCGGGCCGATCGCGGCCCTGATCCACGACGCGCTCGGGAGCTGGGTTCCGGTTTTCGGCATCGCCATCGTGTTCGACCTGACGACCGCGATCCTGGCGATCCTGGTGCTGAAGCCGATGCGGGCGGCGTGGCACGGCGCGGAGGTGCCCGCGACACCCGCGCCCGCGATCACGGGCGCGGTGGCCGGTACCTGACTCCCGTCTCGCCGATTACGACCGATGGTCGAGGTCGGCGAGGTTCGGCGGACGGCCGCACATGCAGGACGGTGCAGCATCTCGGCGACGGGCGTTGGTGGGACACCGAGGCGACCCGATGGCGGGATGGCTGGGGCCGCTTGGAGCGGTGCACCCCGTCCGCGCCCGAGGCGATGGAGGTCGGCCGGGTGAAGATCACCTGCGTCGTGTTGGCAACCGCACACCGCAACGACGACGCGGCCGACAACGCGGACGCCAAGCTCGCTGCGCTCTGTCAGCGGTGCCATATGCTCCACGACCGGCCGGAGGATCAGCGGCGTCGCCGTCTCACCCTGCTGGCGCGCAAGGCGATCGGCGACCTAAATTGCGGCATGGATCGTCGCAATTAGCAGCTACAGCATCACTTGATTAAGTCGAAGATCGAGGATTGGTGAGCGGGCGAGCTGACCCGGCGATCGCTGAACTTATACCCCTTGATGCCACCAATATCCCGTACAACACGGGTGATGTGATGAGTAGTGTTGATCTCGCGCCAGGTGGTTCCGTTCCCCGGCCCATCCCAGCCCTGAGCGCAGCGATAGATGTAATCATCTGCTGCCGAAAACTCACGACCCGCAAAACCGATATTGCCAATGATGCGCGTACAAACGTGTTGCATTGCTTCCTTGGCTTCGCCTGTTGGGACGCCTCTAACAACAAGCCAGCTATCTAGCAGAGTGTATCGATAGTGACGGATCGGGATGCCGCCCCCCTGCTTTCTGAACTCAATTTTAGAACAATCTGCCGCATAATCCCCGAAAACTAAGCTGTCCGGTGATTTTCCATTCAAATTCACCGCCGCCTTCCAAGCGAGCCACTCGTTACGCGGAACCTCGAATGAGCTATTGTCATCGGCAGGGTTTTTAACCGGGTAGTTGCTACCCTGAAACACAATCGCCGGCCAACGACCAGCAACTTGTAGATTTTCCAGCACACTCTGCGCAATTTCACCCACTACATCGGGGCTAGCGAAGTCAGCCTCAGAGAAGTCTGCGAGGATTACGCACTGTTGATCGCTTAGTCCGAGAGCAGACAGCGCGGCTACAAGATGTGCAGTGATATCACCATCAACTTCATCGAATCGGACGCGCAACGCTGCTCTGATTGGGCCGGTGGCAAGAACACTTTGAAAAGCTAACAAGCGCGCACCTAGCGCATCACCCAGTGTAAGGACTGGGATTAGGTTTGCTCCCGCGTACCTAGCGACGCTAAAGATGCGGCTAAGCCATTCGGGCGAGCCGTCTTCACCAAATTCTCTAAATAGAAATCTTGTATCAAGGAAGGCGTCCCGCAGCGGCCAGTGCTCTGCAATTCGCTTCCCTGTCCCGTATACAATTTCTTCCTGGGTGAGTTGCCGTTGCTTCTCAGGATCAATGTCTTTGGGCGGCGGCACAATGAGGTGCGGCTTAATCACATCTGCTACATCGGGGGATAGTCGCTGCAAACCCCTTTCTTCGCCAGTTTTGGCGCGTAATGCGGGAGCATACAGAAAGGGTTTGATTGGACTCACGACTTACCTCATCTTGTTGCTGCCAACTGATTTCTCACAGTGCCCATTCCGAGCATGTCCGAGAAGATAGCGTAGTTTTTTCTTTCTTTTCGAATTCGACCGAATACAATAGCAGAGTGGATGCCTAGGTCTTGGGCGAATTTCTCAATTGGTCCGGCTGATTTAGAAATACGAGCCGGTGATATTTTCCATTTCTCATCGGGTATTAGCATGTTGGAGGCAAATTCATTGGCCTCGCGTTCGACCTCTTCCAAGCCTGGCGCCTCGACATCATCGAAAAAACCTGCGCTCAGGCCGGATCGGTAATGCAGAAGCGCATGGCCAACTTCGTGCAGAAGGGTAAACCAAAAATTATCTATGGTGTCCTTTAGCAAAGTAAGGCCGATAACAGGAACGCCATCCACAAGAAAGGCGGCTCCATCCACCTTCATTCCCTGTATCTGACGCTCAACAATTAAAACAATGCCTTTGCTCAGTAGAAGCTCTCTAGCGCGCTTCGGCCCATCAGGGAGTTTGCTGAGGTGAACTAAATCCAGTAGCCACTTCGCATCGCCCATGCGATAATTAACTTTATGTTTCTTTATCACGTCGCTGGCTAATCTTGCTACACGAGATTTCCATGCAATAAGCAATAAATCGTCGGTGCGATCGTCTGTTGTAAGACCAGTGCGAAGTAACGTTGGTGTTCCAAATTTTACAATATGATCTGACACGTCGCGATGTAGATAGGTGAAGCTTACCTCATCGCTCTGGATGTTCTTGCCATCGTCAAACCAGTGATTCTCTTTGGCGTGTTTGAGTATCTTTTTCACGTCTGTGGCTGATATATCCTCGGCCACATTCCACCCACTTGATACCCAATGGGATAGATCAAGCTGCCAGCGTAATCCTAGAACTGCGGCGACCCGCTGAAAATTGGCCAAGCTTATCGAGCGGTACCGCTCGGCTTCATAGCGTTGTATCTGCTGCTCTTTAAGACCTAGCTTCCGGGCTAAGTCTTTCTGTTTTAACCCGCGAGATATCCGTGCAACGATGAGCGCCAGCCCAGGATCACGCCCGGCTCGCCTTTGCAACTCGTGATAGTCGCCTTCGCTTGCAGCATCGTAGGCTGCAATGAGGGAGACGAGTTCGTTGCGCTGAATAGTTATGGATTTTCTGAAAGCGTTGACGACTTGGGGTGGCAGCCCTGCTATAATAGGCTCGAATGTTTTTTCAGAAGATAGGAGTTGGTCAAACTCTGCAGCGATCGCCCGAGCTTCTTTCGCCTCACGTTCATTCAAGACCACATCGACGCCAACCATGGCCAGCTTGTAACGCAACAAAATCGTTGTGTCAATTCTGGATAGATGACCCCCTCCCGTCCGCGAACGGGAGGGAGCGTTCCGCCTCACATCGGCGGCGTCAGGCCGTCCTTGCCGACCGCGATCATCTTGCCCTCGGCCTTGGCGCCGTCCTTGGCAACGACGGCGAAGACCTTCGAGCCGGGCTGCAGGATCGCCCTGTCGGCCGGCTCGAAGGCGACGACCGGGGCCGAGGCCGGCACCACGATCTGCTTGGAACCGCCGTCCTTGCCGTAGCTCACGGTGAGCGTGCGCTCACCGCCGGTGGAGCCCGTGGTGTCGGACTTGACCGTGCCGTTCGTCATCGCGCTCTTCACCTTGGGTGCGTTCGGGCTCTCGGCCTTCACGGTCCCGTTGGTCATCGCGCTCTTCACCTTGGAGCCGCCCGCGGTGTGGTCGGTGATGCTGTCCCAGCCGTAATGGCCCTCGCCGGTGCCGCGCATCGCCTCGGGGAACAGCACGACCTCGAGAGCCGTCATCGGGTTCTCACCCTTGGTGGCGGTGCCGATGAAGACCCCGTCCTTGATCTGGTCGAGGTTCGAGGGAACCACCCAGGCGAACTTCGCGCCGCCGACATCGACGGTCTCCGACTTGCCGTCGTCCGTCTTGATCGTGAGCATGCCGCCCTCGGCCTTCTCGATCGTGCCGCGCACGCGCTCCACCTGGGCCGCGTGTGCTGCGCCGGCGAGCGTCAAGAGCGCGGCGGCGGTGGCGAGTGTCCTGAACTGTTTCATGGGATCCCTTCCCTCTCCGGCGGGCCGTGCCCGCGCTCGGATGGGAAGGTTATGGGGCGCGGAGGACCACCGAACAGGGTTGCGCGCGATGGACTTGTGCTCAAGCTTGGGTGATCGGCCCCGAATCCCGGGCCTCCCGGCTCAGCGCAGCTTGGCGAAGCGCTTGAGCACCCGGTCCCGGCGCAGCCGCGACAGCCGCTCGATCCAGAACAGGCCGTCGAGCTGGTCGATCTCGTGCTGGAGGCAGGCGCCGCGGAAGCCGTCCGCGCGCTCCTCGTGCGGGGTGCCGTCGAGATCCTGGTAGCGCACCCGCACCCAGGCGGCCCGCTCGACCATCTCGGAGACGCCCGGCATCGAGACGCTGCCCTCGCGGGCATCGGCGCGCTCGGGCGCGGCCTCGATGATCTCGGGGTTGCAATAGGTCGTCGCCGGCCCGCCGGGCTCGGGCCGCAGCACCGCGACGCGGCGCGCGACCCCGATATGCAGGGCGGTGAGGCCCGCCGCCATCGCGGCGTCCAGGGTGTCGGCGACGTCCTGCGCCAGCGCCGCCAAGCCGGCGTCGAACGCTGTCACGGGCTCGGCCCGCGCACGCAGGCGCGGGTCCGGATAGAGGACGAGGGGCCGGGCCGGCATCCCGCGTCAGCGCACCAGCGCCAGCGACGCGCCGGACTTGGTGAGCGCCCCGTCGAGGGCCCCGCCGCCCTGCCGCAGCCGGGCCGCGACCGTGCCGCCGGCCTGATAGAGGTAGACCTCGCCGTCGCGGTAATCCCAGGCCGAGACCTTGGCCAGATCCTTGTTCGGGCAGCCCGCGGCGGTGGCCTTGTAGAGGTCGAGAGCCGGGGCGCTCGACAGCGTGACCTTGCAGCTCGCGCCCGTGGCGTCCTTGGCGTCCCAGGTGCCGACCACGGCGGAGCGACCGCTCGCCACCACGGGCGGCGGCGGGGGCGGCGGGATCACCGGCTCGGAGATGACGTTGGAGGCGGGCGGCGCCAGCGCGGCCTGCGGCCCGGGCGGCGGCCCCGCATCCGGCGCGGCGGCGACGCCCGGCGGCGGCGCCAGCGGCGCGCTCGTCACCGCGCCCGAGGGCACGGCCGGGACCGGCGCGTCGAAGGCCGCCTGCGGCGCCGGCCCCCGGGTGCGCGGCCCGTCGAAGCGCTGCGAGGCGCAGGCCCCGAGGCTCAGGCCCAGCGCGAGGGCGGCAATTGTCGGCAGGTACTGACGCGGCATCGACCCTGGTCCCCGAACCGCGCCGCCGGGAGGCTCGCGGCGCGCCCGCCTGCCTCACCGGCAATTGCGATGGCCGCAAGGCGGGCCGGGGCGGATCGCCCGCGCGCCGGTGCGCGGGCGGGGCTTTTCCCCCCGGTGTGGCCGGGGCGCCGCACCGAGGCGCCCCGCGGCGCCGCACCGAGGCGCCCCGCGGCGGGATCAGACCGCGCGCTCGACCATCATCTTCTTGATCTCGGCGATGGCCTTGGCCGGGTTCAGGCTCTTCGGGCAGGTGTTGGCGCAGTTCATGATCGTGTGGCAGCGATAGAGCCGGAACGGGTCGTGCAGGGCGTCGAGCCGCTCGCCGGTGTTCTCGTCGCGGCTGTCGATCAGCCAGCGATAGGCCTGGAGCAGCGCCGCGGGGCCTAGGAAGCGGTCGCCGTTCCACCAGTAGCTCGGGCAGCTCGTGGTGCAGCAGGCGCAGAGGATGCACTCGTAGAGCCCGTCGAGCCGGGCGCGGTCCTCCGGGGTCTGGCGCCACTCGCGCTCGGGCGCGGGCGTCTCGGTCTGGAGCCAGGGCTCGATCGAGGCGTGCTGGGCGTAGAAGTTGGTCAGATCCGGGACGAGGTCCTTCAGCACCGGCATGTGCGGCAGCGGGTAGATCCGGATCGCCCCGTCCTTGTCCTTGCGCGTCAGCAGCGGCAGGGCGTTGTCGGGCGAGCGGCACTCGTCGATGCCCATGGTGCAGGCCAGCGCGTTCTGGCCCTCGATGTTCATGGCGCAGGAGCCGCAGATGCCCTCGCGGCAGGAGCGGCGGAAGACCAGGGTCGAATCGACCTTGTTCTTGATCCACAGCAGCGCGTCGAGCACCATCGGCCCGCAATCCTCGCGATCGACCTGATAGGTGTCGATCCGCGGATTCGCGCCGTCGTCGGGGTTCCAGCGATAGACCCGGAAGGTCTGCAGGGCCTTGGCGCCGGCGGGCGCCGGCCAGGACTTGCCCTCGCGGAGCTGGGAGTTCTTGGGAAGTGCGAACTGGGCCATGCTGAGTTCCCGTCAATCTTCGGAGCGCTGACGCCGCCGGTCCCGTCCCGGCCCTGCCGGCGCGCCTGACCCGGCGCGCGATCTGGCGATGGCTGGACACGCCGAGCCGGCGCGAGAGCCCGCCGCGGATCCGATCCGCGGCGGTCGATGCTTCAGTACACCCGGGCCTTCGGCTCGATGTACTGGATCTCGTTCGACATCGTGTAGGTGTGGACCGGGCGGTAATCGATCGTGACCTGATGCGAGGTCTCGTCGAGCCAGGACAGGGTGTGCTTCATCCACTCCTTGTCGTCGCGGTCGGGGAAGTCCTCGCGCGCATGCGCCCCGCGCGATTCCTTGCGGTTGGCGGCCGATTCCATGGTGACGACGGCCTGACCGATCAGGTTGTCGAACTCCAGAGTCTCCAGGAGATCGGTGTTCCAGATCAGGGAGCGGTCGGTGATCCGCACGTCGGCCGCCGCGTTCCAGACCTTGTGGATCAGGCCCTTGCCCTCCTCCAGCACCTCGCCGGTTCGGAAGACCGCGCAGTTGTTCTGCATGGTCTTCTGCATCTCCAGGCGCAGCTCGGCCGTCGGCGTCGAGCCGTTGGCGTAGCGGAAGCGGTCGAGGCGCGCGAGCGCCTTGTCGGTCGCCTCCTTCGGCAGGTCCATGGTGCGGCCGTTCGGCTCGACGATCTCGGCGCAGCGGTTGCCCGCGGCGCGTCCGAACACCACGAGGTCGATCAGCGAGTTCGAGCCGAGGCGGTTGGCCCCGTGCACCGAGACGCAGGCCGCCTCGCCGATCGCCATCAGGCCCGGCACCACGGTGTCGGGGTTGCCGTCGCGCAGGGTCAGCACCTCGCCGTGATAGTTCGTGGGGATGCCGCCCATGTTGTAGTGCACGGTCGGCAGCACCGGGATCGGCTCCCGGGTGACGTCGACGCCCGCGAAGATCTTGGCGCTCTCCGAGATGCCCGGCAGGCGCTCGTGCAGGATCTTCGGGTCGAGGTGGTCGAGGTGCAGGAAGATGTGGTCGCCGCCCTTGCCGACGCCGCGGCCGGCCCGGATCTCCATGGTCATGGAGCGCGAGACCACGTCGCGCGAGGCGAGGTCCTTGGCGGACGGCGCGTAGCGCTCCATGAAGCGCTCGCCCTCGGAATTCGTGAGGTAGCCGCCCTCGCCGCGGGCGCCCTCGGTGATCAGGCAGCCCGCGCCGTAGATGCCGGTCGGGTGGAACTGCACGAACTCCATGTCCTGCAGCGGCAGGCCGGCGCGCAGCACCATGGCGTTGCCGTCGCCCGTGCAGGTGTGGGCCGAGGTGGCCGAGAAGTAGGAGCGGCCGTACCCGCCGGTGGCCAGGATCACCATCTGGGCGCGGAAGCGGTGGATCTCGCCGGTGGCCTGGTCGATGGCGATGACGCCGCGGCAGCGGCCCTCGTCGTCCATGATCAGGTCGAGGGCGAAGTACTCGATGAAGAAGTTGGTCTGGTTCTTCACCGCCTGCCCGTAGAGGGTGTGCAGCATGGCGTGGCCGGTGCGGTCGGCCGCCGCGCAGGTGCGCTGGGCGGTGCCCTTGCCGTAATCGGTGGTCATGCCGCCGAAGGGCCGCTGGTAGATCTTGCCCTCCTCGGTGCGCGAGAACGGCACGCCCCAGTGCTCGAGCTCGTACACGGCCGCCGGGGCGTTGCGCACGAGATACTCGATGGCGTCCTGGTCGCCGAGCCAGTCCGAGCCCTTCACGGTGTCGTACATGTGCCAGCGCCAGTCGTCCGGGCCCATGTTGCCGAGCGAGGCCGAGATGCCGCCCTGCGCCGCCACGGTGTGCGAGCGGGTCGGGAACACCTTGGTGATGCAGGCGGTGCGCAGGCCGGCCTGGGAGCAGCCGACCGTCGCGCGCAGGCCCGCGCCGCCCGCGCCGACGACGACGACGTCGAAGCTGTGGTCGTGGATGGTGTAGGCGGGCTGGGACCCGTTCGTGCCGGTGGCGGCCATCGGTTGAGCTCCTCGGGGCTTGGGTCAGACGAGGCGGGCGAGCGACACGCGCAGGATCGCGTAGAGGCAGGCCACGGCGACGACGACCGCGTAGAAGTTGTTGGCGAACAGCGCCGCGATGCGCAGCGCCTTGTCGTGCACGTAGTCCTCGATGATCACCTGCATGCCGATGCGCATGTGCAACGTCACCGAGATCACGGAGAGGATCAGGATCAGGGCGGCCAGCGGGTGGCTCATCAGCGCCACCGCCTCCGGGTAGGGCCGGCCCGCCATCATCGCCACGATGACGACGAAGCCGAGCATCAGCGGCGCGTTGGCGGCGGCGGTCAGGCGCTGGACCCACCAATGCTCGGCCCCGTGCCCGGAGGCGCCGAGGCCGCGCACCCGGGCGCGCGGGGTGCGGATCGAGAGGTCGGTGTTCTGGCGGTTGTCGGCCACGGGGCGCCTCCGTTCAGCGCAGGACGAGGGCGAGCGCCCAGATCGCCACGGTGAGGATCACCGAGCCGATCAGGGTGCCGCGCGAGAGGCCGAGCCGGGTGGTGCGGTCGAGGCCGACGCCGAAATCCCACACGAAGTGGCGCAGGCCCCCGAGCATGTGGTGCATCAGGATCCAGGTATAGGCGAACAGCACGATCCGGCCGATCCACGAGCCGAAGAACCACGCCACCCAGCCGTAGCCGGCCGGGCCCGAGGCCAGCGCGACGAGCCAGATCGCCACCAGCGCGGAGCCGCCGTAGAGGGCGGTGCCGGTGATGCGGTGGAACACCGACATCGCCATGGTCCAGGTCCAGCGGTAGATCTGGAGATGGGGCGAGAGGGGTTGTGCCACCGTGGGGCGGGCGGTCGGTGCCATCGTGTCGGGCCTCGCAGTTGCGAACTGAAGCGTCTCTAAACTGGTAGGGCTAGGCCGCCGAGGGCCAAGCCGCAATGCGGCATGAGCGATCGGCCGATCTGTCACGCGCCTGATTCTGAATACGATTCGTCATGGCAGGGCGCCGATCAGCTTCCACCACACGTAGTTCAACGGCGCCGCAACAAGCAGGGAGGCGAGGCCGAACGCCACGGTCAGCCGCGTCGCCTGCCCGAGCGGCACCCCGCCGAGTTCGCGCGCGAACACGATCGGGGGCGCCTGATAGGGGAAGAACACGGTGCTGTAGCCCACGACTTGGATCATCAGCACCATCATCGGGTCGAGGCCGCTGGCGCCCGCCATCTCGGGGCCGAGGGCGGTGTAGAGGGCGGGCGCGCCGTTAGCCGTGACGAGGAGCGTCAGCAGCGTGGCGATGCCGGTGAGCACCGCGTAATCCTGGCCGGGCGCCGCCGCGTCGAGGGGCGCCACCGCGAGCAGCGCGTGCCCGAGCCGGGCGCCGAGCCCGGTCTCGTTGACCAGCGCCACGAGGCCGAGCAGCGCCGCGATGTAGAAGCAGGTGCGCAGCGAGACCTTCTCGAAGGCCTCCGCCGGGATCACGCCCACCCGCGGCATCAGGCAGAGCACCGCCGCCGCGAGGCCGATCCAGGCGGGCGGGATGCCGTGCAGACCGTCGGTGACCCAGAGCGCCAGCGTCGCGGCGAGGATCGCGGCGAGCCGACGCTCCGCGCCGGAGGGCGGAGCGAGCGCGGCGGCGACGGCGCCGTGCGGCTCCAGCCGGTCGGGAAACAGCCGCACCACCAGGACCGTGAGGATCACGCCCTTCACGAGCGCCATCACCGGCAGGTGCAGCCAGAGATAGGGCAGGTAGGCGAGATGCAGGCCCATGACGCGCTCGGCCGCGCCCGCCATCACGAGGTTGGGCACGTTGGCCGGCAGGATCGCCGCCGACAGCATCGGGGTCGCGACCCCCACCGCCATCACCGCCCCCGCCCGTCCCGGCCGGCCGGCCGCGAGCCCGAAGCGGTCGCAGAGCGCCAGCGTCACCGGGATCATCAGGGCGATGCGGCCGAGATTGGAGGGCATCACGAAAGCCAGCGCGAAGCTGAAGCCCACGAGCCCGGCGATGAAGCGCGGGTAGGATCCGTCGAGCCGGCCGGCGAGCTCCCGCGCCAGCCGCGCGCCGAGCCCGGTGCGGGTCATCGCCTGCCCCACCACCATGCCGGAGAGCACGAGCCAGAAGGCCGAGGCCGCGAAGCCCGAGAACACCGTCGCGGCCGACCCGAGCCTCAGCAGCATCGCGAGGGCGAAGAAGAGCAGCACGGTCACGATCTCGGGGATCAGCGCCGTCGCCCACAGCCCCATGCACAGCACGAGGAGGGCGCCGGTCGCCCAGATGGCCGCCTCTCCGGTCATGATGCCTCGTCAGGATTGCAGGGCGCCCTCCATCGGCCGGATTGGAACGGTTCGCAATTCGGGAGTCCTTGACGGTGCCTTCGCGAACGGCGAAGGAAGGGCTGCCGCCTCGCCCTTCCCTCCCCCGCGGACAGCCGGATTCACATCATCGGTTCCGCCGCTTCCCATCTCCCTCTCCCCTCTGCGGGAGAGGGTGCCGAACGCAGTGAGGCGGGAGAGGGGAACCCGGCTTCAGGACAGGGGGCAGGGTCGACGCCGAGCACGGCCCTGAGGCCGGGTTCCCCTCTCCCGGCCCGCTTCGCGGGCCACCCTCCCCCGCGGAAGGGGAGGGAAAGACCGCGGGTGCCGTCCGAGAGGTCTCAATATCGGAGCCCGCGGAGGCGGGAGGGAGATCGGGAGCTGGACCCAGGGACGATATCCGAATGTCATGGTTCGTCCCCCGAGGCTTCGCGGTTCACGGACGCTTGAAGAGAAGGCCGGAAACCGTCCGATGATGCGCTTCGATCTCGTCGACCTGTCCCTGTTCCGGCACGCGGTCGAGGCCGGCTCGATCACCCACGGGGCGGCGCGGGCGCACCTCGCGCTCGCCGCCGCCTCGACCCGGATCCGCGCGATGGAGGAATCCCTCGGCGCGGCCCTGCTGATCCGCAACCGGCAAGGCGTGACGCCGACGCCCGCGGGCCGCGCCCTCCTGGCGCATGCCCGCACGCTGCTCGCCGGGGTGGAGCGGATGCAGACGGAGCTCTCCGCCTTCTCGGGCGGCACGGTCGGCCAGATCCGGGTGGTGGCCAACACCAACGCGCTGACCGAGTTCCTGCCCGAGGCGCTCTCGGCCTACCTCGCCGCCAATCCGGGCGTGAGCGTCGACATCGACGAGCACACCTCGGACGAGATCGTCGGGCTGGTGGCGGAGGGGGCGGCCGATCTCGGCATCCTGTCGGGCAATGTCGACACGGCCGCGCTCCAGACCTTCCCGTTCCGGCAGGACCGCTTCGTGGTGGTGGCCGCGAGCGGCCACCCACTCGCCGGGCGGCCGGCGCTGGGCTTCGCCGAGGTGCTGGAGCACGATCTCGTCGGCCTCGACCGGGCGAGCGCCATCACCCGGTTCCTGGCCGAGCGCGCCGCGCGGATCGGGCGGGTGATGCGGCTGCGGGTGCAGCTGCGCGGGTTCGATGCGGTCTGCCGCCTCGCCGACGCCCGGGTCGGGCTCGGCATCGTGCCCGAGAGCACGGCGCGGCGCGCGGCGCGGGGCCTCGACATCGCGGTGCTGCCGCTGACCGACGCCTGGGCGAGCCGCGACCTCACGCTCTGCCTGCGCGACCTCGCCGCCCTCCCCGCCTTCGCGCAGGATTTCGTGGCGCACCTGCGGGCGTGACCGGGGCTTTTTCCCGCACGAAGGCTCGGCAGCGGTAGGGTGATAACCCAATCCGCTTGACCGTGCGAAGGGCTGCTTAGCGCCAGAAGCGGAACTCCGCTCGCTGGCAGGAAACGGACATTCGGACGCGCGCGCATTTCACCTGTTTAGCTCGTTCCGCGAGTGATGCGGAGAGCAGGCGTACGTACAGGCGACTCGCGGGCTGAGGTGAACGACCGAGTTTGGGCCGATAACCGCCGCTGCAGCGTGCCTAAGGGCGATCGCGCGAGGAGAATGTCGCAAGCGCGACCAACGGACGACAAAGCTGACGATTGCAGATCGAGCTAGAGAGGCTAAGCTGCGACATGGCTATCGCTCCGCATATAAACCCAACGCTGCTCGATTGGAGCCAGGTGCGCACGGGAATTCAGGCTTTCCAGCGCTCGCTAAACCTCAATAGCGAGGCAAGTGCCTTCCAGTACTTTGCCCTCTCTAAAATTCTGAAGATCGACGATGATGAGATCAGGACCACTATAACTGATGGTGGCGATGACCGAGGCGTTGATGCCGTGTTCATCGATGGCCGGCCGGAGCGGCGGGTGATCCACCTATTCCAGTTCAAACACGTGGCTAATTTTGAAAAGGTTGGTAGCTCGTTTCCGTCGAACGAAATCGATAAGATTCAAAGCTTCCTTGAGTGCTGCCTCCGCAAGGACGTCTCGCTCGAGAAGACGTGCAATCCTCTCCTCTGGAACAAAGTACAAGATATATGGGATGCGCTCGAAGAAGCGGTGTATTCGCTTCACATTCATCTTTGCAACAATGCGACAGGACTAATTCAGTCTCACGCATCACGATTTGAAGAGGCTCTTCGCCCCTACCAGCACGCAGTAATTACTCAGCACGATCTAATATGGTTTTCGCGGCACCTCTCAAAAGGCGCGACCGTCGATCGGGAGTATAATCTGGGCTTGGTTGAGGATCAGTATTTTGGTCGCACAGACGGGTTTGCGAAGGGTTTAATAGGAACTGTACGGGGTGACGAAATCGTACGATTGATCACCGATCCCAATTTTCCGCAGGAGGTGGATGATACTCTCTTCGAGGACAATATCCGTCTCTATCTCGGCGAAGAGAACGAAATAAATCGAAAAATTTTGACAACCGCACTTAGCGATAAGAATACACAATTCTGGTATCTCAATAATGGTATTACGATTGTGTGTGATCGTATGGAGTACCAGCCGAGGTCGGCCAGCCCGAAAGTTAGGATGGTCAATCCTCAGATCGTCAACGGGGGGCAAACATCGCATGCGCTCTTCGAGGCGGCACGATCAGATCTATCTAGGATCTATGACGTCAAGCTCCTCTTGCGGGTCATTGAAACCGCGGATCGAGCCTTCACTAATAGAGTGGCGGAGGCTACTAATAGCCAGACGCCTATCAGGAGCCGAGATATCCGTTCCAACGATTCGATACAGATACGGATCGAGAATGCTCTTTTAGGGCACGGCTACTTTTATGAGCGCAAGAACGATCAGCATATAGCGCAACCTGCGGAGACTCGGATCGATGCAGTCAAGCTGGGACAAATTATCCTAGCCTATGTGCTCCGCGAGCCCGACCGTGCCAAAACTTCATCTAACCGTATATTCGGCGAATACTATGGCTGGATATTTGATGAGGCCATTCTCTCTGCCGAGAACATTGTTGCCATGTGGCGTATCTATAGAATGGTAGATGACGACCGCAGGCGCGCTCTGTCTGCCCTAAACTCAAGAATAAAGCGAACTTACGATGAGGCATGGATAATAGAGGGTGTGTTCCACATCTTGTACATGCTGAGTTTAACCTGTGAGCAGCAGGGGACGCGCCTTTATGACTATGCCGAAGTTGAGAAGCACTATGCTTCTGTTAAGGCGCAAATCGACGAGTTCATGACACAGAATAAGGGGCAAGCGGCCTACCGGGTTTTCCGCAGCGCGATGACCAAGCAGCTCTTGGCTCGTTTTTCGAGGGGGCAGCAGCTCACTCTCGCTCTCGAAGGCTCGGAGCAGCCGAGCTGAAGCTCCACCGCGGTTGGCTGTGCGAACGAAATCAAGGCCTTAATCTTGAGAAATTCCGACGAGTGTTGAATTCGTTTTTAGAAAGACCTGGAACCGGTCAATTGGCTAATAGCGCAACTCGTCGTGACCGCCTTAACTTTGAACGTCGAAGCGCACTCTCGGAAGCGGACCTTCTCAGTGCCCGCTTTGGGTCGTGAGCAGAACCCTCGCGAGAGAAGCGGATCGGGTTGTGCCCCCATCCCCTACCTCGGGACAATCGGAGATCCGGCCTCCGCTGCCATTGCCGGTTTTCGCGCCGCGTCCGACAAAGGCAGCGACGGGTCGCGACGACGGGAGCTTGAGATGATCGCCACGGTGGACCAGCCCGGCCGGCGCCGGGGCGCGGACCTGCTCCTCGAGGTGCTGCGCTCGGAGGGGGTGCGATACATCTTCGGCAATCCCGGCACCACCGAGCTGCCCCTCATCGACGCGCTGACCGAGACGCCGGACATCGCCTACGTGCTGGCGCTCCAGGAGGCGAGCGCGGTGGCGATGGCGGATGGCTACGCCCAGGCCGCGCGGCGCCCGGCCTTCCTCAACCTCCACACGGCGGGCGGGCTCGGGCACGGCTTCGGCAACCTCATCAACTCCCACGTCTCGGGCACGCCGCTGGTGGTCACGGCCGGCCAGCAGGATTCGCGGCACGCCATCACCGACCCGCTGCTCTCCGGCGACCTCGTGGCGATCGCGAGCCCGGCCGTGAAATGGGCCCGCGAGGTGACGAACGCCGACCACCTCGCGATCCTGCTGCGCCGCGCCTTCCACGATTGCAGCGCCGCGCCCTCGGGCCCGGTCTTTCTGTCCCTGCCGATGGACGTGATGGAGGCGATGACCGAGGCGCCCGCGGGCGATGTCTCGACCATCGACCGCTGCGCCGTGGCGGGCTCCCTCGACCGGCTGGCCGAATACCTCGCCGCGGTGGCGCCGGGGCGGCTCGCCCTGATCGCGGGCGACGAGATCGACGCGAGCGACGCCTCCGCCCAGGCCGTGGCCCTGGCCGACGCGCTGGGCGCGCCGGTCTACGGCTCGTCCTGGCCGGCCCACATCCCGTTTCCCACCGCCCATCCGCTCTGGGCCGGCAACCTGCCGACCAGCGCCACCGCCATCGCGGAGATCCTCGGCGGCTACGACGCGGTCTTCGCGCTCGGCGGCAAGTCGCTGATCACCATCCTGTACACCGAGGGCTCGGCGGTCCCGGCCGGCACCCAGGTGTTCCAGCTCTCGGCCGACGTGCGCGACCTCGGCCGCACCTACACCACCACGCTCTCGATGGTGGGCGACATCCGCGCCTCCCTCGACGCGCTGCTGCCGCTGCTCGCGCCGCGCCTCGCCCCGCGCGCGGCCGACTACGCGCGGTTGCGGGCCGCGGCCGCCGAGGCCCGCGGCGCCCGGCGCGCCAAGCTCGCGGCGGCGGCCGAGGCCGCCTTCTCCGATCCGGTGATCGCGCCGCTCGTCGCCGCCCGTGAAGTCGCCCGCGCGGTCGGCGCCGAGACCGCCATCGTGGACGAGGCCCCGGCGACGCTGACGCACCTGCGCACCTTCCTCGACAGCCCGAACACCCACCAATACGCGGCGATGCGCGGCGGCGTGCTCGGCTGGGGCATGCCCGCCGCGATCGGGTTCTCCCTCGGGCTCGACCGCGCGCCGGTGGTCTGCGTCGTCGGCGACGGGGCGGCGATGTACTCGCCCCAGGCGCTCTGGACGGCCGCGCACGAGGACCTGCCGATCACCTTCGTGGTGATCAACAACGCCGAGTACAACATCCTCAAGCGCTTCATGAAATCGCAGTCGCACTACGCCTCGGTGCGGGCGAACCGCTTCATCGCCATGGACCTCACCGACCCGCGCATCGACTTCCCGGCGCTCGCCGCCTCGATGGGCGTGCCCGCCCGCCGCGTCGCGCGGGCCGCCGACATCGCCCCGGCGATCGAGGACGGGATCCGCTCGGGCAGGCCGAACCTCGTCGAGGTGATCGTCCAGGCGACCTGAGGGCGCCGGTCCGGCCGGATGGCCCTACCCCGTCAGCGTGTCGCTCAGCAGCTTCAGGTTCAGCGCCACGATGATCCCCGCGATGGCCCAGGCCGCGACCTTGAGCCAGCCCGGCGCCACCAGGGCGCCCATCTTGCCGCGGTCGCAGACGAAGCTGACGAGGGGGATCACCGCGAAGGGGAGCTGCATCGAGAGCACCACCTGGCTCAGCACGAGGAGCCGGGCGGTGCCGGCATCGCCGTAGAGCGCGGCCACGATCACCACCGGGACGATCGCGATCCCGCGGGTGATCAGGCGCCGCGCCCAGTTCGGGATGCGCAGGCGCAGGAAGCCCTCCATCACGATCTGCCCGGCGAGCGTCGCCGTCACCGTCGAGTTGAGGCCCGAGGCCAGCAGCGCCACCGCGAACAGCGTCGAGGCGATGCCCGCGCCGAGGAGCGGCGCGAGCAGCTCGTAGGCCTGCTCGATCTCCTGCACGTCGGTGCGGCCGGCGGCGTGGAAGACCGAGGCCGCCAGGATCAGGATCGCGGCGTTGACGAAGAGCGCCAGCATCAGGGCGATGGTCGAGTCGGTCACCGCGAAGCGCAGCGCCTCGCGCCGCCCGGCGAGGTCGCGCGGGTAGGCACGGGTCTGCACGATGGACGAGTGCAGGTAGAGGTTGTGGGGCATCACGGTGGCGCCGATGATGCCGATGGCGATGTAGAGGGCGGCCGGGTTGGCGACGACCTCCGGCGACGGCAGGAAGCCGGCGAGCACCGCCTTCACCGGCGGGGCGGCCAGCGCGATCTGCGCGGCGAAGCAGACGAAGATCACGCTGAGCAGCCCGATCACGAAGGCCTCGAGCGCGCGGAAGCCGCGCCGCAGCAGCAGCAGGACCACCAGCACGTCGAGCGCCGTGAGCACCGCGCCCCAGACCAGGGGGATGCCGAACAGCAGCTTCAGGGCGATCGCCGTGCCGATCACCTCGGCGAGGTCGCAGGCGAGGATCGCCGCCTCGCAGGCGAGCCAGAGGCCGATGCCGACGGGCTTCGGATAATGGTCGCGGCAGGCCTGGGCGAGGTCGCGGCCCGTGGCGATGCCGAGCCGGGCGGCCAGCGCCTGCAGCACGATCGCCATCAGGTTCGAGAGCAGGATCACGCAGAGCAGCGCGTAGCCGAACTGCGCCCCGCCCGCGATGTCGGTCGCCCAGTTGCCCGGGTCCATGTAGCCGACCGCCACCATGTAGCCGGGGCCGACGAAGCCCAGGAGCCGGCGCAGCCAGGACCCGCCCTGGGCCACGGCGACGCTGCCGTTGAGGGCGCCGAGGCTCGGCTCGGAGGCGGCGAAGCGCCAGCTCGGATCGTGGTGGACGTTCAAGGCGGACCCCGCTCGCGGCGGCGCGCGCCGCTCCATCGTGCGGTGCGAGATATAGCTTATGCTATAACCATTGGGAACAGCTAAACCGCCCGCTCGGGGGCTCCCGGTCCGGCCTGACCTGCGCTAGAAGGTCCCGGTCCAGTTCCCGTCCCGAGGTGTCCCGACCGATGCAGGCTCGCCGATCGACCGCACCCGTGCCGGACCAGCTCGTCGACCCCGAGGTCCACGTGGAGAGCTTCCGGCAGGCCCGCGAGGCGCGCCGCTCCGAGCTGGCCGAGGATTACGTGGAACTGATCGCCGACCTCATCGGCGACGGTGGCGAGGCGCGGCAGGTCGACATCGCGGCCCGGCTCGGAGTGGCCCAGCCGACGGTGGCCAAGATGCTGAAGCGCCTGTCCGAGGACGGCCTCGTGCAGCAGCGGCCCTATCGCGGGGTGTTCCTCACGGAGGCCGGGCGCACGCTCGCCGATCAGGCGCGCGAGCGCCACCGCATCGTCGAGCGCTTCCTCTGCGCGCTCGGCGTCAGCCCGGAGATCGCCCGCCGCGACGCGGAGGGCATCGAGCACCATGTCAGCGGCGAGACCCTGGAGGCGTTCCGGCGCTTCGCCGAGGCGCGGCCGGAAGTCTGACACGGCATCCGCTCGATCGAAGCGGATGCCGGATCGGCAGGCCCGCGCGGCGCCCGAGCGATGCCCCGATCCGCCATCCCGAAGGGATCGACCGGATCGGGTATGATCCGGTCCGGGGACTACTCCGCCAGCGCGAGCAGCTCGGGCTCGGCCGCCTCGCCGTCCGGGATCACGTCGACCTCGACCTTCAGCTTCTGCCGGCCCGAGCTGCTGACGATGCCGTCGATGGGGGCGACGTCGCCGTAGTCGCGCCCGCGCGCCACCACGATGTGATCGTCCTGCACGGCGACGTCGTTCGTCGGGTCGAGGTCGTACCAGGCGTCGCCGCACCAGACCGCGACCCAGGCGTGGCTCGCGTCGGCGCCGCGCAGGCGCGGGCGGCCGGGCGGCGGCGTGGTGCGCAGGTAGCCGCTGACATAGGCCGCCGGCAGGCCCATGCCGCGCAGGCCCGCGATCATCACGTGGGCGAAGTCCTGGCAGACGCCCGCCCGCAGGGCGAAGGCTTCGGCGAGCGGCGTGTGCACGGTGGTCGCCTTGGCGTCGAAGCGGAAGTCGTGCCGGATCCGGCGCATCAGGTCGAAGGCCACGCCGTAGGCGCTGCGCCCGGGGGCGAAGCTCGGCCGGGCGTAGTCGGTGACCTCCGGGATTAGCGGCACGCGCCCGCTCGGGAACAGGAAGTGGATCGGCGCCCGCAGTCCGAGGTCCCGGCTCGCCAGCACGGCGTCCCGCGCCCTGTCCCAGGCCATCCCGTCCGCGCGCCCGGGCGGCGGGTCCCGGGCGACCTCGACCCGCGAGAGAGCCTCGACGGAGAACTCGGTATGGGGGGTGTCGAGGGTGATCCCGACCGCCTCGATCCCGAAATAATCGCGCCGGATCACCGCCGAGGACGGGCTCGGATCCACGGTCACGGCGCTCGAGAGCACGCGCTGCCCCTGGCCCTGCTCCGGCTTGAGGCGCAGCGAGCAGCGGGCGAAGCGCACGGCCTTGCCGTAGCGGTAGGTGGTGCGGTGGCGCAGCGTGTAGATCACCCGAGCCCCGTCAGCTTGTCCGGGCGCATCGCCTGCGGGCCGTTGGGAAAGTAGCGCCCGGCGATCGAATCGGCGAGCCGCTCGAGCTCGCTCTCCATCCGGGCCATGCCGACCGCGTCGAAATCGGCGGCCTCGCCGCTGCGGAACTCCGCCAGGATGCGCGAGGCGAGGCGGCGATGGGGCTCCGGGATGCCGTCGACGGCGAGCGGCGGCAGGTCGGCGAGGTGCCGGCTGATCGCTTCGGCCTGGAAGGCGATCGAGCGCGGGTTGTAGGGATCGAGCAGCACCATGTCGCGCACGGGGTCGAGGGCGACCCCCTGCATGTAGCGCCCGCCGTAGCTCACCTGGGAGTCGCACAGGGCCAGCATCACCCCGAGGCTCTCGGCGCTCGCCTCGTCGTGGGCGAAGGCCAGCGCGAAGTCGCAGGTGTTGATCGCCCGCTCCATCCGGCGCCCGAGATCGACGAAGTGCCAGCCCGCCGCGCGGCTCATGTTCTCCTGGCTGAGGCCCGAGAGGGCGGCGAGATGGCTCAGCGCCCGCTCGGCCCGACCGAGGAGCTGCGACTCGGTGAAGGTGCGGCCCCCGTCGAGGGCCAGGAGGTCGGCGAGGTCGGCCAGCACCCGCCACGCCTCGCCGGAGAGCCGGTTGCGCAGGGTCGCGGCGTTGCGGCGCGCCGAGTCGATGTGCTGGCGGGCCGAGCCGCGGATGTCGCGGCCGGCCAGCGCCTCCTGGGCCAGGGCCGCGGTCGGCAGATCGGCGGCGCTCGCCGCGCCCCATTCGTGCAGGAGCGCGCGGATGCGCTTGGCGGTGGGCGCGTGGGCGCCCCCCGCGATGTCGGTGACGACGGCGTCGCCGACGCTGCGCAGATGCGCGAGCACGAGCCGGATCACCGCCTCGGCCCGCTCGGTGTAGCGGCCGAACCAGAAGAGCCCGTCGGCGGCGCGCGAGGGCAGGTGCCCGGCGATCCGGCGCACCCGCGGCACCTTCTGCTGCACGAGGTTGGTGCCGTCGACGGGCGTCTCCGACAGGATCCAGACGTCGGCCGCGCGGATGCCGAGCCGCATCTCGGTCGGGTCGACGTTCTCGCGCTCGGAGACACGGCAGAAGCCGCCGGGCATCACCTGCCAGCCGGTCGCCGTGCGGGCGGCGAAGACGCGCAGCACGAAGGGCCGCGGCACGAGGCGCAGGCCCGCGCCCGTGCGCTCCCAGCCCGGCATGGTCGAGAGCGGGCTGAGGTCCTGGGCGACGTAGTCGAAGGGCCGGTCGTTGAGTGCCGCGAGGGTGCGGGCGCGCTCGGCGGCGAGCGCCTGCGGCCCGAGGATCGCGTCGCGCCCGGCCCCGCGCTGGGGCGTGGCGGCCGGGCGCAGGGTCAGGCCGTCGAGATGATCGCGCACGTAGGCGAGCATGCCCGGGTCGCCGCACCACCATGTCGGCGGGCCGGCCAGCGTCAGCGGCTCGCCGAGCAGGCGCTCGGCGATGGCCGGGAGGTAGGCGCCGATCGCCCCGGATTCGACGACGCCCGAGCCCGGCATGTTGGCCATCACCAGGCTGGCGTTGCGCAGTGCCTCGAGGATGCCCGGCACGCCCAGCCGCGAGGCCGGGTTCAGCTCCAGCGGATCGAGGTAGTCGGCGTCGATCCGGCGCCAGAGCGCGTCGGCGCGCTTCAGGCCGGAGACCGTGCGCACGTGCAGGCGTCCGTCCTGCATCACGAGGTCGTCGCCCTCCACCAGCAGCAGGCCGAGGTAGCGCGCCAGCGCCGCCTGCTCGACATAGGTGCTGCTGTAGGGACCCGAGGTCAGCAGGCAGATGCGCGGATCCGCCCGCTCGGCGCCGGCGGCCAGCCCTTCGCGGAACGCCTGGAAGAAGGGCGGGAACCGCTCGACCTGCAGCTCCTCGAAGAAGTCCGGGAAGGTGCGGGCGAGAACCATGCGGTTCTCCAGGGCCCAGCCGAGGCCGGAGGGCGCCTGCGTGCGGTCGGCCAGCACCCGCCAGCGCCCGTCCGGGCCCCGGCCGATATCGGCGGCGTAGAGCTTGAGGTAGCGCCCGCCCGGCGGGGTGACGCCGTGCAGCGGGCGCAGGAACTCGGGCGAGCCCGCCACCACGGCGGCCGGCAGCAGGCCCAGCGCCACGAGGTCGCCCGGTCCGTAGACGTCGGCGAGGATCGCCTCCATCAGGTCGGCGCGCTGCGCGATCCCCGCGCTGAGGTCGCGCCACTCGGCGGCCTCGATCACCAGGGGGAGCGAGCCCAGCGGCCAGGCGTGCTCGCGCTGGTCGCCGTAGATCCGGAAGGAGATGCCGGCGTCCCGGATGTGCCGCTCCGCCGAGACGAAGCGGGCCATCATCTCGGGCTCGCTCAGGCGGCCCAGCCGCGCCAGCAGGCGCGGCCAGGCACCGCGCGGGAAGCCGGTCGGGTCGAGGTACTCGTCGGGCCGCCCGGCCAGGGGCCGGTACCCGCCGGTCCAGCGGGCGAGCCGCTCGGCATCGCCCGCCTCCTCGTCGCGGCCCCCGAGCGGAATCATTGCGGGGCCGGCGTCCGCAGATCCAGGGTCAGCGGGAACTCGGGATTGACCTCCTCGCGGGGCATCGCCACCGGGCCGGGCGTGTGCCCGTGCGCCTGGAAGCGGGCGGTGCGGCGCCCCTCCGCCTCGTAGGCGTTGACCGGGTGGGTCTCGTAGTTCCGGCCGCCCGGATGGGCGACGTGGTAGCGGCAGCCGCCGAGCGACCGCCCGCTCCAGGCATCCAGGATGTCGAAGGTGAGCGGCGAATGCGCGGGGATCGTCGGGTGCAGCGACGAGGCCGGCTGCCACGCCTTGAAGCGCAGGCCCGCCACCGCCTCGCCGGCGGTGCCGGTCGAGGTCATTGGGAGGCGGCGGCCGTTGCAGGCGATGACGTGCCGCCCGGGCACGAAGCCCGCGACCTTCACCTGCAGGCGCTCGACGGAGCTGTCGACGAAGCGCACGGTTCCCCCGCTCGTCCCTTCCTCACCCATCACGTGCCAGGGCTCGAGTGCCTGGCGCAGTTCGAGATGCACGCCGCCGTGCTCCACCTGCCCGAAGACGGGGAAGCGGAACAGGCTCTGCGCCTCGAAGGCCGTCCGGTCGAAACCGTACCCGGCGCGGCCCAGGTCTTCCAGCACGCCGAGGAAGTCGGCCCAGAGGAAATGCGGGAGCATGAAGCGATCGTGCAGGCCCGTGCCCCAGCGGACACAGCCGCCCGCCTGCGGCTCGCGCCAGAGCCACGCGATGATCGCGCGCAGCAGGAGCTGCTGGGCGAGGCTCATGCGCGGATCCGGCGGCATCTCGAAGGCGCGGAACTCCACGAGGCCGAGCCGGCCGGTGGGGCCGTCCGGGGAGTAGAGCTTGTCGATGCAGATCTCGGCCCGGTGGGTGTTGCCGGTGACGTCCACCAGGATGTTGCGGAACAGCCGGTCGACGAGCCAGCGCGGGATGTTCGGCGTGTCGGGCGACGGCACTTGGGCCAGCGCGATCTCCAGCTCGTAGAGCCCGTCGTGCCGGGCCTCGTCCATGCGCGGCGCCTGGCTCGTCGGGCCGATATAGAGGCCCGAGAACAGGTAGGAGAGCGCCGGGTGGCGCTGCCAGTAGAGCACGAGGCTCTTCAGCAGGTCGGGCCGGCGCAGGAACGGCGAATCATCGGGCGTGGCGCCGCCGACCACCACGTGGTTGCCGCCGCCCGTGCCGGTGTGGCGTCCGTCGGTCATGAACTTCTCGGCGCCGAGCCGGGTCTGGCGCGCCTCGTCGTAGAGGCCGGCGGTGATGGCGACGGCCTCGCGCCACGTGGTGGCCGGATGGACGTTCACCTCGATCACGCCGGGATCCGGGGTGACCTTGATCAGGCTGACGCGCGGGTCGTAGGGCGGCTCGTAGCCCTCGATGTGGATCGCCACCCCGCAGGCCGCGGCGGCGGCCTCGAGATGGCCGACGAGCTCGAAATACTCGTCGATCCGCTGCAGCGGCGGCATGAACACCCGCACCACGCCGTCGCGCGGCTCGACCGCGAGCGCGGTGCGGACCGCGACCCCCGCGATGCCGCCGGCGCTCCCGGCTCCGGTCCGGCCCGTCGGCGCGGCCTTGGGCGTCTCCGTGCCGGCGCTCGCCTTGGCGGCAGCCGTCTTGCCCGCACCCGTCTTGCCGGCGCTCGTGTCGCCGCCCGCACCCGTGCCCGGCGCGTCGGCCAGGGCCCCGCGCGCCTCCAGCGGGTCCTGCGGCTGGTAATAGGGGTAGCTCTCCGGCGGGACGAAGGGGAGCGAGGAGAGCGGCAGGCGGTAGCCCGCCGGGGAATCGCCCGGCACCAGGAAGGCGTGGCCGCGGCGGAATTCCCAGGCCTCCGAGATCCAGACCCGGTCGGAATCGCCGTCCCTGCCGGTGGGCAGGCTCGCGAGCGGCAGGACGTAGGCGGTGGCCTCGCCCAGGCCGCGCTCGAACACCCGCGCGATCCGGGCGTCGAACTCCACCGAGCCGCTCTGCGCCTTCGCGGGCGTGACGTTGACGGGCAGCTCCTCCCGCTTCTCCTCCCAGAACCGCGGATCCTCGAAGGCCGGGAGCACGTAGTCGCGCAGGCCGAGCCGCTCGGACAGGGTCTCGAGCAGGGTGCGGGCCTGGACGATGGTCGCCCCGCCGGCATCCTCCGCGGCGATCAGCGCGGGATCGTTCCAGACCGGCTTTCCGTCGCGGCGCCAGTACAAGCCGAAGGCCCAGCGCGGCAGGCTCTCGCCCGGGTACCATTTGCCCTGGCCGTAATGCAGGAAGCCGCCCGGCCCGAAGCGCGCGCGCAGGCGGCGGATCAGCTTGTCGGCGAGGCCGCGCTTGGTCGGGCCGACCGCCGCGATGTTCCACTCCGGCCCCTCGAAATCGTCGATCGACACGAAGGTCGGCTCGCCGCCCATGGTCAGGCGCACGTCCTGCGCGGCGAGGTCGGCGTCGATCCGGTCGCCGAGCGCGTCCATGTCCGACCACACCGCGTCCGAGAACGGCTTGGTGATACGCGGGGTCTCGGCGACGCGGGTCACGCCCATCTCGAAGCCGAACTCGGTCTGGGCGGGCTCGGAGAGGCCCGAGATCGGGGCGGCGGTGCGGTAATGGGGGGTCGCGGCCAGCGGGATGTGGCCCTCGCCGCAGAGCAGGCCCGAGGTGGCGTCGAGGCCGACCCAGCCCGCGCCCGGCAGGTAGACCTCGGCCCAGGCATGCAGGTCGGTGAAGTCGGTCTTCGTCCCCTCCGGACCGTCGACGGCGGTGGTGTCGGGCACGAGCTGGATCAGGTAGCCCGAGACGAAGCGGGCGGCGAGGCCGAGGCGGCGCAGCACCTGCACCATCAGCCACGCCGAATCGCGGCAGGAGCCGCTCTTGAGCGTCAGGGTCTCCGCCGCGCTCTGCACGCCGGGCTCCATGCGTACGCCGTAGGCGACCTCGCGGGCCACGACGCCGTTGAGCGCCACCAGGAAGCGGACGGTGTTGGTCTCGCCCGCGGTCTTCTCCGGCAGGTTCGCCAGGAAGGCGTCGATCTCCGGGCCCATCGCCGCGTCGAGGACGCGGTAGGGCGTCAATTCGGTCTCGAGGTCCGGCTCGTAGGCGAAGGGCAGTTCCTGGGCGTAGTCCTCGACGAAGAAGTCGAACGGATTGATCACCGACATGTCGGCGGTCATGTCGATCTCGATCTTCAGCTCGTCGGTCTTCTCCGGGAAGACCAGGCGGGCGAGCCAGTTGCCGTTCGGATCCTGCTGCCAGTTCAGGAAGTGGTTCTGCGGCGTCACCTTCAGGGCGTAGGACGGGATCTTGGTGCGCGCGTGCGGCGCCGGGCGCAGCCGGATCACCTGCGGCCCGAGGCTGATCGGCCGGTCGTAGCGGTAATGGGTGACGTGGTGCAGGGCAGCTTTGATCGACACGGTCTCTCTCGTCTTGAAGGTCGGACGCGAACGCCGCGGCGGCTCGGCGCGAAAAGCCTCGCGGTGTCCTATGCAGCACAGGGCAGGCCCGAAGCAATTTCCATGCGGCGCCCGGGCCGGCGGCCCGCCCGCTCCCCGCTCGATCCCCGCTCCGCGCCGCGGGCCGGACGGGAACTTTGGCCGTCAAGCTCCTTTGTCGCTTGAAGGGCAGGCCCCGGACGCGCTTGCCTTTTCGGGCCCGATTCCGCAGCGGAGAGGGTTCGGCGACGGGACTGCCATGAAGATCTTCCAGTGCCAGGCCTGCGACCAGCCGGTGACGTTCGAGGCGACCGCCTGCGAGAGTTGCCAGCGCAGCCTGGGCTATGTCTGCGACCGGCACGAGATCTCGGCGCTGGAGCCCTCCGCCCTCTCGTCCCACCCGATGCTGTCGCAGACCCAGACCTTCCACGCCTATGCCCATCCGGGCCGGCGCTACCGGTTCTGCACCAACGCCGTCCACGGGGCCTGCAACTGGCTGGTGCCGGATGATTCGCCCGAGACCGTCTGCGTCACCTGCCGCCACAACCGCGTGGTGCCCGACCTGACGATCCCCTGGAATCTCACCCGCTGGCGCCAGATCGAGGCCGCCAAGCACCGGCTGTTCTACTCGCTGCTGCGCCTCGACCTGCCGCTCGCGACTCGGGCGCAATACACCGACGGGCTCGCCTTCGACTTCCTGGTCGATCCGGCCGAGAGCTTCCTCAACGGGCCGCCGGTGATGACGGGCCATCTCAACGGCCTGATCACCATGAACATCGCGGAGGCCGACGACGTCGAGCGCGAGCGCCGCCGGATGCTGTTCGGCGAGCATTACCGCACGCTGCTCGGGCATTTCCGGCACGAGATCGGGCATTATTTCTGGTATCTTCTGGTGCAGAACAGCCCGCACCTGTCGGCGTTCCGGTCGCTCTTCGGCGACGAGCGGATCCACTATTCAGGGGCGCTCCAGGCCCATTACGCCCACGGCGCGCCTCCGGACTGGGAGGAGTCCTACGTCTCGACCTACGCCACCAGCCATCCCTGGGAGGATTTCGCCGAGACCTTCGCGCATTACCTGCACATCGTCGACACGGTGGAGACCGCCTCGACCTTCGAGCTGCACGTGCGCCCGCGCCTGCGGCACCCCCCGCCCGAGGCGGTGGTGATCGACTTCGACCCCTACAGGACAGCCGACCTCGACCGCCTGATCGAGGCGTGGCTGCCGCTCACCTACGCGATCAACTCGCTCTCGCGCTCGATGGGGCAGAACGCGCTCTACCCCTTCGCCCTGACGCCCGCGGTGATCGCCAAGCTCGCCTTCGTGCACGAGCGGATCTACGGCGTGCGCGGCGACATCGCGGCCCAGACCGGAGACGAGGCCGAGGCCGACATCCTCAAGGCGGTGATCACGGGCCTGCGCCAGCGCGTGCCCGCCCCGATCCGCTGACGCGCGGCGCCCGGTCTCAGGCGGCCCCCGCCGCGGCCCCGCCGACGAGCGCGCCCGCGAGCGCCCGCGCGATCAGCGCCCGCGTCTCCGCCACGCCGTAGAGCGCCACGAACGAGCCGAAGCGGGGGCCGCGCGCCTCGCCGAACAGCACGTTGTAGATCGTGGTGAACCACGCCTGCGACACGCCGGGCCGCCCGTCCGGGCTCTTGGCCTTGCCGGAGAGGTCGGGGAAGTGGCGCCGGCCGACCTCGTAGATCGCGGCCTGCAGCGCCTCGGCATCCGTCGAGCCCGCATGGTCGGCCAGCGTCGCCGAGAGATCCTCCAGGGCCGCCCGCTCCGCCTCGGTCGCCGCCCGGTAGGTCTTGGCCGGCAGCACGAAGTCCCGGAAATAGGCGAGCGCGTGCCCGACCAGCCGGTCGAGGCCCGGATGCGTCTCCGGTCCGACCGCGGGGGCGTAGCGGCGGATGAAGCCCCAGAGCACCGCCTTGTCCTCGGTGTTGGCCACCGCCGCGAGGTTCAGCAGCATCGCGAAGCTGATCGTCCCGCCCTCGACCCGCTCCGGCTCCGGCGGGGCGCCCGCATGGATGTGCCAGACCGGGTTGCCGAGGCGGAGCTTGGCGTCCTGGCCCTGATAGCGCTCGGCGAAGTTCAGGTACTCGTCGACGTGGCGCGGGATCACGTCGAAGAACAGGCGCTTGGCCTCGCGCGGCTTGGCATACATGTAGAGCGCGAGCGATTCCGGCGTGCCGTAGGCGAGCCACTCGTCGATCGTCAGGCCGTTGCCCTTCGACTTCGAGATCTTCTGGCCCTTCTCGTCGAGGAACAGCTCGTAATTGAACCCCTCGGGCGGCTCGGCACCGAGCGCGCGGGCGATCTGGCCCGAGAGCTTGACCGAGTCGATCAGGTCCTTGCCGGCCATCTCGTAGTCGATGCCGAGCGCCACCCAGCGCATCGCCCAGTCGGGCTTCCATTGCAGCTTGGCATGGCCGCCCGTCACCGGCGTCTCGTAGGCCTCGCCGGTCTTCGGGTCGCGCCAGACCAGGGTGCCGGCCGCGGCCCTGACCTCGTCGATGGCCACCTGCATCACCTCTCCGGTGACCGGGTGGATCGGCAGGAAGGGCGAGTAGCTCGCCGAGCGCTCGGCCCTGAGCGACGGCAGCATGATCTCCATCACCGCGTCGTAGCGCTCGAGCACCAGCATCAGCGTCGCGTCGAAGGCGCCCGAGCGGTAGCAATCGGTGGCCGAGCGGAACTCGTAGTCGAAGCCGAAGGCGTCGAGGAAGCGGCGCAGCTCGGCGTTGTTGTGCGCTCCGAAGCTGTCATGCGTGCCGAAGGGATCGGGCACCCGCGTCAGCGGCTGGTTGAGGGCGCCCGCCAGCATCGCGCGGTTCGGCACGTTGTCCGGCACCTTGCGCAGGCCGTCCATGTCGTCCGAGAACGCGATCAGCCGGGTCGGCACCGCGTCCCGGGTCAGGACCCGGAAGGCGTGACGGACCATCGAGGTCCGCGCCACCTCGCCGAAGGTGCCGATATGGGGCAGGCCGGACGGTCCGTAGCCGGTCTCGAACAGGACCTCGGCCTTGGGCTTGCGCTCCAGCCGCGCCACGATCTTGCGCGCCTCCTCGAACGGCCAGGCGGCGGCATTAGCTGCGGCCTCGATGAGGTCGGGGTCGAGGGTGAGGGCGGACATGACGGCACGCGGGGCTGGCGGACGGCGCTCGGAGGCGGATCCGGCCCTGTCTACGGAGGGGGCGCAAGGGGGTCAACGCGATGCGGGAGGTGCCGTGGCTCTCCGCCCGACCGCGACCGTCAGAACGGACTGACCGGGAAGAAGCGCAGGTAGAGCTCGGTGTACTTGCCCTCGTCCCACAGGCGCTGCAGCGCGTCGTCGAGGGCGCGGGCGAGGGCGGCGTCCTCGGGCCGGGTGACGAGGCCGATACCCTCGCCGAAGAAGCGGTTCTCCAGGTAGTCGCCGCCGACGAAGGCGCAGCAATCGGCCGATTCCTGGCCGCCGATCCAGAGCGCGAGGTTGAGGCCGTCGGCGAACAGGTAGTCGGTCTCGCCCCGGCGCAGCGCGCCCTCCGCCGCGCCGATCTCGGTGAAGGGCTTCGGCACCGCCTTGGGGAAGAAGGCCTTGAGATAGGCCTCGTGCGCGCTGCCCGCGAGCACGCCGACGGTCCGCCCCGCGAGCGCCTCCGCGGAGGGCGCCGGCAGATCCTGGCCCTTCCGGGCGGCGAAGCGCGCGGGCCAGCGGAAATAGGGGCGGGTCGCCAGGAACTTCGCCCGCAGCGTCGGCGTCAGCGGGATTGCCGCGGCGACGACGTCGCCCTGACGCTCGTTCAGCGCGTCGAGCAGGGTGTCGAAGCGGCGCGCCTGGACCGTGCAGGTGATGGCGAGCCGCTCGCAGACCGCGCGGGCAAGCTCCACCGAGAAGCCCGTGGGCGTGCCGTCCGGCCCGGCGAAATGCAGCGGCGGGAACTCGTCGTCGGTGAGGAAGCGGACGGCCCGACCCGTCTGCGGTGCCTCGACCCGCTCCCCCCGCGCCCGCGGGTTCCAGAAATTCGGCACCCGAACCGCGGCCGTCGAGCCCGTTTCAGCAGACGACGTCGGCGCTATAGAGCTGAACAGGAAAAATGCGCTGCAGATCAGTCTGAGGGTTGTTGTCATGCCGGCCGCGTCTTGACGGATGGACTGTATTGGTGTCCGTTGAGTCCCGACAGTCGGGCTGCTCGCCCGACTGTCTAGCACGTTCCGCGGGCAGCGTGAGCGCAGCCGATGTCCTTCCTGCGCCTCCCCATCCCTGCGGACGTCCACGCCCTGCCCCCCGAGATCGGATTCCTGCTGGCCGAGGGCGTGCCCGTCGCCCTGCTCGCGCAGGCGGCGTCCCTGGCGCGCGACAGCGGCACCGACGCGGCGACCGCCCTCCTGAATGCCGGGCTGATCGCCGAGGACGCCTATTACGCCGCGCTCGCCCGCGCGCTCGGCGCGCCCTTCCTCGACGGTCCGATCCCCCTCGGTCCGGGCCTGCGCTTTCCCGACTGCCTCGTGATCGGCATGGTGCCGCTGGTGACGGGAGCCGTCGCCCCCTGCGCGCTCGCGCCGCGGGGCGCGCAGATCGCTGAGCTTCTCGAGGGGGCGGGCGCGCCGCGGATCCCCGCGATCGTCACGCCGACCCGGCTGCGGCAGGCGGTCTTCGCCGCGCGCGGGCCGGAGATCGCGGCCTTCGCCGCCGACGAGCTGAGGCGGCACGCGCCGCATTGGGCGGTCGGCAGCGAGCCGGTCCAGAGCTGGATCCTGTTCCTGGCGCTCGTCGCGCTGACGGGGACCTGCCTGTTCGCGTCACTGCCGCCCGGACCGACGCTGGCCGTCACGGTTCTCGTGCAAGTGCTCTTCCTGGCGATCACCGGTCTGCGGATCGGTGCCCTCGTCGTCGGCGCCGACGCGCCGTCGGATTCGCAACCGCACCTGCGCGACGCCGACCTGCCCGGCTATACCGTCCTCGTCGCCCTCCACCGCGAGGCGCGCGTCGTCGATCGCCTCGCCGTCGCGCTCGCCCGCCTGGACTACCCGGTGGCCAAGCTCGACCTGAAGTTCCTCGTCGAGGCCGACGACGACGAGACCGCCGCGGCGCTCGCGCGCATCCCGTTCCCGGCCCGGTTCGAGATCGTGACCGTGCCGCCCGGCCTGCCGCGCACGAAGCCGCGGGCGCTCAACGTCGCCCTGCCCCTGGCCCGCGGCAGCCTGCTCGTCGTCTTCGACGCCGAGGACGTGCCGGAGCCGGACCAGCTGCGCCGGGCCGCCGAGATCTTCGCGCGGGAGCCCGGGACGGTCGCGGCGCTCCAGGGACGGCTCCTCGTCGACAACCCGGACGATTCCTGGTGCGCCCGCGCCTTCACGCTGGAATATGCCGGCTTGTTCGGCGTGCTGAACCCGGCGCTCGCGCGCCTGCGGCTGCCGATGCCGCTCGGCGGCACCTCGACGCATTTCCGCGGCCTTATGGAGCAAATGCACCAGAAAGCACCCTAGGTCAAGGCATACGCCATCGTCTACGATGGCAAAATGGATGATCAGACCCTCATCAATGGCCTACTCGCAAAGCGCGAGGAATTGCAGCGTGAGAACGCGGAACTTCGCGAGCGCATGGCGATCCTCGCCAACGACATAGAGGCCCTAGACAGGGTGCTCGATACCTGCGGCTACAAGGGCGATCTGGTGGGCTCCACGCCCCGCGCAGCCCGCATCGTCCTGTTCTACCGCAACGAGCTTCGGGATTACCTCTTGGCCGAGCTACGCAAGGCAGAGGGCCCTTTGACGGCCCGCCAGTTGGCGATGCTCGTGTGCCAGACGGAAGGGAAGGACAGCCGGGATCGGCGGCTACTGACGGACGTGACCCGTCGCGTCGGCTGCGCGCTCAGGAAGATGCGCGCGAGCCGGATGGTGGAGGGGGAGCGGACGCAGGCGGGGCAGTTGTGGCAAGCAGTTATGACAAGTGTAACATCAACTACGTCTTAGGCCGATAATCATGAGGATCAAGGCATGCGTCGTAAAAGGCCTTGTCCATCTTAATCCAATTGGTCTTGTCAATTCCACGTTTGCTTGATGCCGTAGGGCTCGTAGGATATGCGCAAGCAACAATAATGTTGCGCCCCTGTTCTTTTCCAATATCTTTTACTTCCTGAGCCAATTCAGATAAATCTTGATCTTGACTGTAAATTACCGCAACATCGTACTGAAATTTTCTGGCAGTTGATACCACATCGAGAGCCAAGCGTACATCAATGCCTTTTTCGTGGGCGGTAGTGACAGTCTTGACGCTCCCGTCAGGTTGTTCAACATCCTCCTTTTGATATCGCACCGGCCGGGTTGTTACGACGACGCCAGCTCGCTTCATGGCAAGAACGCGATTGGACCAATAGCCGCTCCACATAGGCGACTCAGCTACGCTGGGCGTTCCAGTGTAGAAGCGGATCAGGTTAGGCACCCAACCCTGTTGCGCGCAGATGGCCGCATGAAGTTTGGAGACATCATAGTTCGGATGGTAATATCCAAACGCCTCTTTCGCGTGGCGAAAAAGGTTCTGTCCGTCGAAGAATGCCATGGCGTACAGGGGCTTCGCCTGCGCGTCGGCTTCGGACATGTTTTCTCATGTATAAATTAAAACCCCGCCGGGGACCGCGAGCGGCCAGGTCCGGCGGGGGGCTAGTTCGAGAGATTAGATGGGCGGGGAATTCCTGGCTGTCAACGGGCGTTTGAGACATAGAGCGGCAGGCCATCGCTCAAAGCGTGCCCGAACTGGGCAGAAAGTGGCTCGCCTGCAATCACTTAAGCTCCGCTGTGTCGCTGTGGCATCAAATCACAGCTTCGTGCCGCTGCCAGTAGCCCTTCCAATCCCGGCTAACGCCCGACGCCATCGCCAGCCGGATTACGCCTGAGTAGGCAGCACCATTCGGAAGGCGGCGGTTGTCCTCCTTCCATGCGGCCTCGGTGGCGTACTGGTGGAGGTAGCGGGCCGTGACGAAGTGGTGCTGGCCGCTCACCATGCGACGCAGGCGGGCGAAGTAGCTCTCGGCTTGGTTCGTGTTAGCGCCGTCCGCCGAGTACGCCTCAGAGTGATTGATGCGGCCGGCATCGGGGAACTTGGCCTCAAGCTCGTCCCAGTGGGTCGCCTCGTCGGCATAGACCTTGGAGCCGTGCACAACGTGCGCCTCGGCCAGCTTCACGCCCTCGGCCTCCTTCTTGGCCACAAAGGTCAGTGTGCGGCCCTTGCGCTGGCGCATGACAATGACGACGCGGCGGCCATCCGACAGGTTGGCCTTGAGGCGGCGATCCTTGCGGTCCTCCTTGCGGTTCTCAGGGCGCACGATGCCGCCGAAGTAGGCGCCGTCGATCTCGACCTCGCCGGAGAGCGTGGCGTCCTTCGTCTCAAGCGACAGGGCCTCGCGCAGCTTGTGAGCGAGCACGAAGGCCGTCTTGTAGGACACGTCCAGATCGCGGCCGAGCTGAAGCGCCGAGAGGCCCTTTACCGCGTTCACGAAGATGGCCACGGCTCCGCACAGGTCCATGAACGACAGCTTGCGGCTGGCGAAGATGGTCCCGCTGGTCACGCTGAACTGCGTGCCGCAGCCGGCGCATTTGAAGCGACGGCGGGTCGTGATGTTGTAGTGGTCCAGGCAGCCGCACTTCGGGCACACGGGCTCGCCATCCGTCTCAGGCCAACGAAGGCGCCGGAAGGTTGCGTAGGCCGCGTCCTCGCCACCCTTGTAGATCGCCTTGAGCGAGAGGGTGCGAGCGGCTGAGGACAGGAGGAAGTGGGAGGGCATTGCCATCGTCTTGCGTGCTTATGCATCGCATATGATGGCATGCCGGCCCTATGGTCAAGCGAAATCGCATCGCATATGATGGCATGCGCCATTGCATGGGATGCATCATGTCTGAGGGAACCGAAGAGGCTTGGGATGCGCGAGTTAAGGGTATCCTCAAGGCCGAGCTAAAGCGGAAGGGCGTGACCTACGCGCAGCTCGTCGAAAAGTTAGCAGCCATTGGCGTCAAAGAAACCGAGCCCAATATCCGCAACAAGCTCGCGCGCGGAAAGTTTACGGCCGTCTTTTTTTTACAATGTCTTGAGGCAATAGGCGTTGATTACGTAAGCATTAGATAGTCACCTTATATCTAATCCATTTTGAGCCCCACATGCGCCCCACATGATCCGCCACCTGTCACAAACCCTCCGCCCAATATGCTCGTGGTATTCAATGAAAATGCGACCCCATTCTCGAAGAAAACACCCGTAAATCTTATCGTTTTTTCGTTGGCAAAATATGCGCTGAAAATTATATTCCCGCCTGTGTCCAATACCTCAATGTTGTGTAGATCCTTGCGCGGAACCATGGTAGCAAATTGAGGGGGAACAAAGACTTCGTTTTTGGTCACGCGGACCATCAGTTTCCCATCTCGATTGTGAACGTCGAATGAGACGAGTGGATAGCCGTCAGGCCCAACATCGACCAAGATTGCTGCCTTCCCTTTGATTTCAACTGCCGTGTATGGGAATGTGGTGGCTCCATAGCTCGTTGAACCAAGGATAACATTTACAAAGCCATCACCGCGACATGCCCCTTTTAAACTATAGTCTCCTGCGGGCAGCAAAGGTGCAGGATTTTGGGAAAGCCTCTGCTTTCTCTCTTGCGCCTCTCGCCAAGATTTTTGCTCAAGCAATTCATTTGCTGTTTCGCGCAAGCGATTACGGACTTCTTTTAGATCGCCGGCCAGTTTTATTTCCCTGTCAGCGCGCTGCTGGTCTTCATCTTGCTTGGTCAAAGCCTGATTGTAAACAAAAACTCCTATTGCGCCAAAGGCAAGCAACACACCAGCAAGATAAACTGCTCTAACCCAAATAGGTTTATTGAGAGATATTATAAAGGTAAACGCCAAGAGCGTTCCGAGCGCAATCTGAGCAATGGCGATATTCATATCGCCGCTCGACGAAATTGCGCTGGTTGCGCACCCGAAAACGAGAGCGAACGCGCCACCAGCGAGGCCGCCTCGCAGCCCCGCTCGGGAACCAATGCTTCCAAAGCGTCGGGCTGCCACGCCCAGCAGCCGCTTAAATATCTGCGGTTTGATAACTGCAGACGGATCTTGCTTGGCGACTTGAGGATCAACCGGAGTCGGATGACCGCTCGTAGCATCGGGCGCAGATCGGGTGCGCGCTTTCTCTCGCCGCTGCCTGCGCTTCGACATGCGATCCGTGCCCGCGCCAGATCGGCAGCCTTGTGGCTGCCACCTGCGGGATAGCTCATTTCTGCTAAGCTAGACAATGAACTGCCGCTCGCAAAAACCAAGCGTGCATCGCCTATGATTGCAAATAGCAACGCATGCGACGGCATCCGCCATCGCCCTGGTGCATTTGCTCCATAAGGCCGCATTTCCGCACTCGCGTGCTGCGGGAACTGCACGGCTGGGATGCCTGGAACGTCACGGAGGACGCCGATCTCGGCATCCGCCTCGCCCGGGCCGGGTACGAGGTCGGCGACCTCGCGAGCGGGACGATCGAGGAGGCACCGGTCCGCTGGCGGGCCTGGATCCGCCAGCGGGTGCGCTGGATCAAGGGCTTCCTGCAGACGAGCCTGACCCATGGCCGGACGCCGATCGCCACGATCCGCCAGCTCGGCCTCCTGCGCGGCCTCGCGGTGCTCGCCCTCGTGCCCGGCACCGTCCTCTCGGCGCTGCTCTACCCGCCCTACCTCGTGCTGACGCTGCGCGACCTGCTGCTGCGGGAGGTGCCGGCGGAACCGAGCTTCTGGGCCAACCTGCCCCAGGGCCTCGCCATCACCCTGTTCTGCAGCGGCCTCGCCGCCCTGACGCTGCCCGCGGCGCTCGGCTGCCTGCGCCGGGGCTGGCGCGACCTGATCCCGTTCGTGCCGGCGCTGCCGCTGTACTTCTGCTGCGTCGGTCTGGCGGCGTGGCTCGCGGTGATCGAGCTGGTCCGCGCCCCGAACCGCTGGAACAAGACCGAGCACGGGCTGGCGCGCAGCTCGCGCAGCGGCCTGCTGCGGCCGGGCGGGCGCTGACCGGTCCGGGGATCCGCCTGCGGATCCCCGTTCCATGCGCTCTCAGACGCGTGCTCAGATGCGCTTGGCGAGCTCCGCGGCGGTCTCGTCGGCCGGGCGCATCAGATTGAGGGCGCCGAGGAAGCGGTTCTGCCCGTCCATCACGTAGACGAGGGCGGTGTGCTCCATGGTGTAGTCGCCGTCCTTGGCCGGGACCTTGCGGCTGTACGCGCGGTAGCCCTTCACGGCGGCGGCGACCTGCTCGGGGCTGCCGGTCAAGCCGACGATGCGCGGATCGAAGCTCGACAGATAGGTCTTGAGGCTCTGCGGCGTGTCGCGCTCCGGGTCCACGCTGATGAAGGCGACCTTCATCGCCCGGGCTTTCGGCCCGAGCGCCGCCATCACGTCCGAGATCTGCTGGAGCGTGGTCGGGCAGACGTCCGGGCAGTGGGTGAAGCCGAAGAAGACGAGATGCGTGGCGCCCGCGAAGTCCCGCTCGGTGACGGTCTTGCCGTCCTGGTCGACGAGGGTGAACGGTCCGCCGACGCCGGCCACCGCCTGGGGCGCGCGCTCGGGCATCAGGGTGAACACGGCCGCCCCGGCGATGCCGACGAGGCCGAGGCTGAAGGCGATGAGGGGCACGAGGGCGCGTCGCATGACATCGGCACCGGTCAGCGCGCTGGCGCGCGGGAGCGCCGCAACAGCACGGGACGCGCCGCGAGGCAACCCGGCACGACGCCGCCCGGGCCGGCACAGGCCGGGCCGCGCTCTGCGCCGATCCGCGATGGGGCGCCGTCCGGGATCGCGGAACGCGGCGCCGCGGAGAGCCGGGCGACGGCCTGGCCGCCGCTCTTGTCCGTGCGGGGACGGAAGCCGGGTCTCAGGCCGGGACGCAGCGGCCGTAATCGTCGGTGACGCGGACGATGTCGTTCTCGTCGAGCAGCGCGCCGTACTGAACCTCGATGAAGACCAGCTCGGTCTCCCCGGCGTTGCGGATCCGGTGCGTCGCGTTCAGCGGGATGTGGGTATGGTCGCCATCGGTCAGCGCGGTGATCTGCCCATCGATCTCGACCTCGGCCTGGCCGCTGACAACAGTCCAGTGCTCGGCCCGATGATGATGATACTGCAGCGAGAGCCGCTGTCCGGGAGCGACGGTGATGCGCTTGACCGTATAGCCCGCGCCAGTCGCCAGAACTTCCCAGGTTCCCCACGGTCTCTGATCGCGTTCTCCCGCCTGATAACGGACTGCTTTCGCGTCCGAGAACGATTGGGCAGGAGGAATCACTGTCATCGTCTTTCCCTGTCTCGAGTAGCCGCAATATTGTTCCCGATTCCCCGCTGAATGTCTGTGGCTTCCGCGTCACAGCTGCCGCAGTGCAACATGGCGAGACCGTGACGACCTGGGGTCCGAAAGGGAGCTTTGAACCTTGAGCGTAGCTGCGCGTTGGCACCGCGCAGGAGTTGATCAATGCCGAACGGTCTCTGGGTCCATCTGTGTGAGACATCGCGCGAGCTGACCTGGGTCGGCTCAGGCGAGTGCTGCAACTGGTGCGACGTGAAGGAGCTTCGCTGCGACGCCGTCGCGGACGAGGATTTCGCCTCGGCCTCCGAGATCTTGGTTTCGGACGAGCGCCGCCTTGACTGGCGCCCCGGCGGGCGCTGATCGGCTGCGGCCCGTCCTGGGCGTCTGCGCGAACTGACGGCGCCTGCTCCGTAAGGCCTCTGAATACCCGGCCGGTGCGCCTGTCGCCCCGCCGATCAGCCCTGGCGCAGCGCGATGGCGGCGTCCTCTCGGGTCGCGGACCCGACGCCGCCTCCCGTCCGGGACGCCGCGTCGGGCATGCCCGCCCGCCCCGGCCCTGGAAAGCGGTCGCGGCCGCGCTTAGATCGTCGGGATGCGCGAGCCCGCCGACCTTTCGACCCCGGCTCGGTCCGGACGGTGCCGGACCGCCGGCCGATCCGGTCGGGATCGTCGGGTACGCGCGCGGCTCGATCCGGCTGGAGTTCGATGACGACCTTCTCTCCCCGCGAAATCGTCTCCGAGCTCGATCGCTTCATCGTCGGGCAGCACGAGGCCAAGCGCGCGGTGGCGATCGCGCTGCGCAACCGCTGGCGCCGACAGCAGCTCGAAGGGCCGCTGCGCGAGGAGGTCGCGCCCAAGAACATCCTGATGATCGGCCCCACGGGCTGCGGCAAGACCGAGATTGCCCGCCGGCTCGCGCGGCTGGCCGGTGCGCCCTTCCTCAAGGTCGAGGCGACCAAGTTCACCGAGGTCGGCTATGTCGGCCGCGACGTCGAGCAGATCGTGCGCGATCTCGTCGAGGTGGCGATCGGGCTGACCCGCGCCGAGAAGCGCAAGACCGTGAAGGCCAAGGCCGAGGCGGCGGCCGAGGGACGCATCCTCGACGCCCTCGTCGGCCCGACCGCGAGCCAGGCCACCCGGGACAGTTTCCGCAAGAAGCTGCGCAACGGCGAGCTCGACGACAAGGAGGTTGAGCTCGAACTCGCGGGCGGCTCTCCATCGGGCCTACCGATGTTCGAGATCCCCGGCATGCCCGGCGCCTCCATGGGGGCGATCAACATCGGCGACGTGCTCGGCAAGGCGCTCGGCGCCCAGCGCGGCAAGCCGCGCCGCATCACCGTGCGCGACGCGCACGCGCCGCTGCTCGCCGAGGAGAGCGACAAGCTCGTGGACGACGACGCGCTCGTGCGCGAGGCGATCCGCGAGGTCGAGAACAACGGCATCGTCTTCCTCGACGAGATCGACAAGATCTGCGCCCGCGAGGGCCGCGCCTCCGGCGACGTCTCCCGCGAGGGCGTGCAGCGCGACCTGCTGCCGCTGATCGAGGGCACCACGGTGGCGACCAAGCACGGCCCGGTGAAGACGGATCACGTGCTGTTCATCGCCTCCGGCGCCTTCCACGTCTCGAAGCCCTCCGACCTTCTGCCCGAGCTGCAGGGCCGCCTGCCGATCCGGGTGGAGCTGCAGCCGCTGACGGTGGAGGATTTCAAGCAGATCCTGACCGCGACCGAGGCGAGCCTGATCAAGCAGACGGTGGCGCTGATGCGGACCGAGGGCGTCACCCTCGACTTCTCGGAGGATGCGATCGACGCGCTGGCCCGCGTCGCCGTCGAGGTCAACGGCTCGGTGGAGAATATCGGGGCCCGCCGCCTCCAGACCGTGCTGGAGCGGGTGATCGACGAGATCTCCTTCACGGCGACCGACCGCGCCGGCGAGACGGTGCCGATCGACGCCGAATACGTGCGCGCCCGGGTGGAGAGCCTCGCGGCCAACGCCGACCTCAGCCGGTTCATCCTGTAGCGGCGTGCCTGCTCCGCCCCCCTCCGGCGCGCTGCTCCCGGTCCTGGCCCTCGTCGCCGGCATGGTCTCGCTGCAGAGCGGGGCGGCCATCGCCAAGGGGCTGTTCCCGCAGGTCGGCGCGGCCGGCGTCTCGGCCCTGCGCGTCGGGTTCTCGGCGCTGATCCTCGTCGCGGTCTGGCGGCCCTGGCGGCGTAGCCTGCCGCCGCGCGAGGGCGGGTTCATCGCCGTCTACGGCGCGGCCCTCGGGACCATGAACCTGATGTTCTACCTCGCGCTCCGCACCATCCCGCTCGGGCCGGCCGTGGCGATCGAGTTCACCGGACCCCTCGCCGTCGCCCTCTCCGCCTCGCGCCGTCCGGCCGATCTGCTCTGGATCGCTCTCGCGGTGGCGGGGCTCGCCCTGCTGCTGCCCTTCGGCGGGACCGGGGAGGCGGCGGGACTCGATCCCGCGGGCGTCGCCTTCGCCCTCGGCGCCGGGCTGGCCTGGGCGCTCTACATCCTGGCGGGCCAGCGCGCCGGGCGGCACGACGGCGGGCAGGCGGTGTCGCTCGGCATGCTCGCGGCCGCGATCCTGGTCGCGCCCTTCGGTCTGGCGGAAGCGGGTCCTGCCCTGTTCGCCCCCGGAATCCTGGCGGCCGGGCTCGCCGTCGCGCTCCTGTCGAGCGCCCTGCCCTATTCCCTGGAGATGTTCGCCCTGCGCCGCCTCGACCGGCAGGCCTTCGGCGTCCTGATGAGCCTGGAGCCGGCGATCGCCGCGCTCGCGGCCCTCGCGCTCCTCGACGAGCGCCTCGGGCCGCCGCAATGGCTCGCGATCCTCTGCATCATCGCGGCCTCGGCCGGCGTCACGGCCGGTTCCCGCCGCCGCAAGCAGGCCCCCACCCCCTGACCTCAGCGCATGGGTGGATGCTGCGCTGCACATGCGCGGGCGGCAATGCGCCTGGAACCCATTGTTAACAATGAACTATGAGATCCAGGCACGATGCCGCAGTGCAAAATATCCGCCCTCGGTTAGGAATTTTGAACTATAAATCCGGAGCTTCTCGGCGGGCGCCGTGTTGGTCAGTCACGAAACCCAATCGATCCTGTCGTTCGACGGGACATCATCCGAACAGGCCGCTGCAACCCAGGTGCATCGCGCATCTGGATTGCCGTTGCCGGATCGGACAGCGTGAAGGAACGACCATGACCCATCGTACCCGCTTCGTCGCTGGCCTCGCCCTGGCCCTCGGCCTCGCCGCCTCGCCGAGCTTAGCGCAGACGTTCGACACCGACAGCGCCAGCTACAATCGCGACGGCACGCTGAACGTTTGGGGCGCCCACATCACGCCCACCTCGCCCCGCGGCGGCCTGCTTGGCGGCGTGACCGGCCTCGTCGGCGGCGTGGTCGGCGGCACCGTCGGCGCGGCCGACGACATCGTGACGGGCTCGATCGCGCCGCGCCGCGCCGGCCCCGCGACGGGTTACGGCTACGGCTACTGAGACCCGCGTCGATTCGGGCGGATCGCTGGATCCGTCACGGGTCGTAGCCCCTGATACAGGGCTGTCGATGGCGGGGCGCCGAGCCCCGCCATTGTCATGAGAAGCCGTCGCACGCCGGATGCTGGGCCCCGGACCAGGCCGGACGCCGGATGTTCGGGAATGCCTTCCGCCGCGGCGGTCTGGCGTCAGACGAAATAGGTGATCGTCGCCGCAACGGTGGTCACCGCGGTCGCAGCCGCGATGACGCCCGGGGAGAACAAGAGCGAGCGCCGCAATGCCGTCGGCGCATCGGGCCACCCGAATGCTTCGCCGGCAGCGCGCTCCGCACGCACGAGGCTGGCGTGGCGGGTGAGGGCGTCGGGCTTGCTCATCGCATCGGGCTCCCGAGTCTGGCCCCGTCTCAGGTCTCCGACCCCGGAGAAACGGCAGAGCTTAGCTTGCAAGATAACGTACGGCGTTCGCGCCGGTTCCCGGACGCGAGCCGGGATGCGAGCCATCGTATCCGCGCGATGCTGTAGAGGACGTTGACGACGATCCGGCGACGGCCGAGACGCGCACGAGGCGTCGGCCCTGCCCGGCCGTTGCCGCTCCCCTGCCCGATCAGGCCTTCTTAACCAACCCCGTCCCATGTCATGGAACGGTCTCCGCGACGGAGGGCCCCGAGTGCGAACCGGGCCCTGCGCCGCGATAACCCCTTTCTGTTTCCGGTTTGTTCCGGTACGGTAAGAGGATGAAGGCGCATGCAGCACGGTCTCGTTCCCAGGCGGCTCCCTCTGCCGCCAAGCCCCGATCGCGGAGCGCTCGCGTGAGCGACCCCGCACGCGATCTCTTCGTCGGGGCCAAGCCGTCGATCGACGGCAGACCCGCGCCCGACCGGCGCAAGCTCATAGACGGCGTCGCCGCGGCGCCGATCGCCGCCGTGCAGGCTGCCGAATCCGGCTACGACGCCTCCGACATCGAGGTGCTGGAGGGACTGGAGCCGGTCCGACGCCGGCCCGGCATGTATATCGGCGGCACCGACGAGCGGGCGCTGCACCATCTCTTCGCCGAGGTGATCGACAACTCGATGGACGAGGCGGTGGCCGGCCACGCGAGCTTCATCGAGGTGGAGCTCGAGGAATCGGGCGCTCTCGTCGTCACCGACAACGGCCGCGGGATCCCGGTCGACCCGCACCCGAAATTTCCCGGCAAATCGGCGCTCGAGGTCATCATGACCACGCTGCACGCCGGCGGTAAGTTCGACTCGAAGGTCTACGAGACCTCCGGCGGCCTGCACGGCGTCGGCATCTCGGTGGTGAACGCCCTCTCGGACCTCCTCGAGGTCGAGGTCGCCCGCAACCAGACGCTCTATCGCCAATCCTTCTCCCGCGGCCTGCCGCTGGGCGCCCTGGAGCCCGTCGGCCGGGTGCAGAACCGGCGCGGGACGCGGGTGCGCTTCCACCCCGACGCCCAGATCTTCGGCGCGCTGCGCTTCGACCCGCGTCGCCTGTTCAAGATGGCGCGCTCGAAGGCCTACCTGTTCGGCGGCGTCGAGATCCGCTGGCGCTGCGCCCCCGCCCTGCTGGAGGGCGTCGAGGACGTGCCGGCCGAGGCGGTGCACCGCTTCCCCGGGGGCCTGCGCGACTATCTCGCCCGCGACATCGCCGGCAAGGAGCTCGTCACCGATGCGATCTTCTCCGGCAAGGTGACGAAGCCGGGCTCGCACGGCTCCCTCGAATGGGCGGTCGCCTGGATGGTGACGGAGGACGGCGTCTCGGCCTCCTATTGCAACACCATCCCGACGCCGGAGGGCGGCACCCACGAGGCCGGCCTGCGCGTCGCTCTGCTGCGGGCGTTGCGCGAGCATGCCGAGCGGGTGAACCAAGCCAAGCGCATGAATGCCGTCACCACCGACGACGTGATGGCGACCTGCGCGTCGATGCTCTCGGTCTTCATCCGCGAGCCCGAGTTCCAAGGCCAGACCAAGGACAAGCTCGCCACCGTCGAGGCCTCGCGCATCGTCGAGACGGCGATCCGCGACGCCTTCGACCATTGGCTCGCCGCCTCCCCGGCCCAGGCCAACAAGCTCCTCGATTGGGTGATCGACCGGGCCGAGGAGCGCCTGCGCCGCCGCCAGGAGAAGGAGGTCGCCCGCAAGAGCGCGACGCGCAAGCTGCGGCTGCCGGGCAAGCTCGCGGATTGCTCGGCCGCCGGCACCGCCGGCTCCGAGATCTTCATCGTCGAGGGCGATTCGGCCGGCGGCTCGGCCAAGCAGGCCCGCGACCGGGCCACCCAGGCGATCCTGCCGCTGCGCGGCAAGATCCTGAACGTCGCCTCGGCGAGCCGCGACAAGCTCGGCGCCAACCAGCTGATCGGCGACCTGACCCTCGCCCTCGGCTGCGGCACCGGGGCGAACTTCCGCGAGGCGGACCTGCGCTACGACAAGGTGATCATCATGACGGACGCCGACGTCGACGGCGCCCACATCGCTTCCCTGCTGATCACCTTCTTCTACCGGCAGATGCCCAAGCTGATCGACCGCGGGCACCTCTACCTCGCGGTGCCCCCGCTCTACCGGCTGCAGCAGGGCACCAAGACCGCCTACGCCCGGGACGACGCCCACAAGGAGCAGCTGATCAAGACCCTGTTCAAGAACGGCAAGGTCGAGATCGGGCGGTTCAAGGGCCTGGGCGAGATGATGCCGGCCCAGCTCAAGGAAACCACGATGGACCCCAAGAAGCGCATCCTGCTGCGCGTCGCGGTCCTGGACGAGGCGCGGGAATCGACGGGCGACACGGTGGATCGCCTGATGGGCAACAAGCCCGAAGCCCGCTTCGCCTTCATCAGCGAGCGCGCCGCCTTCGCCGAAGGCGCCGACCTCGACATCTGAACCGGCCGGTAGGACCGAGGCGGAGGCCGCCTCGGCGAGCGGCGCCCCGTTCCGCTCCCCCGCCAAGATCGGTCGTGCCCGGTGCGAGGTCGGTCCCGCGCCCGCGGATCGGGATGTGGGGTCGGTGTTCGGGGCCGATTGCCCCGACCGGGAGCCGCAGGAGCGGCACCTTGCCGTCGCCGGCTTGTCCTCGATGGACGAGCGATCGCTGTGCCCTCCAGGGATACGTCCGGCCCGGCGGCCTCGCCGCGAGCGGGCGGGCGACCGCCTCACGCAACTGCCCCTGATCGTCGGGCCGCTTGATCGGCGAGGCTCGGACGAGGTCCGCGCGACGGGGGCCGGGCTCAGGGCCGCGCGGCTCGCTTGAACGCGAAAAGCCCGGCCTTTCGGCCGGGCTTCCCACTGGCTTTGCTGGGTTCGGGCGGGCCGGAGGCCCTCCCGGATCGGGTCTTAGTACGAGCCGAACTTGTAGTTGATGCCGGCGCGGACGACGGCGAACTCGGTGTCGTTGCGGCGGTTGCCGCCCGAGACGACGCCGACGCCGAGGCTGTTCACGCCGACCTGGGTCCCGGCCGCGTTGACGCCGAAGACGCCGTTGTTGCGGTTGCCCTGGTCGAGGTTGACGTAGAGGCCTTCGACCTTGAGCGTCACGGCCGAGGAACGGAAGAAGTTCAGGAAGGAGTCGGTGGGGAGCGCGTACTCGACGCCGCCGCCGGCGGCCCAGCCGGTCTGGAAGCTGTCGGTGCTGGCGTTCGGCAGGCCGAACTGGCGCCCGCCGCCCGAGCCGTAGGCGAAGCCGCCGGTGCCGTACACGAGGGTGCGGTCGAAGGCGTAGCCGAGGCGACCGCGGACGGTGCCGAAGTAGTCGAGGCTGGAGATGCCGTTCGGGTTGAAGATCAGGGCGCCGGGGGCGACCGTGGCGCCGGCGGGGGCCAGCGAGTAGGTGTTACGGCTGCGGCCGAAATCGACGTACTGGGCGTCGGCCTCGATGCCCACCACCACGCCCGAGCCCGGGGTGAACTGGTAGTTGTAGCCGATCTGGCCGCCGCCGACGAAGCCGTCGCTCGAGCGGTCGCTCGGGAAGGCGATCAGGTTGGGGCCGGCAGCCGTGGTCAGGCCGTAGGAGCCCGGCACGGCGACGAGCGTGCCGTTGCGGTTGTCGTTGGTGCCGAAGCCGTAGCCCGCGTTGAAACCGGCGTAGAAGCCCGTCCAGGTGAAGACCGGCACCGGCTGGAACACCGGCGGCGGAGCCGCGCGGCGCGGAAGGTCGGCCGCGGAGGCGGCGACGGTCATGCCGGCGAGAACGGTCGATGCAAGGAGAAGCTTGTTCATTGTGTCTTGGTGTCCTGGGTCCTGTTTGGCAAAGCCGGGCCGCTTGTAGGTGCTGGGGGCCTGCGGGTCTGTCGCTTTCCTGCAACAAGCCGGGGTAGATAAAATCCGAGCTGTCAACGAAAGGTGAAAGTCACCGCGCGCGCGGCGGCAGTTCCGTCTTGATGTGCTGTGGCGCACATCAAGATCTCGCCGCCGATACAGCGGGGCTTTCAGGCGCTCGAGCCGCCGAAATGCGGCAGAACCTTGGCGGGTCCGGCTGGATCACCGGAACGACATTTCCCGCCCGCTCATGGGGAGGCTCCGAGGTGGTGTTTTATTGCCGGTCCGCGCCTGCGCGCGTCCAGCGATGGGACTTGCGGCGGCGCCCGTCTTAAGGGGACGCTAACCGCGATCCGGGATGCTCGCGGCAAGGCTGCTGCGAGGGCGTGGGGTGCAGGATCAGGATCTCGACGCCGGGCGCCCGCGCCGAACGGCGATCGTCTGGGCGCTGAAGGTGGCGGCCGCCACGGTCGTCGGCGCCTTCGCCCTGACCCGGCACCTCGCGGGCGTCGCGCCGGAGGAGCGCGCCGGCCCGACCCGGATCGTGTCTCAGCTCTCCGGGCCCGGCTTCATCGAACCCGAGACCACCGGCGCGCTCGGTCCGCGGCGCGAGACGGCCAACGCCGTCCGTCTCGATCCCTGCGCGACGCACGGATTGCGCGGCGGCACGGCGGTTCGCTGACCGGAGGTCCGCGCCGCAAACCTGTTCAGAACGGGGCGCACCCCGCCGGTCCAGATTGACAAGCGGCGGTAGGGCTCTAAGTGTCCCGCACAACCGCGTGCATGCCGGACCCGAGGCCAGGGTTCTGCCGCGACAGACTGAAGCCGCTACGGTCCGGCCGCGATCGGCTCTTCAGCCGTCGCCGCGACCATCCCCTCCGCGCCGGCCGGTCCGATCCCGCGCGCAACGGTACCCGTATCGAATGCCCTTCTCCGACCTCGGATTGAGCGACAAGGTCCTGCAGGCGGTCACCACGGCCGGCTACACCGAGCCGACCCCGATCCAGGCCCAGGCCATCCCCCACGTGCTGGCCCGGCGCGACGTTCTCGGAATCGCCCAGACCGGGACCGGCAAGACGGCGGCGTTCACGCTGCCGATGCTGACCCTTCTGGAGAACGGGCGCGCCCGCGCCCGCATGCCCCGGACGCTGATCCTCGAGCCGACCCGCGAGCTCGCCGCGCAGGTCGAGGAGAATTTCGAGCGCTACGGCACCAACCACAAGCTCAACGTCGCGCTGATCATCGGCGGCGTTTCCTTCGCCGACCAGGACGCCAAGCTGACCCGCGGCACCGACGTGCTGATCGCGACGCCCGGCCGCCTGCTCGACCATTTCGAGCGCGGCAAGCTGCTGCTGACCGGCGTCGAGCTTCTCGTCATCGACGAGGCGGACCGGATGCTCGACATGGGGTTCATCCCCGACATCGAGCGCATCGTGAAGATGGTGCCCTTCACGCGCCAGACCCTGTTCTTCTCGGCCACCATGCCGCCCGAGATCGAGCGGCTGGCCGACATGTTCCTGCACAACCCGCAGCGCATCGAGGTGGCCCGGGCCGCCTCCACCGCCGACACCATCGTGCAGCGCCTCGTGGCCGTGGGTGCCGAGGGCCACGCCAAGCGCGACCGCCTGCGCCGGCTGATCCGCGGCGAGGCGGATCTCAAGAACGGCATCATCTTCTGCAACCGCAAGCGCGACGTCGCCCTGCTGCAGAAATCCCTGGTGAGCCACGGCTTCGACGCCGCGGCGCTCCACGGCGACATGGATCAGCGCGCCCGCACCACCGCCCTCGACGCCTTCCGCAACGGCGAGACCGCCCTGCTGGTGGCGAGCGACGTCGCCGCCCGCGGGCTGGACATTCCGGCGGTCAGCCACGTCTTCAACTTCGACGTGCCGCACCATCCGGAGGATTACGTCCACCGGATCGGACGCACCGGCCGGGCCGGCCGGGCCGGGCACGCCTTCACCCTGGTGAGCCGCGCCGACAGCCGCTCGCTCCAGGCGATCGAGAGTCTGATCGGCAAGCCGATCCCGTGGCTCGACGGGGATCTCGCGGCGGTCCCCGAGGAGGGCGACGCCGAGCCGGAGGCCCGCACCCGGCACCGCGGCACCCGTTCGACCGGGACCGAGCGCCGCAGCCGCGCCAAGCCGGCCGGCGAGGGCCGCGGAAAATCCTCCGACGGGGCCCGGACCAAGCCCGCTGGCGAGACCGCCGCTAAGCCTCCGCGGGAGGCACGCGCCAGATCGGCCGATGAGGGTCGCGACGAGCGCGCCGGATCCCCGGAGGGCCGCCCGCGGTCCTCGGAGGGGCGTGTCAGGTCCGAAGCGCGCGCCAAGTCCGGCGACGGGCGTGCCAGATCCGGCGAGGGCCGGTCCGGGGCTGCGGACGACGCGCCGCGGGAGGCGCGCCCGCCGCGCGCGGCCGGTCCGCGGGAGCGCGATCCGGCGCCGCGCGAGACGGCCTCCGCCCTGCGCGAGGACCGGTCCTCGAACCGCCGTCGCGACCGGGATCCCGACGGCGAGACGCCGGTCGGTCTCGGCGCCCATGTCCCGGCGTTCCTGCTGCGCCCGGCCGCGGTCAAGAAGGCCAAATGACCGGGCTGGGTCGGGCCCGGCGCGAGCCGGCCTGATCTGAGGTTTCAGCGCCCTGAACAGTCTTTGTCCCTCAGCGTCGCAACATCTGGACAGATTGTGCGAGGTTTGAGGCCAGGAATCGCCGGCCGGCGGCCGCCCCGACTTAACGCTCCGTCCACGACTTGTGCTTAGAGTGCCGCAGGGTCGCGCACCGTCATCGGCGCCGATCGGAGCCGAGCGCAAGGTCCTAGGATGAGTCAGGCGCAGAACGCGGATCGGGATCGGAGCTTCGCCCTCGCACAACGGGTGCAGGATCTGATCCGGGATTACGGACCGTCGGCGACGCCGCGCGCCTACGGCGTCTGGTACGCCTACGTGGCCGGCGACAAGCCCCTGCTCAACGACGCCGTCAAGCGGCTGATCGCGCAGAATCGCAGCCTGACGGAGGCGGATACCGACGCGCTGCACGAGCAATATCTCGCCGACGGCCGTCTCGCGATCGTCGCGGGCGAGACCAGCGCCACGATGCTCAGCGAGATCGCCAGCTTCATGGAGATGCTCGACCTCTCCGTCGGCTCCGCGGCCCAGTTCGGGGAATCGCTGCGCGTCCTCACCCAGAACCTGTCTCTGGCCTCGCTGACCCGCGAACAGATGCGCGAGATCGTCGGCGGCCTCGTCTCGACCACGCGGGAGGTCGCGGCGACCAACCGGGTCCTTGAGGCGCGCATGCGCGAGAGCCGCGCCGAGATCGAGGTGCTGCGCGAGACCCTGGAGGCCACGCGGATCGAGAGCCTCACCGATCCGCTGACCGGGTTGTCGAACCGCAAGCACTTCGAGGCGATGCTCGAGGCCGCCGTCGAGAGTGCCGCGCGCACGGGCGCGCCCTCGAGCCTGATCGTGCTCGACATCGATTTCTTCAAGCGCTTCAACGATCTCTACGGCCACCTGACGGGCGACCAGGTGCTGCGCCTGGTGGCCGTGGTGATGCGCGAGACTGCCGGCGGCGGCGCCACGTTGTCGCGCTTCGGCGGCGAGGAGTTCAGCATCGTCCTGCCGGGTCGCGACGGCGCCGCGGCGCGCGCCATCGCCGAGCAGGTCCGGATCAGCGTGATGGGCCGCGACCTGATCAAGCGCTCGACCGGCGAGTCGCTCGGCAAGGTCACGATCTCGGTGGGCGTCGCGGTCTGCCGGCCCGGCGACACGGCCGTGTCGATGCTGGAGCGGGCCGATCTCTGCATGTTCGCGGCCAAGCGCGCCGGCCGCAACCGCACCATCGACGATACGGTGCCGGCCTCCGTGCTCCAGGACGTCGCCTGATCGGGCGCGCGCGAGGCGCGCCGATCCCGCGACCGGCCGGCGGTGCTAGGCCGGGGCGTGCAGGCGCTCGGGGTTCACCGGCGTGATGGCGACGGACTCGCCGCACCCGCAGGCCGAAGTCTGGTTCGGGTTGTTGAACACGAATTGCGAGGCGAGCTTCGAGGTCTGGAAGTCCATCTCGGTGCCCAGCAGGAACAGCAGCGCCTTCGGATCGACGAACACCGTCACGCCCTTGTCCTCGACCATGTCCTCGCCGGGATTGCGCCCCTCGGCGTATTCCATCGTGTAGGACATTCCGGCGCAGCCGCCGTTCTTCACGCCGACCCGGAGGCCCGCGAGCGGCTTCTCCGCATCGGCTAGGATCGCCTTGATCCGGTCCGCTGCCGCGTCGGTCAGCGAGATCACTTTGAAACCTGCCATCACTTCTCTCCTGCGGCCGGGTTCAAGGCCCGGGCGGACGAGTCCCTATACACGGCAAAAGATAAGCATCCGTCCTGCGCGGGTCCACTGTCCCGCGCGCACGGCGGAGGCGCCGTCGACAGGGGCGGCCCCTGCCTGCGGACGACGCCGACGGCCGCGCGGCCGGCCCTCGGCGGCACCGGCCGGACGGACCGGTCCCGCCCGCGGGGCTACCACATGTCCAGGGCGACGCGGGCCTCGTCCGACATCCGGCTCTGGTCCCACGGCGGATCGAACACCATCGTGACGCTGCAGGATTGCACGCCCGGCACCGCCGAGACCGCGTTCTCGACCCAGCCCGGCATCTCGCCGGCCACCGGGCAGCCCGGCGCGGTCAGCGTCATGTCGATCGCCACCGCCCGGTCGTCGGCGATGTCGACCTTGTAGATCAGGCCGAGCTCGTAGATGTCGGCCGGGATCTCGGGATCGTAGACCGACTTCAGGGCCGCGACGATGTCGTCGGTCAGGCGGTCGAGCTCGGCCGGGGGGATGGCCGAGGCCGCCGCGACGGCCGGGGTGTTGGCACCTCCGGTGATGGCTGCGTCCGTACTCATTGAGTCCTCCTCCGGCCCCGCTGCGCGGTGCCGAGCATCCGGTGACGTCGGTTCAGGCGAACAGCATCTCGGCCCTGGCCAGGGCCGCGGCCAGCGCGTCGATCTCGGCCTTCGTATTATACAACCCGAACGAGGCGCGGCAGGTCGACGTCACGCCGAAGCGGTTGAGCAGCGGCATGGCGCAGTGTGTGCCCGCCCGCACGGCCACGCCCTGCCGGTCGATCACCGTGGCGATATCGTGGGCATGCGCCCCCTTCACCTCGAAGCTGATCACCCCGCCCTTGCCCTTGGCGGTGCCGATCATCCGGATCGCGTTCATCGCGCCGAGCCGCTCCTGCGCGTAGGCGGTGAGCCCCGCCTCGTGCGCCGCGATCCGCTCGCGTCCGAGCCGCATCATGTACTCGAGCGCCGCGCCGAGGCCCACCGCCTCGACGATCGCCGGCGTGCCGGCCTCGAAGCGGTGCGGCGGGTCGTTGTAGGTGATCGCGTCCTCGCTGACGGTGCGGATCATCTCGCCGCCGCCCTGGTAGGGCGGCAGCCGCTCCAGCCATTCCTTCTTGCCGTAGAGCACGCCGATCCCGGTCGGCCCGTAGACCTTGTGGCCGGTGAAGACGAAGAAGTCGCAATCGAGCGCCTTCACGTCCACGGGCTGATGCACCGCGCTCTGGGCTCCGTCGAGCAGCACCGGCACGCCGTGGGCGTGGGCGATCCGCACGATCTCGGCGGCGGGCGTCACCGTGCCCAGCACGTTCGACATGTGGGTGATCGCCACCATCTTGGTGCGGGGCGAGAACAGCTTCTCGTATTCCTCGACGAGGAAATTGCCCTCGTCGTCGACCGGCGCCCACTTGATCACGGCTCCGCGCCGCTCGCGCAGGAAGTGCCAGGGCACGATGTTGGAATGGTGCTCCATGATCGAGAGGATGATCTCGTCCCCCTCCCCGATCATCCCGGCCCAGCCCATGCTGGAGGCCACGAGGTTGTAGGCCTCGGTGGCGTTGCGGGTGAAGATGATCTCCTCGGTGGAGCCCGCGTTGAGGAACTGGCGCGTGGTCTCGCGCGCGCCCTCGAACCCCTCGGTGGCGGCGTTGGCCATGTAGTGCAGGCCGCGGTGGACGTTGGCGTAGCCGGTCTCCATGCAGGCGACCATCGCGTCGATCACGGGCTTCGGCTTCTGCGCCGAGGCCGCGTTGTCGAGATAGACCAGCGGCTTGCCGTAGACGGTCTGCGACAGGATCGGGAAATCCCCGCGGACCGCCTCGACGTCGTAGGGCGTGTTGAGGACGGGTGCGTTCATCGGGTCACGCTCGCGGTTCGCCCTCCCCCTCGGCGGGGGGAGGATGGCCCCTGCCTCATGCAGGGGTGGGTCGGGACGAAGTCCCACGGAGAGGGGAGCGACGGTGCGGGGCGAGGCTGGGCCTGCACCCCGCTCCGCACGAATCTGAAGCGGTGTCCCCTTGCCCGCCTCACTGCGTTCGGCACCCCTCCCCGCAGGGGGGAGGGGCTCGCCGGATCAGCCCCGCGCCGCCAGCCAGGCCTCGATCTCGCCGATCAGCGCGGCGCGCGCGCCCTCGTGCGTGACCGATTCCACCGCCTCGCCGACGAAGGCCTGGACGAGCAGGCTCTCGGCGACGGTGCGGGGCAGGCCGCGGGCCATGAGGTAGAACAGGAGGTCCTCGTCCGGCGCGCCGCAGGTGGCGCCGTGGCCGCAGGCGACGTCGTCGGCGAAGATCTCGAGCTCGGGCTTGTTCATCATCTGCCCCTCGTCGGTGAGGAGGAGGCAGTCCGATTTCATCTTGCCGTCGGTCTTCTGCGCGATCTGCCGGACGATGATCTTGCCCTGGAACACGCCGGTGGCGTCCCCGTCGATCACCGTCTTGAACATCTCGCGGCCGACGCCGCCGACCGCGGCGTGGTCGGCCAGCAGCGTCGAATCGGCGAGCTGGCCGTTGCCGAGCATCGCCGCGCCGTTGACCACCGCGTTCACGTCGTCGCCCGCCACGTGCAGGTAGATCTGGTGGCGGGACAGCACGGCGCCGGTGACGAGGTTCACCGTCTCCAGCTGCGCCTCGGCCTCGAGCCGTACCGAGAGGGTGGAGAGCGCGATCGCCGCCTTGCCCTCGATGTTCAGACGGGTGTGGCGGAAGACGGCGCCCGGGCCGACGATGACATCGAGGGCGTCGTTGGGCTGGTAGGACACGCCGTCCGGTCCCTCGTGGCTCTCCAGCAGCGGGAACTCGGCGCCCGCCCCGAGATCGACCAGCACGCGGGTCGCCGTCGAGAAGGCCTGATCGCCCGTGCCGACGAAGCGCAGGTGCAGCGGCCGCTCGACCTTGGCGCCGGCCTCGACACTGATCAGCGCGCCGTCGGCGAGGAAGGCGGTGTTGAGCTGGTAGATCGGGTTCTCGCGGACCTGCGGGACCGGCGCCAGCTTCTTCAGGCCGGGATGGTTGCCCGAGAGCGCGGCGTTCAGCGGCGTCACGGTGACGCCCGCGGGCAGCCTGTCGAGATCGGACAGGGCCTGCACGAGGTGGCCGTTGACGAAGGTCAGGCGCGCGGCCTCGATGCCGGCGAAGCCGCGGGCGCTCTCGGAGGCCGCCTTGGCGACGTCGGCGGCGGGCGCCTCGGCCGGCGGGGCGGCTTCCTGGATCGCGGCGCGCAGGTCCGTGTACTTGAAGGCCTCGACGCGGCGGCTCGGCAGGCCGGTGGCCTCGAAGAAGCGGAACGCCTCCTCGCGGCTGATGGCCTCCTCGGTGGCGAAGCCCTTGCGGGCGGCCTCGAACAGGCTCGACAGGCCGGCCTCGGCGGGGGAGCGGAGGTTGGTGACGTCGGCCATGACTTACGCCGCCTCGCTCGTGCTGTACTCGGCGTAGCCGGAGGCTTCGAGCTCCAGCGCCAGCTCCTTGCCGCCCGACTTCACGATGCGGCCCTTCGACATCACGTGCACCACGTCGGGCACGATGTGGTTGAGGAGCCGCTGGTAGTGGGTGATGACCAGGAAGGAGCGGCCCTGCGCGCGCAGCGCGTTCACGCCCTCGGAGACGATGCGCAGCGCGTCGATGTCGAGGCCGGAATCGGTCTCGTCGAGGACGCAGAACTTCGGCTGCAGGAGCGCCATCTGCAGGATCTCCATGCGCTTCTTCTCGCCGCCGGAGAAGCCGACGTTGAGGGCGCGCTTGAGCATGTCCTTGTTGATCTCGAGCTTGTCGGCGGCCGCGTTGACCTGACGGATGAAGTCGGGGGTCGCGATCTCGCCCTCGCCGCGGGCCCGGCGCTGCGCGTTGAGGCAGGCCTTGAGGAAGGTCATCGTGCCGACGCCCGGGATCTCCAGCGGGTACTGGAAGGCCAGGAAGATGCCGGCGGCGGCGCGCGCGTCCGGATCCATCTCCAGCACGTTCTGCCCGTCGAGCAGGATCTCGCCGTCGAGGACCTCGTAGTCCTCCTTGCCGGCGATGACGTAGGAGAGCGTCGACTTGCCCGAGCCGTTCGGGCCCATGATGGCAGCGACCTCGCCGTCCTTCACCGTGAGGTTCAGGCCGTTCAGGATGCGGTTGTCCTCGATCTGCACGACGAGGTTCTTGATCTCAAGCATATCTTCGTAGTCCTGTTCGATTCCGGTCTCCCTCCCCCCTCTGCGGGGGAGGGTGGCCCCTGCGTCGGCAGGGGTCGGGAGAGGGGAGCGCCCTTTCCGGAGAGGATGCGCTGGGTGCCGCCTCCGGCCCCGTCGCGGTGCCCCTCTCCCGCCTCGCGTTCGCTCGGCACCCTCCCCCGCAGAGGGGGGAGGGAGAGGGCGTGCTACTGGCTGAACCGTCAGCCCACCGAGCCTTCGAGGCTGATCGAGATCAGCTTCTGGGCCTCCACCGCGAACTCCATCGGGAGCTGCTGCAGCACGTCGCGGACGAAGCCGTTGACGATGAGGGCGGTCGCCTCCTCCTCGGTCAGGCCGCGCTGCTGGCAGTAGAACATCTGGTCCTCGGAGATCTTCGAGGTGGTGGCCTCGTGCTCGAACACCGCGGACGCGTTCTTCGACTCGATGTAGGGCACGGTGTGCGCCCCGCACTGGTCGCCGATCAGGAGCGAGTCGCAATTGGTGAAGTTGCGCGCGCCCTTGGCCTTGCGGTGGGCCGAGACGAGCCCCCGGTAGGTGTTCTGCGAGCGCCCGGCCGAGATGCCCTTCGAGATGATCCGGCTGGTGGTGTTCTTGCCGAGGTGGATCATCTTGGTGCCGGAATCGACCTGCTGCATGCCGTTCGAGACCGCGATCGAGTAGAACTCGCCGCGGGACTCGTCGCCGCGCAGGATGCAGGACGGGTACTTCCAGGTGATGGCCGAGCCGGTCTCGACCTGCGTCCACGAGATCTTCGAGCGGGCGCCGCGGCAATCGCCGCGCTTGGTCACGAAGTTGTAGATGCCGCCCTTGCCCTCGTTGTCGCCGGGGTACCAGTTCTGGACGGTCGAGTACTTGATCTCGGCGTCGTCGAGCGCCACCAGCTCGACCACGGCCGCGTGGAGCTGGTTGTCGTCGCGCTTCGGGGCGGTGCAGCCCTCGAGATACGAGACGTAGGAGCCCTTGTCGGCGATGATCAGGGTGCGCTCGAACTGGCCGGTGTCGCGCTCGTTGATGCGGAAGTAGGTCGACAGCTCCATCGGGCAGCGCACGCCCGGCGGGATGTAGACGAACGAGCCGTCCGAGAACACGGCCGAGTTCAGCGTCGCGAAGAAGTTGTCGGTCACCGGCACGACCGAGCCGAGGTACTTCTTCACCAGGTCGGGGTACTCGTGCACGGCTTCCGAGATCGGCATGAAGATCACGCCGGCCTTGGAGAGCTCCTTCTTGAAGGTCGTCGCCACCGAGACCGAGTCGAACACGGCGTCGACCGCGACGCGGCGCTCGGGAGCGATGCCCTCCAGCACCTCGACCTCGCGGAGCGGGATGCCGAGCTTCTCGTAGGTCTTCAGGATCTCCGGATCGATCTCGTCGAGCGACATCGCGGCCGGGCGCTTGGGCGCGGCGTAGTAGTAGATGTTGTTGTAGTCCACGCGGTCGTAGGACACGCGCGCCCACTCGGGCTCCTTCATGGTGAGCCAGCGCCGATAGGCGTCGAGGCGCCACTCGAGCAGCCAGGCCGGCTCGTTCTTCTTGGCCGAGATGAAGCGGACCACGTCCTCGGAGAGCCCCTTCTCGGACTTCTCCATCTCGATCGTGGTCTCGAACCCGTACTTGTACTGGTCGAGGTCGATCGAGCGCACCCGATCGATGGTTTCCTGCACGGCAGGCATCAGCGTCTCCTAAGCATCTCCGGCGTCAAGGGCCGGGGCTGTCTCATGGATGGCGGCGGGAATACGGCTCAGGCCGCTTCCCCTCGCCGCTTATATAGGGTGCGGATCACCCGTTCGAAGGCGTGGAGGAAGCGGGTCACGTCCGCGTCCTCCGTATTCCAGCCGAGGCTGACCCGGAGCGCCCCGGCGGCGAGGGCCGGATCGACCCCCATCGCGGCGAGCACGGGGGAGCGCGCCACCTTGCCGGAGGCGCAGGCCGAGCCCGACGAGACCGCGACCCCGGCGAGGTCGAGGGCGATCAGCGCCGTCGGCGCGTCGAGCCTCGGCACCGCGAAGCTGAGGGTGTTCGGCAGCCGCGGCGCCCCCGCGCCGAACACCACCGTGCCGGGCGCGCGGTCGAGGACGTGCGCCTCCAGGCGGTCGCGCAGGGCGGAGAGCCGCGCCGCCTCCCCGTCCAGAGCCTCGGCCGCGATCTCGGCCGCCGCCCCGAGTCCGCACAGGGCGGGCAGCGCCTCGGTGCCGCAGCGCAGGCGCGCTTCCTGGCCGCCGCCCCGCACGAAGGCGTCCGCCAGCGTCACGCCCTCGGCGAGCACCAGCGCGCCGACGCCCTTCGGGGCCGCGAACTTGTGGCCGGAGAGGGTGAGCGCGTCGAGGCCGAGGGCGGCGAAATCCAACGGGATCTTGCCCACCGCCTGCACCGCGTCGCTGTGCACCAGGGCGGCGCCGTGGGTGCGCGCCAGGGCGACGACCGCGGCGAGGGGCTGGATCACCCCGGTCTCGTTGTTGGCGGCGTGGATCGAGATCAGCACCGGCTCCCCGGCGAGCGCCGCGAGGCGATGCGCGAGCGCGTCGAGGTCCAGCACCCCGTCCGGCGCCACGGGCAGCGTCTCCACCGCGTCGGCCGGGAAGCGATGGCCGGCCGAGACGCAGGGATGCTCGGTGGCCGAGATCAGCAGGCGGCGGGGCGCCTCCGTGCCGCGGCGTCGCAGGGCGCCGGAGAGCGCGGCATTGGCCGCCTCGGTGCCGCCGCTGGTGAACACGACCTGCGAGGGCCGCGCCCCGACCAGCCGCGCGAGCCCGGCCCGGGCCTCGTCGAGGGCGGCGCGGGCGGCGCGCCCCTCCCGATGGACCGAGGACGGGTTGCCGGGGAGCAGCAGCGCCCGCGCCACGGCCGCCGCCACCTCGGGACGAACCGGGGCGGTGGCGTTGTGGTCGAGATAGGCGCGGTCGAGGCTCATGCGAAGTCCGTTGCGGGGTCGGTCATCGGGTCGGCGGGCGACATTTCCTTGCTTTCGCACCCGGTCGTCGTGCTAAGGCCCCGCGGGAACCCGAGCCGAATGCCGAACTGCAGGTGCGCGAGCCGGCCGAATGCCGTCCCCCTGGACGGCGCAGGGCCGAGATACGATCTTTAGAATAGTTCTAATCGCCTAGAACCATTCTAAGCGCTTGTACGGCGCATGCGGGCCGAGTCAAGGCGCCGGGCCCGCGCGGCGCGGCGTGAGTCGGCTGGCGGCATTCGCGCCGGCCATAGGAGTCTGAGACGAACATGCCCGAGGTCATCTTCACGGGTCCCGCTGGCCGGCTGGAAGGCCGCTACCAGGCGCCCAAGAAGCGCGGCGCGCCGATCGCGATCGTGCTCCATCCGCATCCCCAGTTCGGGGGTACGATGAACAATCAAATTGTGTACAACTTGTTCTACACGTTCGCCAACCGCGGCTTCGCGGCCCTGCGCTTCAACTTCCGCGGGGTCGGGCGCAGCCAGGGCGCGTTCGATCACGGCTCGGGCGAGCTGTCGGACGCCGCCGCCGCGCTCGACTGGGTGCAGTCGGTCAACCCGGAGGCGAAGTCCTGCTGGATCGCAGGCGTCTCGTTCGGCTCCTGGATCGGCATGCAGCTATTGATGCGCCGCCCCGAGATCGAGGGCTTCATCTCGATCGCCGCGATGGCTAACCGCTACGACTTCACCTTCCTGGCGCCCTGCCCCTCTTCCGGCCTGTTCGTGCACGGCTCCGAGGACCGGGTCGCGCCCGCCCGCGAGGTGATGCCGGTGATCGAGAAGGTGAAGACCCAGAAGGGCGTCATCATCGAGCACCAGATGGTCGAGGGCGCCAACCACTTCTTCGACGGCAAGGTCGACGAGCTGACGCAGACGGTCGACACCTATCTCGACAAGCGCCTGGGCCGGAAGGACGAGGTGGCCTGAGAGACCTCCTGGGCCGGGACCCGGTCCCGGCCCGCGACCGTCCGATCCGGGGGCGGCCCGCACACTATGTCGCGGCGTGGACCACCGGCACCGCCGGCGCGCCCTCCCACTCCGAGTTCGCTGGGATCGATTCGCCCTTCATCACGATGGTGAGGGGGCGCAGCCGGGCGTAATCGCCGACCTTGGTGTCGTACAGCACCGTCGAGAAGGCGCCGACCGAGACGCCGCGGCCGACCTTGACCAGGCCGATCTTCATGATCCGGTCCTCGTAGAGATGGGTCTGGAGCGCCGAGGTCCGGTTGATCACCGAGAAGTCACCGATCTCGACGCAGTCGAACTCGGTGATGTCGGTGGTGAGCATGCAGACGCCCTCCCCGACCTTGACCCCGAACAGCCGCAGGGCCCAGGGCAGGAACGGCGTGCCCTGGAGATGCTCCAGCAGCACCTTGCCGGCGAGCCCCCAATAGGCCACCGCGATCGCCTCGGTCCGCATCGCCCACCACGACCACATCGGCTGCATGCCGGGCTTGTAGACGCCCATCAGCAGCCACTTCATGGCGATGACCGCGGAGGACTGGATCAGCGCGATCACCACGCTGACCGTGACGAAGCAGACGGCCAGCCCCCACCAGTCGCGCTCGAGGATCGCCGGGTAGAAGTACCAGTCGATCGCGGTGATCGCGAGGGTGATGTAGAGCATCGGCGAGAACGAGGTCGCGAAGGCCTCGAAGATGCCGCGCCGGACCTTCGGCCACAGCCCGGGCTCGTAGGTCTGGGCGAGCGAGCCGAGATCGACGCGCTGGCGCGCGGGCAGACGGATCGGCGGCGAGCCGAACCACGTCTCGCCGGGATGCATCGCCGCGTTCTCCGGCGGCTTCGACTTGATGCCGATCAGCACGTCGTCCGGGATGTCGGCGCCGGGGGGCACCACGGCGTCGTTGCCGATGAAGACCCGGGCGCCGGTCCGGGCCGGCGCGAGGTGCATCCAGCCGCGCCGGATCTCCTCCTCGCCGTACACCACCTCGTCGGCCACGAAGTTGCGGGCGCCGATCTCGGCGAGGTCGTAGCGGCCCGCGAGGTTCGTCGAGATCTCCGCCCCCTGGCCCATCCGGGTGCCCATCAGACGGTACCAGGCCCGCATGTAGACGGTGGCGAAGAGGGAGGAGAGCGTCTCCAGCGTCACCTCGACGGCGAGCGCGAGCGACCATTTCCGCAGGTAGAACCAGGAATGGACCGAGTGGGTGCCCGAGCGCGTCCGCGGCAGCACCAGCCAGCGGATGCCCGCGATCAGCAGCACCGTGCCGGCCGTCATCAGCATGGCGGTGGGCCATGTCAGCAGCGGCAGGTACCAGTGGTAGTCGACGTCGGTGAGGTCGCCCAGCGAATCCGAGATCTGGTCGAAGATGAAGAAGGCCGGGAAGATCGGCAGCAGGCCGACCGCCGGGATCGCCGCGAGAAGCGCCACGTAGATCGCCAGGAACAGGGCCCGGCGACCCGGTGCGGCCTCCGCCGGCGCGGGCAGCTCGGACGGGTCCGCCGTCCCGACCTTGCGGCCGGGCGAGCCGTCCCAGCGCTCGGCCGCCCCGACCCGTGTGCCGGCCGGGATCGTGGTCAGGTCGGCGATCTCGGCATGGTCGCCGATCACCGCGTCGTGGCTGATGACGCAGGAGGTGCCGACCGCCGCGTCCGCCCCGATCGACACCGAGCCGATGACGAGCTCGTTGCCCACCACCTCGGCGTTGGCGATCACGAGCCGGCCGCCGAGCGAGGCGCCCGCCCCGATGCTGAGGAGGTCCGGCGCGCCGACCTCGATGTCCGAGATGAGGGCATCGCGCCCGATGCTGGCGCCCATCAGCCGCAGGTAGATGGCGATGGCGGGCGAGCCCTGGAGCCATTTCACGTGGACGAGCGGGGCGAGGCGCTGCGCGAGCCACCAGCGGTAGTAATAGGCGCCCCAGAGCGGGTAGCGGCCGGGCTTCGTCCGTCCGAGCACCAGCCATTTGCCGGCGACCGCGATGCAGGCGGTGACCGCGTTGATGCCGACATAGACGAGGAGCAGCACCGCGAGCTCGCCGAAGAAGCCGAGCCCGCCGCCCGTCAGCAGCAGGTAGGTCACGAAGATGCCCAGCCACTGGGCGGTGGCGAGCGCGATGATGAACGGCAGCGCCACCGCCTGCGCGAGGCCGCAGAGCGCCCGGCGCAGCAGCGGGGGCGGCGCGAAGGAGAGATCGCGGATGGCGGCTTCCGTGCCGACGCCGCCGCTGCGCGCGATCAGCGCGTCGGACATCGCCCGCAGGGAGCGCAGGCCGTAGACGTCCTGCAGGGTGATGGCGGCGAGGGCCGGCACCTCGCGCACCGCCGAGACGAAGCGGGCGGCGAGCAGCGAGTGGCCCCCGAGGTCGGCGAAGAAGTCGCCGGCGAGGTCGAGGGGCTGGTTGCCGAAGATCTGCTTGGCGGCGGCGAGCAGGGCCGCCTCGGTCTCGTTGGCCGGCGGCTCCTGGTCGGCGTCGGCCGCCACGATGGTCAGCGGCGCGATCCGCAGCGCCTTGCGGTCGACCTTGCCGGAGGTGAGGCGCGGCAGCGTCTCGACCGCCTCGTAATGGCCCGGCACCATGTAGGGCGGCATCTGTCCGGAGAGCGTGCGGCGCAGCTCGGCCCGGTCGATCGCGTGGCCGCGCTCGGGCACCAGGAAGGCCACGAGCCGGTCGACGCCGTCGTCGGCACGCAGCACCACGGCCGCCTGGTTGATCCCCGCCTGCGCCCGGATCCGGGACTCGATCTCGCCGAGCTCGACCCGGAAGCCCCGGACCTTGACCTGATCGTCGATGCGGCCGTGGAACAGGATGTTGCCGGCCTCGTCCATCGAGACCGCGTCGCCCGAGCGGTAGAGCACCGGATCGATGCCGCCGGCGGCGAAGGGGTTCGCCACGAACTTCTCGGCCGTCAGCTCCGGCCGCTGCAGGTAGCCCGCCGCGACCCCGGGGCCGCCGATGAGCAACTCGCCCTGCTGGCCGCGCCCGAGCAGGGCGAGGCCCTCGTCCGCCACGTAGACGGAATAGTTCGCGATCGGCCCGCCGATGGTCACGGGCTCGCCCGCCCGCATCTCGGCGGCGGTGGCCACCACCGTCGCCTCGGTCGGTCCGTAGGTGTTGAAGAGCTGGCGCGCGGGCGTGGCCCAGCGCGCGACCAAGGGCTCGGGCAGCGCCTCGCCGCCGAGCAGCACGAGCCGCACCCGCGGCAGGTCGCCGGAGATCATGGCGAGCAGCGTCGGCACCGTGTCGAGCACCGTCACGCCCGCCGCCGCGATGATCCCGGGCAGGGCCTCGACGTCGCCCATCATGGCGGGCGAGGCCACGAACAGCGTCGCGCCCACGAGGTAGGGGACCCAGATCTCCTCCATCGAGAGATCGAAGGCGACGGAGGCGCCCTGGAACACCACGTCGTCCTGCCGCATGCCGTAGAGGGCGTTGGCCGAGCGCAGGAAGTGGCAGATGTTGGCGTGGCTGATCACGATGCCCTTGGGCATTCCGGTCGAGCCCGAGGTGTAGATCAGGTAGGCCGGGTGCTCCCGCGTCAGCCCGGCCGCGCGCGGATCCGGGACGGGAGCGTCGGCGGGCGCGCCCGCCAGGAGCGCGGCCTCGGTGAGCGCCGGCGCGGCGTCGGGGGCGCCCGATGCCAGCGTCTCGGAGACGAGCAGGGCCCGGGCCTCCGCGTCGCGCAGGCACACGCCGACGCGCTCGGCCGGCGCCTCGGCGTCGAAGGGGAGCCAGGCCGCGCCCGACAGGGTGATGCCGATCTGGGCGATCAGCAGATCGGGCCCGCGCGCCATCCAGAGGCCGACGACGTGGCCCGGCCCGATGCCGCGGTGGCCGAGCGCGGCGGCGATGCGCTCGGCGCGGGCGAGGACCTCGGCGTAGCTGAGGCTGGGGTGATGGCCGTCCGGCCCGGTGGAGGCCCCGTCGATCAGAGCCGGATGCCCGCCCCTGGCGCGCACCGTCTCGCGGAAGATCTCCGCCAGCACCTCGTCGCGGATCAGGTCTGGCCGGGCGGGACCGTGCAGCACGGCGCGGTCGGACCGTGTCCCGGTCCGATTGGCCTCGGGCCGGGTCTTCTCGGCGAGACTGCTCATCCGCTGCTCCGCTGCCGGCTCCGTTCCGGGTCATGACCCGGCGCCGTAGATTCCCCGATCACGCCGTTTCCGGGGCAGGCGCCCGGAGATAGGCCGGAGCGCGAGAATGCACCATACCAAGTCCGGTTGAATCGCGGTTGAACGGATCCCGGCCTCAAGCCCAGCGCCAGCCGGCCTCGTCGAGGACCAGGACATGGCCCTGGCGCACGGCGATGCGGGGCGCGGCCTGCACGTCGAGATGGCCGAGCGCCACGAGCAGCGCCCGGGCGACGCCGCCGTGGGCGACCATCACGGTCGTGGGTCCGAGATCGGCGAGGACCGGGGCGACGCGCTCGGTCAGCATGGCGTAGCTCTCGGCCGATTCGCCCGGCGGGCGGTAGGTCCAGCGGGCGCGGTCGCGCGCGGCGGCGCCGGCCGGGTCGCGGCGGCGGATCTCGGCCCAGGTCGAGCCCTCCCAGGCGCCGAAATTGATCTCCTTCAGGCGCGGGTCGAGGCGGTAGGCCGCCGGGTCGAGCCCGAGCCGGTCGCGCAGGATCTCCATGGTGCGGCGGGTCCGGGTGAGCGGGCTCGCCACGAAATCCGCCTCCGCCAGCGCCGGCCCGGCGGTCGCGCGCAGGCGCTCCCCGACGCCCGCCGCCTGCTCCGCTCCGAGGGGGTTGAGGTCCACGTCGCGCTGGCCCTGCAGGCGCCCCTCGGCGTTCCAGCCGGTCTGGCCGTGCCGGATGAAGTAGATCGTCCGCCCGCGCCTCACGCGCCGCACCCGCTGCGATCGGAACGGCGCGTCCTTCCGGTCGTTGCCAAGCTCACGTCTCCTCTGCTCGATGGCGGGTGCGGGCCCATTCGGGCCCAGCCGCGATCTACGACGAGAATTTCATGCCGAAGAAGCACGCCCGGCGCCGCTCCGCCCAGGCCGGCGACCATTCTCCCGTGACAAAGCCGCACGGATCCTCAGAGGGGAGCGACCATCCGCCCTCCGTTTCGCGCTGGGTCGGGGCAGCCTCCGGGATCGAGGCGCGCCGCGACGGCGCCTGGGCGGAGATCGCGCCGGTCCGAGCGGCCGAGGGGATCGTGCGGGTCGAGCCCGGCCGCCCGTTCCGCCTCGGCGAGGTCGACCCGGACGCGGATGGCGGGCTCGACAAGGAGGCCGGCAAGGCCGCGCTCGCGGCCGAGCACGCCCGCATCCGCCGCCTGCAGGAGCGGCTCTACGCCGAGCGGCGCCGCAGCCTGCTGATCGTGCTCCAGGCGATCGACACCGGCGGCAAGGACGGCACCATCCGGGCGGTGCTGGAGGGGGTGAATCCGCAGGGCTGCACGGTGGCGTCGTTCAAGGTGCCGAGCGCCGAGGAGCTCGATCACGATTTCCTCTGGCGCTACCATGCCCGGGCCCCCGCACGGGGCATGATCGGGGTGTTCAACCGCAGCCATTACGAGGACGTGCTGGTGGTGCGGGTGAAGGGCCTCGTCCCCGAACCGATCTGGCGCAGCCGCTACGACCTCATCAACGATTTCGAGCGGCTGATGACGGCGACCGGAACGACGGTGCTGAAGTTCTTCCTGCACATCTCCAAGGCCGAGCAGAAGGAGCGGCTCGAGGCCCGCATCGCCGATCCGGAGAAGCACTGGAAGTTCGACCCCGCCGATCTCGTCGAGCGGAAATCCTGGGACGCCTACCAGACCGCCTTCAACGACGCGCTGAACGCCTGCTCGACGCCGCAGGCGCCCTGGCTCGTGGTGCCCGCCAACCGCAAATGGTTCCGCAACCTCGTCGTGGCCCGGACCATCGCCGACACGCTGGAGGCGATGGATCCGCAATTTCCCGAGGCCGCGAAGGGGATCCAGGACCTGACGGTGCCGGACTGATCCGGCGTCCCCGGTCGACGCGCGCCGCGCGACGGCCCGCGCGCGTCGATCTTGCTGGCCTCGGGGGAGACCCGCACAAGGGGGAGATCGGTCCGATTGAGAGAATCGTCCCATGCATACCGTGCGCGAGATCACCGCGGCCGGTTACCGCTCCCTGCGCCACATCCGCTTCCCGGTCGGGCCGCTCGGCGTCTTCATCGGGGGCAACGGCGTCGGCAAGACCAACCTCTACCGCGCCCTCGAACGGCTGCAATCGGCGGCCTTGGGCACGCTGACGCGCGACGTGGCGGCCGAGGGCGGGATGGACTCCGCGCTCTGGGCCGGCAAGCGCGGCAAGGGCGCGCCAGCGCGGATCCGCCTCGCGGTCGGCCTGAGGAACGACGAGGCCGGCCACGATCATCTCTACGAGGTGGAGATCGGGCTCGTTCCCCAAACCAGGGACGGGTTCGGCGGCGTCACGGTGCTGGGTGCCGGATTCGCCCAGGAACCGCAGGTGAAGCTCGAGCGGCTCACCCTCACCGCCGGCCGCAGACCCGTCGTCATGCTCGGGCGCGACGGTGCGTCGGGCTTCGTGCGCGACGAGGAGGGGCGCAAGCGCGATCTCGGGACCGGCCTGCTCGCGACGGAGACGGCGCTGGCCGCCATGCAGGACGCCCTGCGCTTCCCCGAGATCCAGCTCGTCCGCCAAGCGATGACGGCGTGGCGCTTCCACCACGATTTCCGCACGGATGCCGGCTCACCCCTGCGCAGGCCCTGTCTCGCGGTGACGACGCCGACGCTGGCCTCGGACGGCGCCGACCTCGCCGCCGTCTTCGCGACCCTCCGGCACATCCGCCAGGACACCGCCGATCTCGATGCCGCGATCGACCACGCCTTTCCGGGCGCGCGCCTCGCGGTGCCCGAGCCGGGGCGGAATGCGAGCTTCGGCCTGATCTTTCCCGATTATCCCAAGCGCGTCTTCGAGGCCTCCGAACTGTCGGACGGCACCCTGCGCTTCCTGGCCCTCGCCGGCGCCCTGCTGGCCTACCGCCTGCCGCCGTTCCTCGCGCTGAACGAGCCCGAGACGAGCCTGCATCCCGATCTGCTGGATCCGCTCGCCCGGATGATCGCGCGGGCCGCCCGCAGGACGCAGGTCTGGCTCGTCACGCATTCCGAGCGCCTCGCGGCGGCGCTCGCGCGGGAGGCCGGGGCGCGCCCGCACGTGGTGATCAAGCGGGCGGGCGAGACCTGGATCGAAGGATTGCGGCTCGCCGGCGATTTCGGCGACGCGGACGACTGACCGACCTCAATCCTTGTCGAGGCTGAGGTCGGGCGCCTCGGGATTCTTCATGCCGACGACGTGGTAGCCGGCGTCGACGTGCAGGATCTCGCCCGTCATGCCGCGGGACATGTCGGAGACGAGGTAGGCCGCCGTCTCGCCGACCTCGTCGATCGTCACGGTCCGGCGGAGCGGAGCGTTGTACTCGTTCCACTTCAGGATGTAGCGGAAATCGCCGATGCCGGAGGCGGCCAGCGTCTTGATCGGGCCCGCCGAGATCGCGTTCACGCGGATGTTGCCGGGGCCGAGATCGGCCGCGAGATAGCGCACCGACGCCTCCAGCGCGGCCTTGGCCACGCCCATGACGTTGTAGTGCGGCATCCACTTCTCGGCGCCGTAATAGGTCAGCGTCAGGAGCGAGCCGCCGTTGCCCATCAGCTTCTCGGCCCGCTGGGCGATCGCCGTGAAGGAGTAGCAGGAGATCAGCAGCGACTTGGTGAAGTTGCCCTCGCTGGTCTCGATGTAGCGACCGGTGAGCTCGTCCTTGTCCGAGAAGGCGATGCAGTGGACGACGAAGTCGATGCCCTCGGGGAAGACCCGCGCGGCCTCGGCGAAGACCGCGTCGATCGAGGCCGGGTCGGTGACGTCGCAATGGCCGATCACGTGGGCGTCGAGCTCGCGCGCCAGCGGCTCCACCCGCTTCTTCAGGGCGTCGCCCTGGTAGGTGAAGGCGAGCTGCGCGCCGTGGGCGTGCACGCTCTTGGCGATGCCCCAGGCGATCGATCGGCTGTTGGCGACGCCGAGCACGACGCCGCGCTTGCCGGCGAGCAAACCGGTTCCCTGGGTGGGTCCCCCGCGATCCGCACCCGCGCCGTTATCCGCCATGATTCACCAGACCTTGCCGCCGCCGCCCACCCGCGGCGGTCCCGCCCGCAGGGGCGAGGCCGCCCGCGTGCCGCGAGCCTCCTTAGCGGAGGCGGGCCGATGACGGAAGCCTCGCCCCGTGCACCCGGAAACGCTCCGGTGCCCGCTTTCCGCCGGATCAGGCCGCGCGGGCGGCGCGGCGCGCGCGGGCGAATTCGGTTAGCGCCGCCTCGTCGGCCGCCGGCAGGACGATCGCCGTCGTGGCGAACAGGTCGCCGCGGCTGCCGTCCTTCTTCGGAAGGCCCTTGCCGCGCAGACGGAAGGTGCGGCCCGAACTCGTCATGGCCGGCATCTTCATCTCGACGGCCCCCGTCAGCGTCGGCACCCGGATGGTGCCGCCGAGGATCGCCTCCTCGAGGGGCACCTCGACACTGGTGCGCAGATCGGCGCCCTCCACGGTGAAGCGCGGATGCGGCTGGATCCGGATGGTCAGCAGCGCGTCGCCGGGCTCGGCGCGCGGTCCGCCCGGATGGCCGAGGCCGCGCAGGCGGATCGTCTGCCCGTCGACGACGCCCCTGGGCACCATCACGTCGACCTCGCGCCCGCTCGGCAGGGAGAGGCGGAGCTTCTCCTCGCTGGCGACCTGCTCCAGGGTGACGCTGAGCTCGGCCGCGACGTCGTCGCCGCGCGCGGGCTGGCGCTGGAAGCCGCCGGGCCCGGCGCCGCCCGCCCGGAAGGCTTCGCCGAAGATGTGCGAGAAGATGTCCTCGCCCATCCCGCCGCCCATGCCGCCGCCGCGCGCGCGGCCGCCGAGGTCGAAGTCGAACCCGCCCCCGCGGCCGCCGCCGCCGAAGCCCTCGAAGCCGGTGGCGCGCGGCTTGCCGTTGGCATCGATCTCGCCGCGATCGAATTGCTTGCGCTTGTCGGTGTCGCCGATGATCTCGTAGGCGGAATTCGCCTCGGAGAAGCGGTCCTTCGCCTTGGCGTCGTCCTTGTTGCGGTCGGGATGGTAGGCCTTGGCGAGCTTGCGGTAGGCCTTCTTGATGTCGGCCTCGCTCGCGTCCTTGGGGACGCCCAGCACGTCGTAGGGATTGCGCATCGGTTTCTGAGACTTGCCTGTCGTGCACCGTCGCCGGGTCGGCGATCTCGACCCGGATGTGGTGCGTGTGTTGCATCCCTGCAACGGATCTGCGCGCAAAACTCGGCGCGATCCGCGGTCCCGTCAAGCGGGGATGCGGTCAGGCCGGTTTGGCCGGGCGCAGGCGCTGCAATTCCCAGGCGCCGCCCGAGGGCCGGCAGCCCGTGCCGCGCACGAAGCGGCTGCGCGCCGGCGCGATCACCGAGGCCAGGAAATCGCGGCAGATCAGGTCGTTCTCGACGTAGGGCAGGCCCGTCGGGTTGACCGTGCCGCGCAGGCTCGTCTCCGGGTTGTCCCATCGCACCGGCTTGCCGTTGCCCTGCGGATCGAGGGCGACGGCGAGCGCGGCCCGGGCACGGCGCCAATCCTCGTCCCCGAGATCCGGGCCGAAGCTCGAGGGGCGCTTGGCGATGCTGCCGGTCTCCGTCGGCTCCGGCACGGGCGGGGGCTCCGCCTCGGCCTGATTGCGGAACACCAGGAGCGGCTGGCTGCAGCCTCCCAGCACCGCCAGAGCGCCGAGGCCCGCCAGGAGCGGGGCCAGGATATGCGCGGCGGGCCGGCGAACGGGCCGCACGCCGCAACTCGGGACTTTACACGCGCGACGACGCATTACACCTCAACCCACGACCGTGCGGGGCCCCACTGCTGGCCCCACATCGGTTGCCCCCGACCCGGTTGCCGCAAGCGAGGACTAAGCCGTGGACGCGTTAAGGATCGGTGATGCGCCCGATGGGGCGGTGTCCGACTTCACCCTGAGCGAGGATCCGTTCGCGCTCTTCTCCGCCTGGATGACGGAGGCGGAGGCCTCCGAGCCCGAGGACGCGAACGCCATGGCGCTCGCCACCGCCGGCAGCGACGGGCTGCCCGACGTGCGGATGGTGCTGCTCAAGGGCTTCGACGCGCGGGGCTTCGTCTTCTACACGAATGTCGAGTCGATGAAGGGCGAGGAGCTGGCGCAGAACCCGCAGGCCGCCCTGGTGCTCCACTGGAAAAGCCTGCGCCGCCAGGTCCGCGCCCGCGGCCCCGTGACGCGGGTCACGGCCGAGGAGGCGGACGCCTATTTCGCGAGCCGGCACCGCGACAGCCGCATCGGCGCCCATGCGAGCCGCCAGTCGCGTCCGCTCGCCGACCGCGCCACGCTGCTGGCGGAGGTGGCCGACCTCGCCGCGCGCTACGAGAACCAGCCGGTGCCGCGGCCCGAGAACTGGACGGGCTTCCGCATCGCGCCCGTCAGCATCGAGTTCTGGCAGAACGGCGATTACCGCCTGCACGACCGGGTGCGCTTCACCCGCGACGGGGCGGGCTGGGCGCGCGCGCGTCTCTATCCCTAGGCGGAGGATTCCGCCCGAGGCGGAGGCCCGTGGTCCTGGGTGGTCCCCCCTGCCCTCGGCGGACCGCCCGAGGCGGAGCCGCCCCGGACGATCACGGGATCAGCGGCTTCAGCGGCGGCTCCGCCCCGTCCGGCAGGGCGGTGCGGGCCACGTTCATCGTCATGGCGAGCAGCGCGTAGTAGCCGTTGATGCCCGCGAGATCGATCGCGCCGCGCTCGCCGAAGCGCGCCACGACGGCCGCGTAGGTGGGGTCGCTCACCGCGCGGTTCGTCTGCAGCTCGGTCGAGAAGGCGTAGACGATCGCCTCGTCGGGCGTCATCGTCTCGGGGCGGCGGCCCTCGGCGATCGCCTGCGCGGTCTCGGGCGCCACGCCCGCCTTCAGGGCGATCGGGTGATGGATGTGCCACTCGAGCTGCTGGCTCCAGGCGCGGGCGACGAGCAGGATGGCGAACTCGCTCAGGGCCAGCGGCAGGGCGCTGCCGTAGCGCAGGTAGAGCCCCATCTCGCTCGCGCGCATCATCAGGTCGGGGCTGCGCAGCAGGGGCACGAATGGCCCGAAGACCGGGGTGCCGCGGCTCGACAGGAAGGCCGCGGCGGCCGTGCGCTGCTCCGGGCTCAGCGCGGCCTCCGGGATCTCGGGTAGGCGGTCCGTCGGCCTGTCGTCCATCTGGGATCTCCCGGCGGCGCCTGCCGCGCCGCGGCCCTCGGCAAAGCGTACCCACCGGGCCCGGGTCAAGGGCCCCGATCCCGCGCGCCCGCCTGCTGCAGCGCAACGGCGACCCTGGATTTTCACCCCCGCACCGCTTAGACCACAGGGCGCGGCCGGGCCTGCGCGCGCCGGCGGACGGCGCGGCCTGCCGGCAGCCGTGGATCGAAGCGAGGCACGGCCGTGGCCCAAAGCAATGAACGCCGCAGGATCATGCTCCTCACGGGGGCGAGCCGCGGCATCGGCCACGCCACCGTGAAGCGGTTCTCCGCGGCCGGCTGGCGCGTGATCACCTGCTCGCGCCACCCCTTCCCGGAGAACTGCCCCTGGGAGATGGGCCCCGAGGATCACCTCCAGGTCGATCTCTCCGACGCCGAGGACACGGTGCGCGGCGTGCGCGAGGTGGCCGAGCGCCTCGCCGCCGAGGGCGGCGTGCTGCACGCCCTCGTCAACAACGCCGGCATCTCGCCCAAGGGCCCGGGGGGCGAGCGGCTGGGGGCCATCGGCACGGTCTTCCCCGACTGGCAGCGGGTGTTCCAAGTCAATTTCTTCGCCCCGATCCTCCTGGCGCAGGGCCTGCGGGACGAACTCGCCCGGGCCAAGGGCTCGATCGTCAACGTCACCTCCATCGCGGGGTCGCGCGTCCATCCCTTCGCGGGGGCGGCCTACGGCACCTCGAAGGCGGCGCTCGCCGGGCTCACCCGCGAGATGGCCGCGGATTTCGGCCCGCTCGGCGTGCGGGTGAACGCCATCTCGCCCGGCGAGATCGACACCTCGATCCTGTCGCCCGGCACCGAGAAGATGGTCGAGCAGATTCCGCAGCGCCGCCTCGGCACCCCGGACGAGGTCGCCAAGGCGATCTACTTCCTGTGCACCGAGGCCTCCTCCTACGTGAACGGGGCCGAGCTTCACATCAACGGCGGCCAGCATGTCTGACGCCTTGCGGCGGAGCGCGCTCGCCCTCGGCCTGTCTCTCGCCTGGGGGGCTCCCGCCCGCGCCGAGCCCGCGGTGACGATCCTCGACCTGCCCTTCCGGGTCACCGCGATGCGCGGACCGGCGAGCGAGGTCGCGGTCGCCGTGGCGACCTCCGGCCTGCTGCCGCTCGCCCGGCCGAAACCCGGCGATCCGGCTCCCGAGGCGGGTGAGGAGGAGCGCGCCCCGGTGGTCGTGGTCTGGGGCGAGGGCGGCGGCGCGGCCCTCGGCCTCGGCGACGGCGCGATCCGCACCACCCTTCTCGGCGCCGAGGCGATCGAGGGGCTGGCCGCCGCCGAGACGCCGCGCGGCGCCCTGCCCGGCTCGCGCCGCGCCCTGTCGGGCGCCTTGAGCGCCTATCTGACCGGGCCGACCCGGGCGGACGGCAGCTCGGGTGCGGCGGGCCTGACCATCCGCGAGCGCCAGCCGATGGCGGTGAGCGCCGAGCCCAAGCCCGTCCCGATCACCACCGTCACGGTCGCGCCCGGGCCGGATTCCGTGTTCGCCGCCGCCCGCCCGCGGGCCCTGCGCCTCGGCGGCCGGCCGGCCTTCCTCGCGGCGACGCTCAGCGGCGATGCGGGCGGCCTCGCGCTGATCGGCCGCCGCGAGGGCGGGCCGGCCGAGTGGTCCGTCCTGGCCCGCAGCCCGGCCATTCCGGGCGGTCCCTCCAAGATCGCCGCGCTCGCCGCCTTCACCGCAGCCGGCGCGACCCAGGCCGCGACGGTGCGGTCCGACGGCCTGCTTCAGGTCTGGACGCTCGCCCCCGACGCCCTCTCGCTCGCCGTCGAGGCGCCGGGCTACGCCGCCGGCCCGGCGGAGGCGGACCTCGCCGCCCCCGTCGAGCCGGAGCGCGACGGTCCCGCCGATCTCGCCCTGCCGGTGGCGGGAGGCGGCGCGCTGGCCCTGGTCTCCCTCGACGGCGGCGTCCGCGAGGTGATGCGCGCCGCCCTCCCCGCTCCCGCCGCGACCGGGATCGCCGCCCTCGGACGCGGGCCGCGCGCGCTGCTCCTCGTCGGCCTCGCCGACGGGCGCGTCGCCGTCGTGGCGCCGGACGGTGCCAAGCCTTGATGGGTGCGAAGCGGTGAGCGGTCCCGAGATTCCGAGCGTCCCCGAGGTGGCGAGCCGCCCCGAGAGCGGCAGCGGCCCTGAGACGCGCCTCTTCCCGGTGCGCCCCTTCGTCGGCGCCTCGATCGCGGTGATCCGGGATGGCCGGGTGCTGCTCGCCGCCCGCGCGAACGAGCCGATGCGCGGCGTCTGGACCCTGCCCGGCGGTCTGGTCGAGGCCGGCGAGACGCTGGCCGGCGCGGCGTTGCGGGAATTGCGCGAGGAAGTCGGGCTCGAGGCCGTGGTCGTCGGCGTTCTCTCTCCCACAGAGATCATCGAGCGCGCCCCGGACGGCCGGACCCGGCACCATTACGTCGTCCACCCGCACGCGGCGCTCTGGCGCGGCGGCGAGCCTGCGCCGAGCCCGGAGGCGCTGGCGGTGCGCTGGGCCCGCCTCGACGAGGTGGCCGACCTCGCCACCACGCCCGGCCTCGTCGACACCCTGGCCGAGGCGTTCGCCCGCGTCGTCGCCCTGGAACCGGCTCCGTGAGCGGCGGACGAGGCCCGACCCTCCGGCTCGGCACGCTCGGCCTCGGCCTCCTCCTGGGCGCGGCGCTCGTCGCGCCGGGCCTCGCCCAGCAGCCGCGCGGCGGCCGACCGGCCCAGAAGCCGGCCGAGAAGGAGGCGCCCGCTCCGGCGCCGCCGCCCGACCAGCCCGCGCCCTACGACCGCGACCTGATGCGCCTCTCCGAGATCATCGGATCCCTCGCCTTCCTGCGCAGCCTCTGCGCCGCCCCGGACGCGGCGGAGTGGACGAACCGGATGAAGGCGCTGATCGATGCGGAGGGCGTCACCCCCGCCCGCCGCGACCGGCTCGCCGGCGCGTTCAACCGGGGCTACCGCGGCTACGCCGTGACCTACCGGGTCTGCACGCCGTCGGCCCAGGAGGCTGCCTCCCGCTTCGTGGCGGAAGGCGAGCGCCTGTCCCACGGCCTGGCCGGACGCTTCGGGGGATGAGCGCGCGAATCCACCCGATGATGCCGATCCGCCACAGGTGCGCACCATCCGGGAAAACCCTGCAAATCGACCGGTCGCGTTAACCCCTTCGCAATTCCCGGCTGGCCCGTCCGCCCGGAGCCGCCTATCATCCTCGTCGAACGCCGGGCTTCAGGCCCGGCGCGAAGGATGTGACGTGCCATGCTCAACACTTCTCAGACTGCCCCGATCGAGGCCGATGTGGAGGAGAAGCGCGTCGCGTTGAGCTACGTCTCGGAAGCCTTCGCCGAGGGCTGTCTCGACGGGCTGGACGCCGATTGCATGGCGCAGGCGGCGCTCTTCGCCGCCTTCCAAGAACTCGTCACCACCTATGGCGAGGAAGCCACCGCCCGCTACGCCGAGGGTTTCCCCGAGCGCATCCGCGGCGGCGCCTTCACCACGACACTGCATCACTGACGGGTCGAGCCGGAGGGATGTCCCCGCCACGACCCCGGTCGATCCGGCTCCCGCCGGATCGGCGCCTCAGCGCGGGCTCGCGAGCGATTCCTCGAACACCACGGGCTCACCGCGCCCCGGTGCGGTGAGCGCGCCCTCCCACATCACGCGGGTGCCACGCACTACGGTGCCCACCGGCCAGCCGGTGACGGCGACACCGTCGTAGGGTGTCCAGCCGCATTTTGAGGCGATCCAGCCGTTGCGGATGGTCTCGCGCCGCTTCAGGTCGACCACCGTCACGTCCGCGTCGTAGCCGACCGCGAGCCGGCCCTTCCGGGCGATCCCGAACAGGCGCTTCGGCCCAGCGCTCGTCAGGTCGACGAAGCGGGCGAGCGAGAGCCGGCCTGCCGCGACGTGGTCGAGCATGATCGGCACCAGCGTCTGCACCCCGGTCATGCCCGAGGGCGAATCCGGGTAGGGCTTGGCCTTCTCCTCCAGGGTGTGCGGCGCGTGATCCGAGCCGAGCACGTCGGCGATGCCCTGGCTCAGCCCGCGCCAGATGCCGTCGCGATGGGCGGCGTCGCGCACCGGGGGGTTCATCTGCACCAGCGTGCCGAGGCGTGGGTAGGCCTCGGTGCCGTCGAGCGTGAGGTGATGCGGCGTCACCTCGCAGGAGACCAGATCCTTGTGGGCGGCGAGCACCGCCATCTCGTCCTGCGTCGAGATGTGCAGGATGTGGATGCGCGCGCCCGTCTCCTGCGCCAGCGCCACGAGGCGCCGCGTCGCCTTCAGGGCGACCTCCGGCGAGCGCCAGACCGGGTGGGAGGACGGGTCGCCCGGCACCCGCAGATCCTTGCGCGCCCGCAGCATCGGCTCGTCCTCGGCGTGGAAGGCGGCGCGTCGGCGGATGCGCTGCAGGATGGCGCGCACGCCCGCATCGTCCTCGACGAGGAGCGCCCCCGTCGACGATCCGATGAAGATCTTGATGCCGGCCGAGCCCGGCAGGCGCTCCAGCTCGGCCACCTGCTCCACGTTCTCGTGCGTGCCCCCGACCCAGAAGGCGAAGTCGCAATGCATCCGGTGATGCGCGCGGGCGACCTTGTCGGCGAGCGTCTCGCGGGTCGTGGTCAGGGGGTTGGTGTTCGGCATCTCGAACACCGCCGTGACACCGCCCATCACCGCGGCGCGGGAACCCGATTCGAGGTCCTCCTTGTGGTCGAGGCCGGGCTCGCGGAAATGCACCTGGCTGTCGATCACGCCGGGCAGGAGGTGCAGCCCCGTGCAATCCTGCCGCTCGCGGGCCGGCGCGGCGGCGAGATCGCCGATGGCCGCGATGCGCCCGTCCCGGATGCCGAGATCCGCGGCGTGCGCACCGTCCTGATTCACCACCGTGCCGCCCGTGAGCACGAGATCGAGGGGCTGGTCTGCGCGCGGGTCCATGCGGGGCTCCGGATCGGGCGAGGGCGTGCCGCCCTCGGTTGAGGCCGTGTCGACCGCGGCTTATGTCACCGGGGCGCGCCGTGCAAAGGCCCGGGCCCGGGCGGGCGCGCCGATGGAGTTGCCATGCCGATCGCGCTTCTGCCCGACCGCGCCCTCGTCACCGTCACGGGGGAGGACGCGACCGACCTGCTCCAGGGGGTGCTGACCTGCAACGTGGCGACGCTGCCCGAGGGCGAGGCGCGGCTCGGCGCCCTGCTCACGCCGCAGGGCAAGATCCTGTTCGATTTCCTGATCTCGCGCCTGCCCGACGGCTTCCGCCTGGACTGCCCGGCGGAGAAGGCCGCCGACCTCGCCAAGCGCCTGACCTTCTACCGCCTGCGGGCCAAGGCGGTCATCGCCGCCGACCCGACGGTCGCCGTCGCCGCCGCCTGGGACGGGGCGGCGACGGCCGCCGAGGTGGCGCGGCTGGAGGATGCGCGCGTGCCGGGGATCGGTGCCCGGCTCTACGCGGCGGAGGGCGCCTTCTCGGCCGACGCCGCGCCGGAGGATTACCACGCCCACCGCATCGCCCTGGCCCTGCCCGAAGGCGGGCGCGACTACGCCTACGGCGACGCCTTCCCGCACGAGGCGCTGATGGACCAGCTCGGCGGCGTCGATTTCAAGAAGGGCTGCTACGTCGGCCAGGAGGTGGTCTCGCGCATGCAGCACCGCGGCACAGCGCGCACCCGGCTCGTGGCCGCGCTCTATCCCGAGGGCTCGGCGGCGGCGCCCGGCTCCGAGATCACGGCCGGCGGCAAGGTGCTCGGCGCCAGCGCCAGCGCGGCGGGCGAACGCGGGCTCGCCATGCTGCGCCTCGACCGCCTGGGGGACGCGCTGGCCGCCGGCGAGACGCTGCGGGCGGACGGGAAGCCGCTCGCGGTCGAGCGCCCGGCCTACGCGCGCTTCGCCATGCCGGACGCCGCCTGAGGCCGGCGCCGGACGCCGCCTGAGACCGGCCTCCGCTCAGTACACCGTCCCGCCGGCCGGCTCCGCCACCTTGGCCTCTCGGCCGTCGAGCGACTTCTCCACCACCTTGGCCAGACCGATCATGATCTGGTCGATGACATAGTCCTTCGGCGTGTAGACGGCGCGCACGCCCATGTTCTTCAGGACCAATTCGTCCTCGGGCGAGATGATGCCGCCGACGACGACCGGGATGTGGTCGAGCCCGGCCTCGCGCATCTTGGCGCGCACCTCGCGCACCAGCGGCACGTGGCTGCCGGAGAGGATCGACAGGCCGACCACGTGGGCGCCGGTCTCCTTGGCCTTCGCGACGATCTCGGAGGGCGTCTGGCGGATGCCGTCGTAGGTGACGTCGAAGCCGACGTCGCGGGCGCGCAGCGCGATCTGCTCGGCGCCGTTCGAGTGCCCGTCGAGGCCGGGCTTGCCGACGACGAGCCGCGGCGTCTCGCCGAGGCGCTCGCCGAGGTCGGCGATCAGGAGCTTGGCGTCCTCGGCCGCGCCCGACGAGACCGTCTCCAGGGTCACGCCGGTGGGCGCCCGGTACTCGCCGAACACCTCGCGGAGCCGCTGACCCCACTCGCCCGTGGTGACCCCCGCCTTCGCCGCGGCGATCGAGACCGGCATGATGTTGGCGCCCGAGCGCGCCGCCGCCTCGAGGTCGGCGAGCGCCTGGCCCACAGCCCGGTCGTCGCGCTCGGCCCGCCAGGCGCGGATGCGGCCCTCGGCCTCCATCTCCACGGTCTCCGAGACGGTGAAGATCGCGCCCTCCCCCGCGGTCAGCGGCGAGGGCTCGCCTTGCTGCCACTTGTTGACGCCGACCACGATCTGGTCGCCGCGCTCGATCGCGGCGATGCGCTGGGCGTTCGACTCGACGAGCGCCTGCTTGAGCGCGCCGGTCTCGACCGCCGCGACCGCGCCGCCGATGCCGCCGATCCGCTCCAGCTCGGCCCGGGTCTCGGCCTTCAGGGACTCGACCTTGGCGTCGATCACCGTCGAGCCGTCGAAGATGTCGTCGTATTCCAAGAGGTCGGTCTCGAAGGCGAGGATCTGCTGCATCCGCATCGACCATTGCTGGTCCCACGGCCGCGGCAGGCCGAGCGCCTCGTTCCAGGCCGGCAGCTGCACGGCGCGGGCGCGCGCCCGCTTCGACAGCGTCACGGCCAGCATCTCGATCAGGATGCGGTGGACGTTGTTCTCGGGCTGCTGCTCGGTCAGTCCGAGCGAGTTCACCTGTACGCCGTAACGGAAGATCCGGCGCTTGGGGTCGTCGATGCCGTAGCGCTCCTGGGCGATCTCGTCCCAGAGCTCCGAGAACGCCCGCATCTTGCAGATCTCGGTGACGAAGCGCAGCCCCGCATTCACGAAGAACGAGATCCGGCCGAACACCTCCGGGAAGGTCTCCGGGTCGAATTCGGGGTCGGCCCGCACGGTGTCGAGCACCGCGATGGCGATGGCGAGCGCGTAGGAGAGCTCCTGGACCGGCGTCGCCCCGGCCTCCTGCAGGTGGTAGGAGCAGACGTTCATCGGGTTCCATTTCGGCACGTTCTTGGTCGTGAACAGGATCACGTCCTTCGTGAGCCGAAGGCTAGGGGCGGGCGGGAACACGTAGGTCCCGCGCGAGAGGTACTCCTTGATGATGTCGTTCTGGGTGGTGCCCTGCAGGGCCGCGATCGGCGCGCCCTGCTCCTCCGCCACCGCGAGATAGAGTGAGAGCAGCCACGGCGCCGTGGCGTTGATCGTCATCGAGGTGTTCATCTGCGCGAGCGGGATGTCCTGGAACAGGGTCCGCATGTCGCCGAGATGCGCGATCGAGACGCCGACCTTGCCGACCTCGCCGCGGGACAGCTCGTGGTCCGGGTCGTAGCCCGTCTGGGTCGGCAGGTCGAAGGCCACCGAGAGGCCGGTCTGGCCCTTGGCGAGGTTGCCCCGGTAGAGCTTGTTCGATTCCGCGGCGGTCGAGTGGCCCGCATAGGTCCGGATGATCCACGGCTTGTCGCGCTTCACCTCGGCGACGGCTGCCTGTCCGCTCATCCCATCCACTCCCATGCCGATCGTTGCGCCGGTCGCCCGCCGCGCGAGGCCCGGGCCCCGCGGACAGCATGGGCGCCGCCTTCGTGGGCGCACCCTAGTGCCGATTCTGCCGGGGTGGAATCGACTTATCGTTCTCGCGCCCGCGTGTTTTCTTCAACAATGGTCCAATGCGGCGCGGGCCCGCGCACCCGCTGTGGACGGGGCAGGCCACGATGCCGCGAGGATGGGTGCCGCGGGCGATCGTTGACCTACATCAAGGCGAGGCGGCCGCGGGTCCGAGGTCCGGGCCCACGCCGCGCATGGAGCAGATCCCGACGATGGCCGATCAACCGCCCCGCCTGACGACGGCGTTCGGAAACCCGATCTCCGACAACCAGAATTCGCTCACCGCCGGCTCGCGCGGGCCGGTGCTGATGCAGGATTACCACCTCATCGAGAAGATGGCCCATTTCAACCGGGAGCGGATTCCGGAGCGGGTCGTCCACGCCAAGGGCTACGGCGCCTACGGCACCTTCCGGCTCACCAAGTCGCTGAGCCAGTACACCCGCGCCAAGGTGCTCACCGAGGTCGGCGCCGAGGTGCCGATGGTCGCCCGCTTCTCGACCGTCGGCGGCGAATCCGGCTCGGCCGACACCGCGCGCGATCCGCGCGGCTTCGCGCTGAAGTTCTACACCAGCGAGGGCAACTGGGACCTCGTCGGCAACAACACGCCGATCTTCTTCGTGCGCGACGCGATCAAGTTCTCGGACTTCATCCGCACCCAGAAGCGCGACCCGCGCACCCACCTGAAGCCGCACTGGCGCCGTTGGGACTTCTGGGGCCTCTCGCCCGAGGCCATCCATCAGGTGATGATCCTCTACAGCGATCGCGGCACGCCCAAATCCGCCCGCTTCATGAACGGCTACGGCTCGCACACCTTCTCGCTCTGGAACGACGCGGGCGAGCGCCACTGGGTGAAGTTCCACTTCCACACCAAGCAGGGGGTGCAGAACCTCTCGGCCGACGAGGCCGACGAGCTTGCCGGCAAGGATCCGGACTACTCCTCGGCCGACCTGTCGAGCGCCATCGAGGCCGGCGACTTCCCGAAGTGGAAGGTCTCGGTCCAGCTGATGCCGGAACTCGACGCCGACACCTACCGCATCAATCCGTTCGACCTCACCAAGGTCTGGCCGCACGGCGACTATCCGCTGATCGAGATCGGCGAGATGGAGCTCAACCGGAACCCGGACAACTACTTCGCCGAGATCGAGCAATCGGCCTTCGAGCCGTCCAACGTGGTGCCGGGCATCGGTTTCTCGCCCGACAAGATGCTGCAGAACCGAATCCTGTCCTACGCCGACGCGCACCGCTACCGCCTCGGCGTGAACTATCACCAGATCCCGGTGAACCAAGCCCGGAACGCCAAGGTCCAGACCTATCACCGCGACGGCACGATGCGGACAGACGGCAACCACGGCGCCCAGGTCGATTACCAGCCGAACTCCTTCGGGGGGCCGGTGGAGGACCCCGCGTTCCTGGAGCCGCCGCTGCGGATCACGGGCGACGCCGCCCGCTACGGCTGGCCGAACGACGACGAGGACCTCTACGGCCAGCCCCGCGAGCTCTGGTCGAAGGTGCTCGACGAGGGCGCGCGCAAGCGCCTCGTGCAGAACATCGTCACCTCGATGGGCGACAGCCCGCGCCATATCCAGGAGCGGATGATCGGCCATTGGTATAAGGTCCACCAGGATTTTGGGCGCGGCGTCGCCGAAGGTCTCGGTATCCAGACGAGCAAGGCGGCCGCGGAATAGCGTTCGCGTCCGAATAATTCTTGGGACGGACCCAAGTGGATTTTGAATCGACGGGGCGCGCGCTGTGGCGGGTGCCCCGTTTCGCGTTTTAGCCTGTCGCCTCCGCCTTTCGGCCCACTTGGAGCCCTCCCGCATCGCCGCTATAGCGCTGGGTATTGCGAGCGCGGCTTTTAGAGAACCGCCGGCCCAACGGGTGTGAGGAGAGCGACCATGGCAGCCAGTCCGGCATTGCAAGCGGCATCCGAGGTCAAGGACCTCTACGAGATGGGCGAGATCCCGCCTCTCGGTCACGTGCCGGCCAAGATGTATGCCTGGGCGATCCGGCGCGAGCGCCACGGGCCGCCGGAGCAGTCGCACCAACTCGAGGTGCTGCCGGTCTGGGAGATCGGCGACGACGAGGTGCTGGTCTACGTCATGGCCGCCGGCGTGAACTACAACGGCGTCTGGGCGGGGCTCGGCGAGCCGATCTCGCCCTTCGACGTGCACAAGGGCGAGTACCACATCGCCGGCTCGGACGCCTCGGGCATCGTCTGGAAGGTCGGCTCCAAGGTGAAGCGCTGGAAGGTGGGCGACGAGGTCATCGTCCACTGCAACCGGGACGACGGCGACGACGAGGAGTGCAACGGCGGCGACCCGATGCTCTCGCCCTCGCAGCGCATCTGGGGCTACGAGACGGGCGACGGCTCCTTCGCGCAGTTCTGCCGGGTGCAGTCGCGCCAGCTCATGGCCCGTCCGAAGCACCTCACCTGGGAGGAGGCGGCCTGCTACACGCTGACCCTCGCCACCGCCTACCGCATGCTGTTCGGCCACGCGCCCCACACGGTGAAGCCCGGCCAGAACGTGCTGATCTGGGGCGCCTCCGGCGGGCTCGGCGTGTTCGGCGTGCAGCTCTGCGCGGCGTCGGGCGCGAATGCCATCGCGGTGATCTCGGACGAGTCGAAGCGCGACTACGTGATGAGCCTGGGCGCCAAGGGCGTCATCAACCGCAAGGACTTCGACTGCTGGGGCCAGCTGCCGAAGGTCAACAGCCCCGAATTCCACGCCTGGACCAAGGAGGCGCGCAAGTTCGGCAAGGCGATCTGGGACATCACCGGCAAGCAGGACGTCGACATCGTGTTCGAGCATCCGGGCGAGGCGACCTTCCCGGTCTCGGCCCTGGTGGTGAAGCGCGGCGGCATGGTGGTGTTCTGCGCGGGCACGACGGGCTTCAACATCACCTTCGACGCGCGCTACGTCTGGATGCGCCAGAAGCGCATCCAGGGCTCCCACTTCGCCCACCTGAAGCAGGCCTCGGCCGCCAACCAGTTCGTGCTCGACCGGCGCATCGATCCCTGCATGAGCGAGGTGTTCCCCTGGGACAAGATCCCGGCGGCCCACACCAAGATGTGGAAGAACCAGCACCCGCCCGGCAACATGGCCTGCCTCGTGAACAGCCCGCGCGCAGGGCTGCGCACCGTCGAGGACGTCATCGAGGCAGGCCCCCTCAAGCGCTGAGCCGGGAAGCCGCGCCCTCTCCGTCACCGGAGGGGGCGCGTCCTCCGCTACCGGCCGTGCGCGCGCGCCGGATGGCGGCCGTGGATCGAGCTCGTGACGGCGGGATCGGCCTGAACACCGCGCGGCGCCAGCGCGATGTCGGCGGTCGCGGGCGCGGCCGTGTAGCCGAGCGAGGCGGCTGAAGCCGGCAGGCTGCCGGGCGAGATGTAGGTCTGGGCGAGCGCCGTGCCGGCCGGGAGGGCCAGGGCGGCGGTGAGCGTGACGATCGTTGCAAGACGGTGTGACATGGCCGGGATCCTTCGGAGGCGAAGGGCCGGGTGCCGATCCGTGATCGGGTGTCCGGTGCTTCGTTCGAACCCGGAAATGGGTGGCCCGCGGCGCGGCGGACGTGCGCGCCGTCACATCGAGGTTTCAAAAACCAAGCCGTTTGGCCACGGGAGGGGCTATTGAGGCTGAACTTGCGACGGTCTGTTTTCGGGCGCGAATTGGCAGAAGCAGGCATCGCCGTCGCGACCTCTCTCGGACGTCGAAACGGACGAGCAGTAATGTCTGCTACAAATGAGAAGCGATCTAGCGCTGGAGGCGTTCGATCCGACTCTAGAAGCTGGCGTTGTGTTGCATTTTAAAAGCGAAGGTTAAACGCGTCCCCGTCAGATTGGCAAGCAGCGAGAAAATCTGAGCGATAGATCGAAGCAGCTGTCGCATTGATTCCGTCGTAAAAATTATGTCCCAACCCCTTATAGATAATCGAATAGCTTGGAACTGATCGACACCATTGTTCATCAGGTCTATGGGGGTCCAACTCACCCCAAAGCGTATAGGTTGGGATAGCAAGGCCGTCAGGCTCATGGCGTAAGCGGGTCGAGGACACGCAAACCAGCTTCTTCAACGGCAATCCTTCCCGGGCTGCTCGCCAAAGTGCGGTGCCTCCTGCGCTGAACCCGAGGCCGATCGGACCATCGTCTGAAAAATCGCGCAGTCTGCGCACGGTTTCCCGCATGCCATCGTGCTCGAATAGATAAGTGTGAAGTTCTCCGCCTTTCAGAGCAGGTCTGCCGCTAAGATTGCCCAGAGTGAGGCAATCGACCGCTCCATAATGCGCCAGCCATTCCATTTCGAAAGGCTGACCATGGATATCGAGCACCACAAGAAATCGCATCGATTGCCCATTAGCCGACCGGGAGGGAACCAGCCTCGACAGTCCCGTCCGCGGTCAAGCGGATGAGGTTTCGAACCCTAGGACCGGCGCTTCAGCGGCGACGCGTCTCGTCCTGCGGCAGGTGGCGGGCGTAGGTCTCCTGCTTCGACTCGCGCTCGCGGATCAGGTCGGCATAGGCCTGACGCATCTCCGGCGAGACCGAGACCGACTTGCCCTTCGACGGCTTGCGCTTGGGCGCCTTCTTGAACGTGTTGTCGCCCTCGGCCATCGATCCGCCCCCCAAAGTTCGTCGCCAGCATAGCGTCGGCCGGCGACGTTCGCGAGACGAACTTGCGGCCGTGCGCCCGGGCCGAACCGCAGCCGGCAACGAGAAACGGGACGGCTTTCGCCGTCCCGTCCGAGGCCTCGCCCTAGCGGCCGAGGAAGATCGATGCCAGTCGCTGGAGCAGGCCCCGCGGTGCGGGCGGAGGCGCGCTCTGCCCAGGACTGTCCCCGATCTAAGCGTTCGCGGCGAAGGGGTGCGACGCCGACTTGCGCTGCTCGGTCACCGTCGAAGCCTTCGGCTCGCCGTTCACGGCGCGCTGGATCGAGAGCTTGGTGGCCTCGTAGTTGTACTTCTGGATCTTGGCGTCGTCGGCCGCCTCCCAGTGGATGAACACGCCGACCAGGATGAACAGGTCGTCGGCCTCGTCCGCCGGGATGATGCCCTCGGCGACGGCATCCTGCACGGCCATGGCGACGCCGTGCTGGGCAGGGCCGAACATCTGGACGGCCTGACGGGCGTCGTTGATGGTGACCTTGTTGAACATCAGCGTGTTGGGCTTGCACGGCAGGTTCGGCGCGATGACCGCGAGCAGGCTGGTGAAGCCGTGCTTGTTGTTCACGAGGCCGTTGCAGAACGCCGTCTCGGCCGGCGAGCCGCGCGGTCCGATGATGAGGTCGATGTGGGCGACCTCGTTGCCGTCGCCGACGAGAGCCTCGCCGACCTGAACCTTGGTGATCTTCGCCATTCGGGGTCTCTCCCTGGATTCCAAAAAAAGGGGCTGCGGCTAGAGGGCGTGCCGCAGCCGGGAAGCCATCCTTGTTTGCGACGTGCAGCCGGGAAAGCCGCACCGGTTTGCCCGGATAGCGGCGCGGACCCTACAGCGGGGCCCTGCCTGTCACAACCCTGGGCAAGGCGCTGAAATCGATAAATTAATGCGGCGGCCGGCGGCGTCAGGCACGGAACTTTTCACGGGAAGCCGCCTTGGCCGACCGCGCCCGGGTCGGCCGCGCGCAGGGCGTCGGCGAACAGCGTCGCGACGGTGAAATCGGCGCTCGTGCCGGGATTGATGCCCCGCGCCTTCAGACTGCCGTCGAAGGCGAGGAGCGGCGCCACCGGCGCGGCGCGCAGGTCGAGCCCGGCCACGATCCCGGCTGCCTCGGCGCGGATGGCCTCGGCCACCTCGGGCCCGTGCTTGCGCGCCACGTGGCTGTCGGGAACGGCGGCGAGGTAGGCGAGATGCACGGCCGTGGTGCACCACGTCGCGTCCAGGCCCGCCGCGCGCGCCGCGGCGAGCGCGGGCCGGCCGACCGCGTCGAGATCGGCGAAGCCGGTGACGTAGGCCCGGGCGATGCGGTCGCGCGGGGCCGCCTCCGCCATCGCGTCGCGCAATGAGTCGGGAGGGGTGCCGGCGACGTCGTGCCGCCCGGAGCGGCCGAGCCCGCCGGGATTGGCCCGGACGATCGCCGCGAACACGTCCCGCGCATCGGTCCCGTCGAGGTCGTCCAGCACGGCCGCGAGGCCGAGGCCCGTCTCGGCGGCGCGGGCGAGCGGGGCGCAGAGCAGCAGGATGCCCAGATTGGTGTTCTGGCCGACGGCCGCCATCGTCGCATCGACCCCGCCGAGGATGCGGGCGCCCACGCGCGCGCCGGCTTGCGCGAGGGACGGGGCCGAGACGTCCGCGCTGGCGACGAAATCCGCTACCGCCATCCGGTGGCCGCTCGCGTAGGCGTGGACGTTGCCGGGCTTGAGCGCGTCGAGTTCGGCGAGGCAGGCCGCCCGGTACAGGGTGGCGATCTGCGCGGGCGCGCGCATCAGGCGACGACGCGCGCGGGCCGGTTGGCGGCCCGCACGGCGGCGAGGAAGCCGCGCACGACCGCGCCCGCGATGTCGGTCTCGCACACCTTCTGCAGGCCGGACCAGGCCGGCATCGAGTTCACCTCCAGCACGAGGTAGCCGCCCTGCCCGTCCTCGACGAGGTCGATGCCCGTGTAGTCGACCCCGACCGCGGCGGCGGCGGCCTCGGCGAGCTCGGCCGCGCGCGGCGGCATCGCCCAGGCGAGCGGCCGGCCGCCGCGGTGGACGTTGGTGATCCAGCCGTCGCCCTCGCGGATCATCCCGGCCACCGCCCGGCCCTCGCAGACGAAGACCCGGTAGTCGCGCCAGAGCCCGTCGCTGCGCGGCACGTAGCGCTGGAGGTAGTAGACCCGCGCGACTGCGGCCTCGTCGGGCAGCTCGTCGGGGCGCTCGACCAGCATCAGGCCCTCGCCCTGCGAGCCGAAGAGCGGCTTGAGCACCAGCGGCCGGCCCGGCCGGGCCTCGCGGGCGACGCATGCCGCTGCGGCCTCGCGCTTCGAGAACACCCAGGTCTCGGGCGTCGGCAGGCCGGCGCGGTCGACGAGGAGCGAGGTCGCGGCCTTGTCGACGGAGCGCTCGATCGCCACCGGGTGGTTCCACACGGTGACACCGGAGGCCACCAGCGCGTGCAGCACGCCGAGGCGCATCGTGGTGGCTTCGAAGGTGCCGCCCGCGATCGTCCGCAGCAGGACCCCGTCGGGCAGGCCGTCCGGAAAGCCCGGGACGCGCAGGGGTTCGCGACCCCCCGTCACCACCGCCACGTCGGCGAGCGAGAACAGCACCGGCTCGACGCCCTGCGCCCGCAGGGCGGCCAGCAGGCGGCCCTTGTGCCAGTTGCCGTTATCGGCCGCGAGCCCGATGCGCATGCGTGTCTCGGAAGGAAGTTGGCACTGATCGGATCCGCGACGCGGGGAACGGGCCCGCCGGGATGGCCTCAGGCGAAGGACGCCTCGACGAGGGCCGGCTCGAGCCGGCCGCCCCGGAAGCTCGCGCCGGTGCGGACCGAGGTGACGATGGCCTCGGCCGGCGAGAACAGGGCGCCGTCGATCTTGTAGAAGTCGCCGTTCACCCGCGAGAAGATCTCGGCGAAGGGCGCGCCGTGGTCGCTCGACGTGGTGGAGGGCAACTGCTCGGCGAGCTGGCGCGCATCCGCATCCTCCGAATCCACGAAGAGCTGCACCCGGCCGCCGTAGATGATGGCGTCGTTGGTGCGGCCCATCGCCTTGATGAAATCGGGGTGCTGCGGCGAGAGCGGGGCCGAGCCGATGCCGTCCACGATCGCGTGCAGGTCGAAGCCGACGGTATGGGCCTTGTGCAGCGCCACCTCGAGCACGCGGGCGACGACCTGGGTCGCGCCGGCGAGCGACTGGGTGGGCGCGAAGATGAACGTCAGGTTCTCGGGCGCGAGGCCGGCGGCGGCCGCGACCTTGGCGACGACGTTGACGGGCGGGCCGCTCGCGGCCTCCAGCACCAGGGCGGTTCGCGTCGCCTGATCCCGGTAGCCGAGTTCCGTGTAGAGATCCTCGACCACCGCGACGGCGCGGCCGGGACCGGAGCCCAGGGCGAAGAAGCCCGAATCCCCGTCCTCGTCGGCGATGCTCCAGCCCGCGTACTGGCTGCCGAGGCAGGCGAGCACCGGATCGGCGGCGTGCACCACCACCGAATAGGGCCACGACGCGATCGGCCCGGTCGGGCTGAAGCTCACCGTGCCGAGGCCGCCGAGGCAGATCTCGGCGATCCGGCGCCCCGCCTCGAGCGAGCCGCGCGCGTTGGCGCCGGCATCGATCATGCGGGCGCCGCCCGCCTCCTGGCTGACGGCGAGGCGCAGCATCCCGGCATCGGCGACGAGGCGATCGACCAGGGGGGCGGTGAGCGCGTTCACGCTCGGGTACTGGGGCGTGCTCATACTCGGGTTTCCTCCAGGGCGAGGATGGCGCGCAACCCGGCCATCCGCGCCCGCAATGCGTTCTTGGCCGCGCCGGCCTCCGGCCCCGTGGCCAGGACGGTGCAGAGCGGCGCGTCCCGGCGGACGATCGTGCCGGCCCGGGGACGGTCGCGCACGTGGTCGGGCCAGGGCAGGTCCGGCACGGGCGCGATGTCCCGGTCCGCGTAACAGATCTCTGCGGCCGCCGCACCCGCCGGATCTGCATCCGGGGGCGGCGTCGCGCCGAGGACCGCTCCGATATGGGCGCCGAGCAGCGGGGTCGCCCGCCGGTCCAGCACGTCGAGTGTCGCCCCCGGCCGCGGGTTGACCTCGGTGAGCCACCAGCCGCCCTCCCCGATCAGGCAATCGAGGCTGGCGAGGCCGGCGAGACCCGTGCGCCCGGCGAGCCCCTCCGCCGCCCGGACGATCTCCGCGACGATCCGGGGCGCGACCGGACAGGCTTCGGCGGCGCCCCGGGCCAGGGCACCCGCGTAGCGGTAGGGCCGTAGCCGCGTGGGCGCGCTCCATTGCTCGGTCAGCGCGAGCACCCGGATCCCATGCCCGTCGGCCAGCAGGTTCAGGGCGAAGGCGCGGCCCGGAGCCCGGGCCTGGAAATAGGCTCCCGGCGGCGCCGGGCCCCGCCCGGCCCGGCGGATATGGCTGCCGCCCGAGCCGCCGACCCGCTTCAGCAGCCAGTTCTCCGGATCGGTCCGCGGCTCCCGCGCGACCGGCGGGGTGGGGATGGCGAGGTCGGCGCAGAGGGCGGCGAGCCGGAACGGATCCTTCAGCGCCGCCACGCTGTCCGGGCTCGCCCCGAGCAGGCGGTGGCGGGCGGAGACCGCCCGCATCAGCTCCGGCGCGCCCTCGAAGCCGCTGCCCAGGACGACGCCGAGGCTCGGTCCGTGCGCCGACGCCGCGAGATCGTCGAGGGCCGTGAGGAGGGCCTGCCCGCCGACCCGGCCCGAGCCGAAGCGACCCGGCAGCGGGCGGTAGGCCGCGGCGCCCGCGAGGGTGTCGGCGTCGCCGAAGAGGTCGGCGACGTAGGGCCTGAGTCCCGCCCGCCGCGCGGCCTGAGCGAGGGCGCGGCCGGATTGGGCCGCGATGAGGACGGCGGGCCCCGTCCCGGCTTCGGCCCCGGCGGACGGGCGGGGCGCGCCCGCGCTCAGCCCGCCACCTCGACGGCCAGCTCGTAGGCGTCGCGGAAATCGAGGCAGAGCGGCTGGTCGGCGGCGAGCATGCGGCCGAACAGGCGGCACTGGGTCTGGTACTTCACGTTGCCGACCGCGAGCGCGCCGATGCCGATGCCCTTGCCGGTCGGGAGCGCCACGTCGACCGCGTTCACGTCGATGCCCGCGATGCCGGCCGGCGGCACCGCGTTGACGTCGGAGGCGACCAGCAGCTTCGGGGCGGATTCGAGATCCTCCGCCGAGAGGATCGGGATGCCCGCGGGCCCGGCCGAGAGAATGACGTCGGCCTCCGCGATCGCCCTGCGGCGGTCGTCCGGCGTGGTGCCGTCGACGGCATCGACCTCGATGCCGAAGCGCCACTTCATGGTGAAGGCGATCTTCGAGACGCGCTCCTCGCCGTCATGGCCGACGAGCACGCTCTTGGCCCCCTCGAGCGCCCCGATCACCGCCGCCACGTAGGCGACAACGCCCGCGCCGCCGAAGATGACGATGCGCTTGCCCTTCAGATCGGTGCCGAACTTCTCCCTGAGCGCACGGCGCACCTGCGCCACCATCGCGGCGCCCGTCGTGAAGGAGCCGGCCGGATCGGCGAAGATGTGGTTGGCGAAGGGGGGCACGAAGGCCTTCTTGGCCCGGTCCACCATGTCGAGGGCGTCCTCGGCGTTCTTGCCGCCGATGAAGATCCCGGTGCGCACGCCGTCTCCGGGCGCGCGGGAGAAGATCGAGTCCTGGGTGAGCGAGACCACGTCCGGCAGCGTCACGTCGGTGTAGGTGACGATGGTCTCGAAGCCGGCATCGATCGCCATGTTCACGTCGAAGGGGCTCATGTGCTTGAGCGGCGTGAGCATGTGCAGGATCGAGCGGGCCATGGTCGTCTCCTCGAATCTCGGATCTGGCGCCGAGGTCGCCTGCTCCAAATCCCGATGCCGGGCGCCGGTCAAGCCCGAAGCCGGGTCGCGCCGCGCTGCAATCGTGGGTCGCACGCGGCCCTGCGGCCCGCCATGCCTCAGCCTTCGGCGACGACCTGCGCGCCGCCGTTGCGCCCGCGGGCGACGACGAGATCGAGGCCGGTGCCGGCGAGCGCCGAGACCAGCGCCCGCGCCTCGGCCTCGGACGGCACCAGCGCGAAGCCGGTCGGCCCCCAGGAGCTCTGCCCGTAGCCGGCAACCCCCATCGCGGCGACCGCGTCGAGGGCCCGGGCGACCGCCGGGCTGGCGTAGCGCCCGCCCTGATGGGGCGCGAAATGATCGCCGACGAGCCGCTGGATGCGGGTGATGCCGGCGCCGAAGCCCTCGGGCTCCGCCGTCGCCGCGGCGGGCAGCACCTGCATCAGAACGATGCGGCAGATCTCGGCGGCCTGGGCCTCGGGAAAGCGGGGGAGATCGCGGAAGGCCTCGATCTCGCGGCTCCCATGGACGCCGGTCATGCTGGGATCGAGCATCAGCACAACGCGCCACGCCTCCGGATAGGGCATGCGGGCGATGACGGGCGGAGGCGCGCCCGTGGCGTCGCGCCCGCCATCGACGATCAGGCCCCCCTCGGTGAAGGCCTTCAGCCCGACGCCCGAGCGGTTGCCGCGGTCGAGAACGTTCGAGAAATCCTCCGGCGCGAAGGGCCGGCCGGCGAGCCGCGCCAGCGCCGCCGCCACCGCGAGGGCGAGCTGCGTGCCCGAGCCGAAGCCCGCATGGGCCGGGATCGCCGCCTCGACGCGGATCGCCACGCCCTCTCCGATGCCCAGATGCGCCGCCGCAGCCTGGATATAGCCGCGGACGCGCGCCGCCTCGGGGCCCTCGGCCCGGGCCTCCGGCGCAGGCTCCGCGGTGAGGCGCAGGGCGGGGGCGTCGATGGCCAATCCGATGCTGCCGAAGCGGCGCCCGAGGCCGCCATGGAGATCGAGGAAGCCGAAATGCAGGCGGGCGGGCGCAGTGACCCGGACCCGCGCGGGCCGGTCCGGCTCCGCATCGCTCGGGCCCGCCAGCGTCCGGCTCGGCAGCTCAGGCACCACGGTCCCTCCTCGCTCGCCGCGGCGCGCACGGTCCTCGGCCCGACCCCGGCGGCGGTCCCGGCGGATGGTACCGCGGACCCCGACCGCGGGTTCCGGGCGGCTTCTCCCATGCCGGCCGCATCCGGGCAACCGCGGGGGATCGCCGGATCCGCGCCCGATCGGCGCCTGATCCGCGCCGGATCGGCACTCGATCCGCGGCGGGGCGCCCTCCATCCGGAGGTCCGCGCCCGGGTTCCGCGCTCGTGGCCCGGGCTTCGAGGGAAGCCGCGGCATTTCCCGGGCCGGGGCCTTGCTTGCTGCCTGCGACCGATGCAAACGTGCGGGCCACGACGGCCCGAATGCCGTCCGCGGAGGCGTCGTTGCGCCGGCGGACAGGCCATTTCGGCACGGCGGTGCCGCGAGGCGCCCGCTGTCCCGATCTTACGGTGACCGCCTTCCGGGCGCACCCGCGGTGCGCATCGAGAACAAGAATCAACGTGCGAGGGTGGATGGCAGCCTGGGTGAAGGGTGGCGCGACCGACGCAGACGGCGCCGTCGAGGCAGCCGCCGCGCTGCTGTCCTCCGCGAAGACGCCGGTCTTCGCCGGTCTGAACGCCGACGTGGCGGCGATCCGCGCCGCCTGCGATCTCGCGGGGCGGATCGGCGCCTCCCTCGACACCGTGGGCGGCGATGCGACCTACGCCGAACTCGGCGCCCTGGCCCGGGTCGGCGCCATGACGGCGACGCCGGCCGAGGTGGTCGGCCGGGCCGATGCGGTGCTGCTCGTCGGCGCTCAGCCGCTCCAGCACGCGATCCTCGACCGGCTGAGCGGCAGCAAGCCGACGCGCGGCCGGGCGGCGGGCGCGGACCGGACGCTGATGCAGCTGGGCGCCGGACCCGACCTGCCGGTGGCGATCGCCCATCTGCGGGCCCATGCCCGCGGTCATCTCACCGGGGACAGGGCGCTGTATACCATCGCGAAGTCGCTGGCGGAGGCCCGCTACGGCGCCGTGCTCTACGATCCCGGCGAGGTCGGCACCCTCGGCATCGAGATGCTGCAGGGACTGGCGATGGACCTCAACGAGGCCACGCGCTGCTTCACGCTGCCGCTCTCCGGCCCGAACCAGGACCGCGCCGCCGTGCAGGTCGCGGCCTGGAAGACCGGCCAGGCGACGCGCGTCGGCTTCGGCCGGCACGTGCCCGAGCAGGATCCATGGCGCTTCGACGCGGCCCGCCTCGCCGCCTCCGGCGAGGCCGACGCGGTCCTCTGGATCGCGAGCCTGCCGACGCCGCGGCCGGACTGGCTCGCCGGCCTGCCCGGCGTCGCGCTGGTCGGGGCCGACGCCTCGGCCGACCTCGCCGAGGTGGTGATCCGGGTCGGCGAGCCCGGCCGTGAGGCCGGCGGCGTGCTCTGGAACGAGGCACGGGCCGGGATGAGCTACCGCGAGGCCGCGGAAGCCTCCGAGCTTCCGACGGCCGCCGACATCATCGAGCGCATCGCAGAACGCATCGCCAGCAGGAAGGACGCCTGATGCTGATCCGGATCCAGGGCGGCCGGGTCGTCGATCCGACGGCCGGCCGCGACGCGGTCGGCGATGTCTGGGTCGAGGACGGCCGCATCGTGGCGCCGCGCGAGGGCCGGCCCGACCGCACCATCGACGCCTCGGGCTGCGTGGTGATGGCGGGCGGCGTCGAGGTGCACTCGCACATCGCCGGCGGCAACGTCATCACCTCGCGCCTGCTGCTGCCGGAGCTCTACGTCAGCGAGGCGGCGCCCGAGGGCCATCCCTTCGCCCATGCGGGCGGGGCGGCCGGCTGGATCGGCGCCACCTACGCCAAGATGGGCTACACCACCGCCGTCGAGCCGGCGATGCCGCCCGTCCAGGCGCTGGCGACCCAGCTCGAACTCGCCGACATCCCGCTCCTCGACCGGGGCGCGCTCACGGTGCTCGGCAACGACGACCATCTCCTGCAGATCCTGCGCGACGGCGAGGGCAAGGCGGCGGTGCGCGACCTCGTGGCGCTCAACGTCGCGACTTCGCGGGGCCTCGGCGTCAAGTGCATCAACGCGGGTGGGGCCTCCGCCTTCAAGGACGGCGCGCTGCGGCTCAGCCTCGACGACGAGATCCCCTGCTACGGTCTCTCGACGCGCCGGATCATGGGGTCGCTCCTCGACGCCGTCGAGGAGATCGGCGTGCCGCACCCGCTGCACGTCCACTGCAACAATCTCGGGCTTCCGGGCGCCGACGACTCGCTGATCGCGACGCTCGAGGCGGCGGAGGGACGGCGCATCCATTTCGCCCACGCCCAGTTCTACGCCTACGGCGTCGCCGACCCCGAGAACCCGATGACCGGCGGTTTCCGCTCGGCGGCCCGCCGCATCGTCGACGCGATGATGGCCAATCCCCAGGCCAGCCTCGACATCGGGCAGGTGGTGTTCGGCCAGACCGTGACGGTCTCCCTCGACATCCTGCGCCAGTTCGGCGGCCGCAAGGGCGCCAAGCCGAAGAAATGGGTGCTCAACGCGGGCGATGCCGAGGGCGGCGGCGTGGTGCCGTTCCTCTACCGTCCGAAGGGCCCGACGAGCTCCCTGCAATGGGCGATCGGCCTCGAGATCATGCTGCTGTCGGGCGATCCCGAGCGCACCATCCTCACCACCGACCATCCGAACGGCGGTCCGTTCACGCAGTACCCGCGCATCATCCACCTGCTGATGGACAAGGAGGCGCGCGACCGCGAGATCGCGACGCTGCCGGGCATCGTGGGGGAGCGCTCGGAATTGCCGGGGATCGAGCGGGAATACACCTTCTCGGAGATCGCCCAGCTCACCCGGTCCGGCCCGGCCAAGCTCCTGGGCCTCGACGATCGCGGGCACCTGCGCGAGGGCGCGCGGGCGGACATCGCGGTCTACCGCGACGATCCCGACCGCACCGCGATGTTCACCGCGGCCAAATGCGTTTTGAAGGACGGCACCGTCATCGTCGAGAACGGGCAGGTGACCGAGTGGCGCGCCGGCCGTTCGCTCGCGCTGACGGTGGAGTCCGATAAGGCGATGGAGCGGCGGACCGAGACCTACCTCCAGGACCGCTTCGGCCAGGGCCTCGCGAGCTTCGCGGTGCCGGACGCGGCCTTCGCCCGCAAGGGCCCGACCTTCGAGGACGTGGCATGCCGGGCCTGAACCGTGCCCCCGCCAGGGGGCGTTCGCGTCGTGGATCCGGGGGGCCGATGCGGCAGACCAGCAATGACTGAGACGACGTACCTGACCCTCAACGGCATCCCGGTCGAGGACACCTTCGCGGAAGCGTTCGACGTCGCCGGGACCTCGATCGTCGTGACCAACGACACCGCCCGCTGGGCGATGATCGCGGCGACCGTGATGACGGGCTTCGCCACCTCGGTGATCGGCTGCGGCGCCGAGGCCGGGATCGACGCGGAGCTGTCGCCCGAGGAGACGCCGGACGGGCGCCCGGGCGTGCGCATCCTGCTGTTCGGCTTCGAGCCGAACGGCCTGAAGGAGCAGCTGATCAAGCGCGTCGGCCAGTGCATCCTGACCTGCCCCGGCACGGCCTGCTTCGCGGGCGGCGAGGGTCCGACCAAGATCAAGCTCGGCGGCGCGATCCGGTATTTCGGCGACGGCTTCGCGGTTGCCAAGCGCCTGCCCGACGCCGCCGGCCGGATGCGGCGGTACTGGCGCATCCCGGTCATGGACGGCGAGTTCCTGTGCGAGGATTCGGTGCGGGCGGTCGACGGCGCGGTCGGCGGCGGCAACCTTCTGTTCCTCGGACGCACGCACGCCGACACGCTCCAGGTGGCCGAGATCGCGGTGGAGGCGGCCAAGGCCGTGCCCGGGGCGATCCTGCCCTTCCCCGGCGGGATCGTGCGCTCGGGCTCGAAGGTGGGCGGGCGCACCAAGGGCATGATGGCCTCGACCAACGACGCCTATTGCCCGACGCTGAAGGGCCGGGCCGGCTCGAAGCTTCCGCCCGAGTGCGGTGTGGTGCTGGAGATCGTGATCGACGCGCTGACCTCGCAGGGCGTCTCGGACTCGATGCGGGCGGCTCTGCACGCCGCGACCGAGATCGGCGCCCGGCACGGGCTCGTCGCGGTCACGGCCGGCAATTACGGCGGCAATCTCGGTCGCCACCACTATCATCTGCGCGACCTGCTCGCGAAGGAGGCCTGAGCGATGAGCGTCCTCACCCTCCGCGCGGCACCGCCCGAACGCCTGGACTTCCTGGCGATCACGCCCCTCGTGCTCGCGCGCCTCAGCCAGGCCGAGGCCGAGCGCCTGCCCGTCGGCACGAGCCGGCGCGGCCTCACCCTCGGCGACTGCTTCGCGGTCAAGCTCGACGGCGGCGACGAACTGGTGATCGAGGGCGGGCACGAGCGCCTCGACCGGGTCGGCGCCTCCCTGTCCGACGGTGCGATCCGCGTCGTCGGCGACGTCGGCCAGCGCCTCGGCGCCGGGATGGCGGGGGGCAGCGTCACGGTCAGCGGGAATGCCGGTCCCTTCGCGGGCTCCGGCGCCACCGGCGGCACGATCACGGTCGCGGGCGATGCGGGCGACCATGCGGGCGGCGCCGTCCACGCCGCCAAGGTCGGGCTCGACGGCGCGACCCTGGTGATCCGCGGCACGGCGGGCGACCATCTCGGCGACAGCATGCGGCGCGGCCTGATCGTGGTCGAGCGCGCGGGCAACCACGCCGGCTCGCGCCTGATCGCCGGCACCATCGCGGCCGGCACGGTCGGCGACCATCCGGGCTACGGCATGCGCCGCGGCACGCTGGTGGTGGAGCGGCACGGCGCCCTGATGCCGACCTTCGTCGAGACCGGCACGCACGACCTCGTCTTCGTCCGCCTGCTCGCCAAGGCCCTGCGCGGCCTCAGCCCGCGCCATGCCGATCTCCTCGCCGGCAGCCTCCGGCGCTACTCGGGCGATCTCGCCACCATCGGCAAGGGCGAGATCTGGGCCGCGGCCTGATCTGGCCGGCTCGATCTTCGGCATCATATTGCATCGGAGGACCGCCCGCGCGGCCGTCCGATGCTCCGGAGACCGTCCGATGCTCATCCTGCTCTCGATCTGCCTCCTGTCGCAGCCGACGACCTGCAAGGAGGACAAGATCGATTTCTCCTACGAGGCGCGCAGCCCCTTCGTCTGCCTGCGCAACGCCCAGAGCGCGCTGGCCACGTGGCAGGAGGCGCATCCCGAGTGGCACGTGCAGCGCTGGCGCTGCGCCGCGCGGGGCAGCCAGCCCAAGGACCTCTGAGCCGGGCGTGCCCGGGCCGCCTGTCCCGGACGGTCCGGCGGCCGGGCGCCCGATGATCGGGGCCGGCACCCCTTGGCCCCGTGCGCTCCGGGTGCCATGCTTCGCCAAACCGCCCGCACGGCGGGCCGGACGGGGATGATGCGCTCGCTCAAGGTTCGTTTCGCGCTCCTGCTCGGCGCGACAACCCTTCTTGTCGTGCTCGCGGCGGCGGGCGTGCTCGCCTCGATCGCCGCCGCCGAGCGCACGATCGACCGCACCCTCGAGGCGCAGGGCCGCCTTGAACTGCTCGCCGAACTCTCCGGCCGGCTCACCCAGTTCGGGCTCGCCGCGGTCGAGACGGTGGCGAGCCCCGACACCCAGCCGGAGGCCATGGCGGTCGCGCGGACCAACGTCGACCGCGCGCTGAGCCACGTCGACGAGGCGCTGGCGCGCAGCATCCAGGCGAGCGACGATCCCCTCGACCGCATGCAATACGCCGCCCGCATCCGGCCGATGGCGCAGCTGCGGGCGGCGCGCGTCGTCCTCGACCGGCAGGTCTCGCAGATCGGGCGCCAGACGGCCGACCCGGAGCAGCGCCAGAACGCCATCAAGGGCGCGCTGAACGGCTTCGGCGCGATGACCGGGCAGCCGCTCTCCTTCCTGATCGAGGCGGAGCGGCGCAGCATGGTGCTCGGTTCCGAGCAGGCCCGCGCCCTCTCCTCCCGCCTGCGCATCGCCGCGGCCCTGGCCGTCCTGTTCGCGCTCGCGCTGGTGGCGGTGCTCTACCGCAGCATCACGCTCCCGACCCTCGCCCGGATCGCCGCGGTGCGCCGTGCATCCGGTGCGGTCGGGCGCGGCGAGCTCGACACACGCCTGTCCGTGGCGACCCGCGACGAGCTCGGGCTGCTGGTGGCGAACTTCAACCGCATGGCGGCCAAGCTCGCCCGGCGCGAGCGGCGGGTCGCCGCCGACCGCGCCGCGCTCGAGGAGACGGTGGAGGCACGGACCGCCGATCTGCGCGCCGCCAACGCCCGGCTGGAGGCGGTCGACCGCTCGCGGCGGCGCTTCTTCGCCGACGTCAGCCACGAGCTGCGCACGCCGCTCACCGTCATCCTGGGCGAGTGCGACCTCGCCATGCGCAACACCGGCCGCCCCGTCGAGTACGGACCGGTCTTTTCCACCATCCGCAAGCGCGCGCAGCGCTTGAAGCTGCGGGTCGAGGACCTGCTCCGGGTCGCGCGCTCCGAATCCGGCGAGATCGAGCTCGACCGGCAGGCGCTCGGCGCCGCCTCTGTCCTCGCCGAGGCCGTCGACAACAGCGCCTCCGAAGCCGCGCGCCGCCGCGTCGCCCTCGATTTCGATCCCGGCCCGCACGACGTCGAGGTGCTGGCCGACCGCGAATGGCTGCGGCAGGTGGTCGAGAGCCTGATCGACAACGCGCTTCGCCACGCCACCGGGCTCACCCTCGTGACCGTCGCGCTCCGGCCCGGAACGACCGCCCGCGGCAGCGTCGCGCTGATCACCGTGACCGATGACGGGCCGGGCTTCGGCGAGGCCGCCGGCACCCTGTTCGAGCGGTTCCGCCGCGGTGTCCATCCGGGCGAGACCGGCTTCGGCATCGGGCTCGCCCTGGCGCGCTGGGTGGTCGAGCACCACGACGGCGCGATCGCCCTCGGCAGCGGCGATGCCGGCCGCGGCGCCCGGATCCGTCTCGAGCTGCCCTCGCTCCATCCGGCCGCCGAGGCGGCGCACACCGCCCAGCAGAAGGACGACGCCGCATGACGCGGATCCTGATCGTTGAGGACGACGTCGACATCCGGGGCATGCTCGCCCGCGGGCTGGAGGCGGAGGGGTTCGAAGTCGGTACCGCGGCCTGCGTCGACGACGCGCTCAGTGCCGCCCGCGCGGAGACGCCGGGCGCGGTCGTGCTCGACATCACCCTGCCGGACGGCTCGGGCCACGACGTCTGCCGCTCGCTCCGGGCCGGCGGCTATCCCGGGCCGATCCTGTTCCTCTCCGCCCGCGACGAGGTGCGCGACCGCGTCGAGGGTCTCGCGCTCGGCGCCGACGACTACATCGTCAAGCCCTTCGTCTTCGACGAACTGGTCGCGCGCCTGCGGACCCACCTGATGCGCCGTCAGAGCGCCGAGGCGCCCCGAACGACCCTGACGGCCGGCAAGCTGGTGCTCGATCTCGACACCCGGCAGGTCTCCTGCGGCGAGGCGTCGGCCCGCCTCACCCCGCGGGAGGCGGAGCTGCTCGCCATGCTGATGGAGGGCGCCAACCGGCCGGTCTCGCGCGCCGACATCTTCGAGAAGCTCTGGGCGAGCCAGGGCGGCCTCTCGCTCAACGTGGTCGACGTCTATATCGGCTACCTGCGCTCGAAGATGGCCGATTTCGTCCGCCACGGCGGCCCGGTTCTCACCACCGTCCGCGGGCGCGGCTTCATGCTGGAACTGAAGGGGCAGGATTTCCGGCACTGACCGGGACATCCTCGCGCGGGAGCGGAGACCGGCCGCCGGGCGTGACGAGACCGCCCGGACTGTACGCCGCGGAAAAAACCAGACTCCGCTTGCGCTATGTGAATGCGGGTTTGGACCGCGCCGGTAAGATGGTTCCCAGTCGGACGAGTTATCCCCCCTCTCGTTCGGCCGGCGCCGTCGACCGGACTTTCCTCCCGATCGCTTTCGTGTCGGCGGCGCCCCCTGCTTCGGGTCCCCCCTTCAGACCGCGACACCGTCGATCCCCGTGCGTTCCGGGTTGATCCGGGCGAGCGCCCGTTTGGCCGCTTCCAGCGGATGCTCCGACTCGATCCGGACGGAGGTCAGATCCGGGCTCTTGTAGACCGTGACGATCGTGTCCATCACCTCGGTCAGCGTCGTGCGCTTGTCCTCGGGCGCCGCGATCAGCAGCTGCAGGCCCCACGCTCCGTACAGATCGACCAGCGCTTGGCTGTTGCGCACGTCGAGCTTCGAGAAGGCCTCGTCGAGGAGGCAGAGGCCGAGGCCCGGATTCTCGTCGCCCGGCCGGTCGCCCGGGTAGTAGGCGCTGGCGAGCGAGGCGGCGATCGCCACGTAGAACGGCGCCTGCGCCTCGCCGCCCGATCCCCGGAGCGCCCGGCTCGACATGGTGGTGCGCTCGCCGCCGCGGCCCCTCATGCCGATCTCGTAGACGAAGTAGTTGCGGTAATCGGCGAGCCGCGCCGCGTCCTCCGCGCCGCCGATCAGGGCCTGGATCTCCTCCAGGGCCGCCGCCGTGGCGCCTCCCTCACCCGGGGCGAGCAGCGCCTGCGCGGCGTCGGCCGAGCGCGCCACCTCGGTGGCGAGCGCGTGGACAGCGGCGTAGCGCCGGTCGACCGCGGCCTCGAAGGCGTAGGTCTGGCCCGTGAAGCTGCGCGAGGACAGGCGCTCGTTCAGGGCGTCGAGCCGGGCCTGGACCCGCTCGAACTTGTCGGCGAGGCGCGTCAGCAGGTCCTCCGTCATCAGCCGGCGCATCTCGCCCTCGGCCCGTTCGGCCTGGGCGCGGTAGCGGCGCAGCTCGTGGCCTGCCACCGCGTCGTGCTCGCGCTTGGCGAAGGTGTAGCCGAGGCTCGCGGGCGCCTCCGTCTGCCCCAGCGGGTTGGCGATGCGCCATTGCGCGCAATACTCGGTGAGGTCGCGCTCGGCGGCGCGGCCGTGCGAGCGGGCGCTCTCGGCGGCCTCGCGCGCCAGCGTCCGCTCCGTGGCGGCGAGCGCGCTCATGCCCTTGGCCTCCTGGCCCTCCAGCTCCGCGCGGATCGCCGTGACGGGCCCGAGATCGACGGGCCGATCGCGCAGCAGCCGCACCCGCAGGGCGTCGCCGGCCCCGAGGCGGTGGATCGCGCCGCGCCGCGCCACCAGGGCCGCGCGGGCGGCCTCCCGCGCGGAGCCGAGGCGCGCCTTGAGCGCCGCCTCCTCGGCGAGCATGCGGTCGAGCTTGGGCTCGAGCTCCTCGGACAGCTCGCGCAGATACGCGATGCGCTCGGCGGCGAGCGCCTTGATCTCCGCGTCGAGCCCGCCGGAATCCTGCTTGGCAATGGCCTCGCGCTCGGTGCTGAGGCTGCGTCGACGTCCCTCCAGGCCGTCGACCTCGTCGCGCAGGGCGTCGACGTCCTCGATCCCCCGCTCGATCCGGGCGCGGAGCGCCGCCGCGGTCTTCGAGGCCTCGCGCAGGACCGCGGCCTCGCCGCGCAGGCGGCGCGCCTCGGCCACCGCCGCCTCGTGCAGCTTGCGGCTCTCCGGCGTCGGCCCGCGCCGGCCGCGCGTCATCAGGAGGTCGACCGAGCGCGTCACCGTGTAGGCCATGCCGGCGGTGGTCCGGCCCGACGGCGCCACGGCGCGGCTCAGATGGGCGAGCTCCGCGTCGTTGCGGGCGAGGTCGTAGCCTCCGAGCCGGACGCCCAGGAAGGCCTCGGCATGGGGATCGCGCGTCTCGATCACCGAGAGCGGGCCGTCGTCGTAGCGCCGCGCCCGCTGGCGGGCCGTGTCGGTGGTCTTGACCAAGATGCAGCGGCTGAACTGGTTGCGGTTGCCCTGCATCACCCCGAAAGCCTCCTCGAGGCGGTGCGGCTCGACCACGAGGGCCTCGCGGGCACGCCCGAGCAGGCCCTCGAGGGCCTGCCCCCAGACCGGATCGGTGATCTCGGCGAGCTCGCAGATCGGGGTCGCGTCGATGCCGATCCGGGCGAGTTCGTTGCGGAACGCGATCGTATCGGGTGAGAGCCGGGCCACCGGCCCGGAGGACGGCGCGGGGGAGGTGCGCTCGGCCTCCGCCTCCTGCGCGCGGGCGCGGAGCGCCGCGTCCTCGGCGGCGCGGTCGAGGGCGTCCTCGAAGGGGCCGAGCCGCTGCAGGCGCTCGATCAGCCCGGCGAGCGGGCCGTCGGCGCGCAGCAGGTCCTGCGGCGGCGCCTCCTTGCGCAGCCCCGAGCGGGCGCAGGCCTCGGCGAGGCTCGCCGCCTCCGGCACGCTGTGGCGGAGCGCCGAGAGCACCGGCTGGAGCCGGCCCATCTGCCCGACGATGCCGACGAGATCGGCGGCGCGCGCGGCGATGTCGCGCCGGTCCCGCTCCAGCATGGAGAGGCCGAGCGTCGAGGCGGCGAGCCGCCCCTCCGCGGCGCCGGCCGCGGCCAGGGCCTTCTTCTCGGCGATCTCCGCGTCGATGTCGCGGACGTAGCCCCGGCTCGTCGTCACGCTGTCGCGGGCGATCCGCAGCAGGTCGGCCCCCTCGGCGATGCGGCGCCGGATCGCCAGCAGGTCGAGGCAGCGGCGGCGCAACTCGGCGGCGGCGGCCCGCGCCTCGTGGGTCGCGGCGGCGAGCACCGCGTCGCCCCAGGCCTCGTAGCGCCCGAGCAGGCGCTTCAGGCGCGTCAGCTTCTGCTCCAGCTCGCCGATGGTCTCCAGCAGGGCCCGCCAGTTCTCGACGGATTGGCGCACCCGGGCGACGTCGAGGGGCTCGGCGTCGAGCACGAAGGCGCGCACGAAGGCGCTGGTGTCGAAGATCGGCTTGAACGCCACCGCGTTGGCGAAGCTGCGCAGGAAGTGGCGCGGATCGGGGACCGGCGCGCCCTCGCGCAGGGTGGCGAGCACCTCCGCGGTGAAGCGCTCGCCCGAGGCCCGGAACTCCTCGAAGCGCTCGGATTTCCGGCGCAGGTCCTGGGCGATCTCGGCCCAGGGCGCCGTGTAGCTGCCCTCCGGGCTCTGGCGGGCGTAGTCGGCGATCTCGAAGCGGTGGCCGGTGGCGATGAAGCGCGACAGCACGGTCTCGCGGCTCTCGCTGGCCCGCGCCGCGAGCGCGAGCCCCACCGAGACGACGCGGCCCGAATGCTGATTCTCGAAGACGAGGACCAGCACCGTCTCGCAGGCCTCCCGCGTCGGCCGCCCGCCCTCGGCCGGGTCGCTGATCCAGCCGAGGCAGTAGTCCCGCACCGTGCGGGCGCTGCGGCCCGAGGCCGAGGCGTTCAGCGCCAGGCGGCTGGCATTGTTGCCGGCGAGCACCGTGCCGACCGCGTCGAAGATCGTCGACTTGCCCGCGCCCGTCGGGCCGACGAGCGCGGTCGCGCCGCGCACGCGGATCTGGTCGCGCCGGATCAGGTACCAGTTCGAGATCGCGATGTCGGTGAGGCGGTACACCCGGTCGGGCCATATCGGTGAGGGGGGCGGCGCGGCGCCCGGTTCGGGGCCCTGTGCGGGGAACGCGTCCCGGATGCAAGCCGCCTCGCGGCTAGTCTCCACTCTCGCCCGCCTGCGACCACGCCTCGATCCGGTCCAGCCATCCGTCCGAGGCGAGGACGAGGATCCCGGGCAACACGGCGAGCGGGGTGACGCGCTCGTTGCGGTCGCGCTCGCCGAGCCGCAGGCCGCCGCGGCGGCCGAAGAACCGCAGGATCTCGATCAGCCGGGCCTCGTCGGGCGGGTCGGAGCGGGCGGCGGTGCGGATCGTCTCGACGAGGTCGTCGGTGGTGGTCTCGACGACGCCGTCCGTGGAGATGCGGTGGTCGCGCACGCCCTCCTCGTAGGCGAGGCGCAGAGCCAGCAGCACCAGGGTCTCGTCCTTGCGCAGGCGCTCGGCGGCGATGTCGTAGCGGGCCGCGTCGGCGGGCAGGGTGAGCGAGATCATCTGGTCGCGATGCGCGATCGCGAGGCTGTAGCCGAGGCAGGCGAAGTAGTCGGTCATGAAGGGCGCGTAGTGGCGCACCAGCTCGTAGGAGCGCCCGATGCCGGGGGTGTTGGCGTAGATCACCTGGGCCTTGAGCATCACCTGCAGGGCGCGGGACAATTCCTCGGCGTCGGGCGCGCGGGCCCCCGGCGGGGGCGGCTCGTCCCCGTCGATGATGGCGCGGAAGGGCTCAAGCATCGGCGCGCCGCTCCAGCACGAAGTCCGGGCAATCGATCCAGCCGTTGTCCAGGCGCTCGGGCAGCGCCGTCACCCGGTAGCGGGCGCCCAGCGCGCCCTCGAACAGCACGTCGATCTCGCGCAGGCGCTGGAACACCACGAAGGCATCGACGTCCGCGATCGGGATCTCCGAGCCGCGCAGGTGCCCGCCCGCGGAGAGGCGCGCCTCCACGAAGGCACCCATGCTCTCGGGCGTGACCGTGGTGCGGCGGCGGAACTCCGCCTTGGCGGCGACGAAGGCCTCGACGCGGGGGTCGATCACGATCTCGGGCAGCGGCTCGAAGTCGATCGGCGCCCGCGACCGCCGCGGTGTCGAGAGATGGGCCTCGCCGAGCGGCGGGCGCAGCAGCGAGACCGCGGCCGGCAGGTCCGGAGCGTCATCCGCGGCGCCGACCGCGCGGAGCGCTGCGGCGGTGCGCTCGATGCCGCGGGAATCGGGGGCATCCATGTAGCGCACGGCCGCCGCGATGCGGCGCTCCATCCGGGCCACGACTTCGTCCACGGCGTCGAGATGGCGGTCGATTCCCTCGAACACCGCGAGGATCTCGGTGAGATCCGCCCGCACGGCGCGCTCGGCCAGGTCGATCTCGGGCGCCCGGCCCTCCCGGATCAGGCCCTCGGCGAGGGCCCGCACCAGCAGCGCGTCCCGCAGCGCCCGGCCGGCCTCCCGCACGATGGCCGAGCGGAAGCGGAACGGGTTGAAGCGGGTGTGCAGCGTCCGGTAGTCGCTGATCAGGTGGCGCTCGACGAAATCCTCGAAATAGAGGCGGAAGGCGGCGCGGCGGTCCTCCTCGCGCAGGATCCGCTCCTCGATCTTGCGCATCGAGCCGGCCAGGCCCCGCAGATGGGACAGGAAGGCGCCGGCCGAGCGCGCGGCGTTGGCGAGCGCCTCCGAGCGGTCGGCGGGATTGGCGAGCGCGCTCTCGAGGCTGCCCAGAACGTCGAGCACGGCGCCGCCGTAGGAGCGGGTCTCGCCCTTCTCCAGGCGCGACAGCTCCTCCAGCAGGAGACGGGCTTCGGGATCGAACTCGACGACCGGGACGTAGCGGTCGCGCCGCTCGATCAACCAGCCGGATTCGAGGAAGCGGCGGTAGAGGGCGGAGCGGCGCTCCACCGGGTCCGGCGGGAAGCTGTCGTCGTCGGCGAGTTCCGGCGTCTCGCGGCCGGCGCTGAAGTCGCCGATCTCGGCCAGAAGCTCGGCCTTGCGGATCGGCTCCGAGCCGATGACGCGCCGGTGCAGGTGCAGCAACAGGGCCGCGTTGAAGGCGCGGCTCGGCGAGGCGAGCGGCCGGAACAGGTCGTCGGGAAGCTGCGCGAACAGCACGGTTCTCGGGACCCGTTCCGGCGGCGTCGGGGCCTACTTCGAGCCGATCAGCTCGACGTCGAAGATCAGCGTCGCGCCCGGCGGGATGATGCCGCCGGCGCCGCGGGCGCCATAGCCGAGCTCGGCCGGGATCACCAGGGTGCGGCGGCCGCCGGCCTTCATGGTGGCGACGCCCTCGTCCCAGCCGCGGATGACCTGGCCGGCACCGATGGTGAAGCTGAAGGGCTGGCCACGGTCGCGCGACGAGTCGAATTTCTTGCCCTGCTTGCCGTTCTCGTCGAGCCAGCCCGTGTAGTGCACGGTGACCTTCTGGCCGGCCTTCGGCTCGGGGCCGGTGCCCACGACCTCGTCGTGATACTTCAGGCCCGAGGGCAGCGTGGTGTAGGAATCGGCGTTGGCGGCTGCGGTCATGGCGATCAGCACGGCTCCTGCAAGCGGAAACAGACGAGGCATGGTTCCTCCCCGCGGGCCGGCCTTCCGCCGCCCGTCGGGGCGCCTCTTAACAGCCGATGGGGCCGCGAGGCCAGCCGCGCCGGAGCCTGCGCCGCCTCTCGGACGTTGAGGGCGCATGGATACCGCCACCGTCACCGCCCAGGATTGGGACGCCCGAGTCGACCGCCTCTCGGCGAAGCTCCCGGACGCCCTGCGCCGTGCCCTGGACTGGCTGCGCGAGCCGTCCCGGATCTGGCTGCGCGTCGGCGCCGCGATCCTGTTCATCCTGGGCGGGATCTTCTCGATCCTGCCGGTGCTCGGCCTGTGGATGCTGCCGGTGGGCCTCGCCCTGCTGGCGCAGGACGTGCCGGGATTGAAGGTGCCGCTGGAGCGGGCCGCGCGCTGGCTCGAGGATGCCTGGCGGCGGCTGAAGGCCCGGTTCCGACGATGAGCCCTGTCGGCCGGCTCAGATCTCGGCGCGCGCATCCTCGATCAGTTGCGCCAATCCGGAATCGACCTCGGCGGCGAGCATCGCCCGCTCGGCCTCGGTGAGGTCGCCGGCCCAGCCCTTGCGGCCGAAGCCTTCGCTGCAGCGTTCCCGCTCGGAGGCGATGTAGGCCTCGGTCTCCTCGCGGCGCGTCCGCATGGCGTGGACGAGGCCGAACCAGGCCGCCCGCTCGACCACGGCGAGGCGGGCGCGCAGGCGGATCATCACGGCACGCTCGGGGGCAACGGCGGCGTCGGTCTCGGCGGGCATGGTCTGTTCGTCCTTGCCGGGATCAGCGCCGCTGTTCGCAGCGCGTCTTCACGTAGCTGTCCGGTCCGCCGGTATAGCCGGAATTCGCCGCGAGCACCGGGCCCTGGACGAGGCATTCCTGCAGGGTGTGGGCCGGCCCGGTGACCACGTCGAGGGCGTTCTCGCGGGTGCAGTCCGGCGCCTGGATCGAGGAGGCACAGATGAGGGCGACGACGAGGACCTGATTCATGACACCTCCCGCGCGGGCGCTCGGGCTGCGTCCGGCCTCCGATTATGGGCCCGCCGCCCGACACGGCGAGCCGGGCGCCATGTCGCGGGCGCCGCTGCTCGCGAGGACGTGATCGGTCCCACGCCAAACCCGTTCGGAAATCAGTCCGGGTCAGCGCCGCGAAGGTCGGCCCCGGCTTCGAGCGCGGCGGGCGTCGGGACGCGTCCCTCGCCCAGCCGGTGCAGGAAGGCGGTGAACTCGGCGTTCCGCCCGATGCTGCAGGCCGCCGTCACCGCGTCGCCCGTCACGTAGAAGGCGATGAAGTCGAGCGCCTCCGTGTCGCCACGCAGGATGATCCGATCGAAGCCCGCGCTGTAGCCGGCGTAATCGAGCCGCTTGTCGCCCTGGTTGCTCCAGAAGAAGGGCGCGCCCGCGAAGGGGCGCGTCTCGCCCAGGATGGCGCGGGCGATCTGGGTGCCGTGCTGCTCGGCGAGCCGCCAGTGCTCGATGCGCGCGGTCTGGCCGCTCGCCCGCTCCGGGAAGGCGGCGATGTCGCCCGCGATCCAGACGCCGTCGGCCAGTGCCAGATCGGCGCCCACCGCGATCCCGCCGTCCGGGCGCGGCGCGACGCCCCGGATCGCGCCGGTCTCGGGCGCCGCGCCCGCACCGATCAGCACGATGTCGGCCGGCAGGCTGCGACCGTCCCGGGTCTCGACCGCCTCGATGCGGCCCGCGCCCGTGAGGCGCGCCACCGCGCCGGTCTCGAACCGGACGCCGTTGCCCGCGTGGAAGCGCTTCAGCGCGCCCCCGACCGCCTCGCCGAACCGCTTGGCGAAGGGGATCTCCTCGCGGGCGAGCACCGTGACGCCGAGCCCGCGCTTCGTCAGGAAGGCCGCGGCCTCAAGCCCGATGAAGCCCGCGCCGATCACCACGACCCGGGCCGCAGTCTCCGCCGCTTCGCTCAGGCGGACCGCGTCGTCGAGGCTGCGCAGGGTGAGGACCCCGTCGAGGTCGCGGCCGTCGAAATCCGGCACCACGGCGCGGCTGCCCGTGGCGATCACCAGGGCGTCGCCCGTGATCGTGCTCCCGTCCGCGAGCACGACCCGGCGCGCCGAGGGCTCGATCGCCCGCGCCTCGCCCGCGACCGGCTCGATCCGGTGCGCGGCGAAGAAATCGGGCTCCAGCAACGTCTTCTCGGCCGGCGTCGGCTTGGCCAGGAACTGCTTGGACAGCTTGGTGCGGTCGTAGGGCGGATGGCTCTCGCGGCCGACCATCGTGATGGCCCCGGCAAAGCCGAGCCGGCGCAGGCTGGTGGCGCAGGCAACGCCCGCCGCGCCCGTCCCCACGATCAGCACGTGCCGCTCCGCGCCGCGCGGCGGCGGGGCTTCGGGGGCCAGGGGCTCCAGCGTCGCCACGACCGCGTCGCCCTCGATGCGCACGGGGTAGCGGGTGAGCGCCTGGAGGGCCGGCGGCTCCTCGAGGGCGCCGTCGGCGAGGGCGAAGGCGGCCTTGTGCCAGGGGCAGTAGAGGCGGTGCCCGCAGATCTCGCCCTTGGCGAGCGGCGCACCGAGATGCGGGCACTTGGCCTGGAAGGCGCGCACGCCGTCCGCGTCGCGCACCAGAAGCACCTTCGCCTCGCCTGCCGCGGCCTCGACCATGCCACCGAGCGGGATCGCGGACAGCGCGTGCCTGATCTCGGTTCCCGTGCGCCCCGCCATGCCCGTCCCCCCGGCGGACCCGACGGGATCCGCGCCAGCGACACAAGTCGCGAGCCGGGCGATGTTTCCCGGGTGGCGCCATCGGGACCGCGCGCGAGCCGCGTGCGGCCGTCAGCCGTCGCGCTCGGCCAGCCGGTCGAGCAAGCCCTGCATCCCGCTCGGCACCGGCTCGTGGGCTTCCCGGGCGTAGAGGGTGCGCAGCTGCCGGCCGATCTCCGCGAGGCTGAGCGAGCCCTTCACGATCACCCGGTCGGCCTGCTCGGCGAGACGCGCCTTCTCGGTGTCGGTGATCTCCTTGGCGGTCAGCACCACCACCGGGATGTCGCCGTCCGGCCGCGAGCGCAGGGCCCGCAGGAAGCCGAACCCGTCCATCTCGGGCATCATCAGGTCGAGCAGGATCAGGTTCGGGCGCTCCGCGTCGATCCGGGCCAGGGCGACGCGGCCGTTCTCGGCCTCGTCCACGGTCCAGCTGTCGCGCGTCAGCGTCCGGCGCAGGCGCTCGCGGGCGTCGGCATCGTCGTCCACCACGAGGACGCGGGCCTCGACGCCCTCCGGCCGGTAGCGCTCCATCAGGCCCTTGAGCCGATCCCAGTCGATCGGCTTGACGAAGTAGTCGGTGGCGCCGAGCGCCTGGCCGAGCCCCTGCTCGGCCACGACCGAGGTCATGATCACGGGGATGCCGGCGAGTTCGGGGTCGTTGCGCACCGCGTGCAGCACGGCCCAGCCGTCCATGCGCGGCATCTCGACATCGAGCAGGATCGCCCGCGGCTTCAGGGCCCGGGCGAGCGTCAGCCCGGCCCGCCCGTCATTGGCGGTGCGGACGTGGAAGCCCTCGCGCTCGAGGAAGCGCCCGAGGATCTCGCGGGCGGCCGGATCGTCGTCCACGAGGAGCACCGCGTCGTGCTCCTCGTGCGTGCCGAACTGCCCGACCTCCGGGAGGTCGGCCGCCTCGTCCTCGAGGGCGAGGGTCGCGGGCAGGCGCATGGTGAAGGTCGAGCCCTGCCCCGGCGCGCTCTCCACCGCCACGTCGCCTCCCATGGTCCGGCAGAAGGCACGGGTGATCGAGAGGCCGAGCCCAGTGCCGCCGAACTGGCGCGTGGTCGATTCGTCGGCCTGCGAGAAGCGCTGGAACAGCCGCCCGATCTGCTCCTCGCTCATGCCGATCCCGGTGTCGCGCACCGCGAACGAGAGCCAGTCGGCCTCCGCCTCGCGGTGGCGGCGCACGGTCAGGGTGATGGCGCCGTCCTCGGTGAACTTCGCGGCGTTGCCGATGAGGTTCACGAGGCACTGGCGGATCTTGGTCTGGTCCTGGTGCATCGCGCCGAGATCGTCGGCGAGGTCCGTCTCGAAGCGGTTGCGCTTCTTCTCGACGAGGGACCCGATGGCGTCGCCGACATCCGCGACCAGCGCCTCGACCGCGAAGGTCTCGGCGGAGGCCGTCATCCGGCCGGCCTCGATCTTCGAGATGTCGAGTACGTCGTTGATCAGCGACAGGAGGTGGCGGGCCGCCGTCTCGATCTTGCGCAGGTCCGGCAGCAGGGCCGACTGCCCGAGATCCTCCAGCTCCTCGCCGAGCATCTCCGAGTAGCCGATCACCGCCGAGAGCGGGGTGCGCAGCTCGTGGCTCATGTTGGCGATGAACTGGCTCTTGGCGAGGTTGGCGGCCTCCGCCGCCGCCCGCGCGCGCTCGACCTCGGCCTCGGCCTCCTTTCGCTCGGTGATGTCGACATTGGTGCCGACCCATTCGCGCAGGGTGCCGTCGTCGCCGACCACCGGCACGCCGCGCACCTCCATGTGGCGCCACTGCCCGTCGTGGCGGCGCAACCGGTACTCGACCTCGTAGGGCGCGCGCGTCTCGACGCAGCGCGCCCAGGCGTCGGCGGCATGCGCCCGGTCCTCGGGATGGACCGCGTCGACCCAGCCCCAGCCGAGATAGGCCTCCTCGCTCTGGCCCGTATAGGCGCTCCAGCGCGGCTGCGGCGGCATCAGCTCGCCCGCGGCGCTGGTGCTCCAGACCACCGCCGCGCTGGCGTCGACGAGCGCCCGGAAGCGCTCCTCGGAATGGCGCAGCCGCTCCTCGGTGGCGCGCCGCCGGCTGATGTCGGTGTTGGTGCCGTACCAGCGCAGGATCCGGCCGGCCTCGTCGCGGAACGGCATCGCCTGCGACAGGAACCAGCGGTAGGTGCCGTCCGCCCCGCGCAGCGGGAAGGTGTCCTCCCAGGGCTGGCCGGCCTCGATCGCCGCGCGGTAGCGCGCCTCGACCCGCCCGACATGGTCGGGATGATGGACCCGACGCCAGCCCCAGCCGCGCATCTCCTCGAGGCTGGTGCCGGTGTAGTCGTACCAGCGCCGGTTGTACCAGACGATCTCCCCGCCGGCCTCGGCGATCCAGGCGAGCTGGGGCAGCGTCTCCGCCAGGTTCCGGTAATCGGTGTCGGTCACACCCGGACCGGGGGCGCCCTCGGTGCCGCTCTGGCGCTCGCTCATCGGGTCTCGGGTCCTTCGGTTGGCACGCGCTCGGTATACCGCATCCGCCGACTCCGCGCCCTCACGCCCGCGCGGTGCCGCGCCCGGACCGGTAGGCGTCGACTGCGTAGAGGACGAGGGCCACCCAGATCAGCGCGAGCATCGCGATCCTGTGGGGCTCGACGCGCTCGCCGAAGGCGAGGACGCTGAGCCCGAGCAGGCAGGTCGGGGCGAGGTACTGCATCAGCCCGAGCGTGGCGAGCCGCAGGCGCTCGGCCGCGGCGGCGAACCAGATCAGCGGCAGGGCCGTCGTCACCCCGGTGAGCGCCAGGAGCAGGAGAGAGCGGGATTCGGCCGGGAACAGCGGCTCGGGTGAGAACCGCAGCCAGAGCGCGGCGGCTGGGGCGAGGAACAGCGTCTCGGCCAGGAATCCCACCACCGGATCGACGGCGATCACCTTCCGGGCGAGGCCGTAGAGGGCGAAGGTGACGGCGAGCGCGAGCGAGACCAGCGGCAGGTCGCCGGCCCAGACCACCGCGATCCCGACGCCGCAGGCCGCGATGGCGACGGCCATGAGCTGGACCGGGCGCAGCCGCTCGCCGAGCACCAGGGCGCCGAGCCCGACGCTGACGAGCGGGTTGATGTAGTAGCCGAGGCTCGCATCGAGCAGATGCCCCGAATCCACGGTGCGCAGGTAGAGCAGCCAGTTCACGCCGATCAGAAGAGCGGAGACCGCGAGCAGGCCGTGGCGGGGGCGCAGGGGGAACGGCGTGCGCAGCCGGTGGCGCCACAGCACCACGAGGCCGCCCGCGAACAGGCTGGACCACAGGATCCGCTCGGCCAGGATGTAGCTCGGGCTGAAGGCGCCGAGCAGCCGGAAATGCACCGGCACCAGCAGGCCCCAGCTCAGGTAGGCGCCGAGCGCGTAGACGAAGCCCACCTGGCTCTCCCTTCGCCCACAGGTTGCGGGCGTCGCGGTCTTAGCCGTCGGGAGGTCCGAGCGTCAGGTGCGCGGGCGCACCTCGGCGCCCGAACGAGACCCGAACCCCGGACCGGATCGAGGGCCGCGGAGGCCCTCAGCGCCTGCCGGGCAGGATCGGGTCGCCGCGCATCAGGGCGTTGAGGCGCTCGGTGTCGAAACCGTTCGGGATCTTGGCCGGCGCCGCCTTGGCGGGCACCGGCATGGCGACCGGCTTCGGGACCGCGATGGAGCCCGTCGCCGAGGGCTCGACGATGACCGCGCGGGCGACCTTCGGCGGCGCCATGTGGTTCAGCCGGTCGGCGCTGACGAAGGCGATGGTCACGATGCTCAGCGCGGCGAGACAGCCGGTGGCCAGGAGACGCAGGATACGCACGCGACAGACCCGACAGAACTCAGACGCCGGCAGCATAGGCCTGCATCCGTTAACGAAGCGGAATCCACCACCCAGGCCGCCAATCCAGGAATACCAAGAGCCAAAACTGACACATCCGGCTGGCTGCAACATCTCGCGGAGAAATCAGATGGATTGGCATTCAGGATTCGGAAAATTTTCAAAAGACTAAATTGGTCGTAAATTTCTGTAAAAGCATGGCAATCTAGTGTTGACTGATTGATCCGTATGAGTGATTCTAAGTCGTCTAATTGCACTTTAGGTTGGGTTAGTAGCAAGGAAGACTTTCCTGTAGCGTTCCAGTTAGTGTTGAATGGAGGCAATATTGATCGATGAATTTTTGCAACTTATCAATAAAAGTCAGCAAAATATGTGCTTTTATCATTTTACCGACCGTAGAAATTTGGAGTCAATCAAGACTCATGGAGGAATCCTGTCTATGAAAGAGCAGATTAGTAGGGGTATATAATGCACTTCGCCTGGAGGAAATGAATGGAGTTTAGACGCTGACCGCATGTTTGGAATGGACGCATATGTCCATCTATGTTTTATGAATTCGCAGCCAATGGAATACCGTGCTCGTCAGGAAGGTCGAATTCAAGATACCGTGTGGCTTCGCGTGAATCCTGAAATTATAAAACATTCAGGCGTCAAAATTTCGCTGGACGTCTCCAACAAAAGTGGTGTAGTTTCACTGGATGCTGCGATCGGGCTTGGCAAGCTTGATCTTGAAGTTATATATTTGCGGACAGATTGGAAAGATGATACCATAAAGTCTCGCCTCGCGGCTGCAAGAAAGTGCGAAATTCTTGTTCCGGCAATTGTTCCTATTCAATTTGTGCAGAACCCAGATGGCTAAGCGACCAGTTTTCATCCCGTGTTTAGCTGGTGATAAGTTGGTGGACCTGGTACAAGTTTCTTTTCAATGGCACCCAGGCATGGCGCCATCGCAAAAGAAGAAGAACGTCGCCGAACTTCATAAAAGCGCAGAAGATCTTGGCTTCTCGCCGCTTCTCGAAATATCAAGCAAATCTGACTTCGAAGTTGGTGTCAAACTGAGTGCGTTTCATCAAAAAATTCGAGCAAATGGAAAAGAGACCACTGTAGAGTGCGCATTTCAGGGAAGTAAAGTTTTCGAACACGGCGGACCTTATACTGATATTTACGAACTGAGCAGTCGTGAGGCTAAGAAAGATGAAAGACTTAAAATCTTCGGGGAAAATAATTGGCTTCCAGTTGGACGGCGAGAGTTTTCCATTGTCGCCACCGACCGCTTTTTACGATTGGCTATACATAAATGCTTTGTATACTCATCGTGTATGGCTTAGAAGGCTGGAAAGAATCGCCGGATTCACAGACATTGAGTTTAATCCTGACCGGTCGATAAATTGTCAAGCCCGTTCTTGTGCGATGTTTGTATCTTTAGAAAAGCGTGATCTGCTAGACGAATCTTTACAATCATTCGGATCATTTTTAGAGATTAGTCAAAAAATGACAATTTAAGACCCGGCATCCTAAGTGCGCGCGCAGCCAAGCGCTTGACCTCGGCGGGCGCGACGGGCTTCGTGCCGCGAGCCCCCCGACGATCCGAGACGAGATGTCGAAGCCTTCTCCCGAGACGCCCCGCGCCGTCGCCACGCGCCTGATCCACGCCGGGCGCGACCCTTCCGAGCAGCACGGCTTCGTCAACACGCCGATCTATCGCGGCTCGACGGTGCTCTACCCGACCTACGACGCGATCAAGCACAGGCGCGGGCGCTACAATTACGGCACCTCGGGCACGCCGACGATGGACGCGCTCACCGAGGCGTGGACGGAGCTCTCGGGCGCGGCCGGCACCGTCGTCACGCCCTCGGGTCTCGCCGCGCTGACGGTCGCGCTGATGGCGGCGGTCTCGGGCGGCGACCATCTCCTCGTCACCGACTCCGCCTACCGCCCGACCCGCCAGTTCTGCGACGGGGTGCTCGCCCGCTTCGGCGTCGAGACGACCTATTACGATCCGACTTTGGGCGCGGGCATCGCCGCCCTGATGCGCGAGAACACCCGGGCCGTGCTCGTCGAGGCGCCGGGCTCGCAGAGCTTCGAGATGCAGGACATCCCGGCGATCGCCGAGGTCGTGCATGCCCGCGGCGGCACGGTCATCATGGACAACACCTGGGCGACGCCGCTGCTGTTCCCGCCGCACGCGCGGGGCGTCGACATCGCCGTCGAGGCCGGGACCAAGTATCTCAGCGGCGGCTCCGACCTGCTCCTCGGCCTGACCTCGGCCAACGCCAAGCACTATCCGGCGGTGCGCCGCACCTTCGACCATTTCGCCATGTGTGCCGGCCCCGAGGACATCTTCCTGGCCCTGCGCGGTCTGCGCACGATGGCGCTGCGCTTGCGCGAGCACGGCCGCGCGGGGCTGGAGATGGCGCGCTGGCTGCAGGCGCGGCCCGAGGTGCTGCGCGTGCTCCATCCCGGCCTGCCGGAGGATCCCGGCCACGCGATCTGGCAGCGAGACTTCTCGGGGGCCTCCGGGCTGTTCGGGGTGATCCTCAAGCCCTGCCCGGAGGCCGCGCTCGCCGCCATGCTCGACGGTCTCGAGCTGTTCGGGATGGGCTTCTCCTGGGGCGGCTTCGAGAGCCTCGTCATCCCGTTCGACTGCGCGCCCTACCGCACCGCCACCGCCTGGGCGCCGGGCGGCTGGGCCTTGCGCTTCCACATCGGCCTGGAGGACGTCGCCGACCTCCAGGCCGATCTCGAGGCCGGCTTCGCGCGGCTGCGCGCCGCGTCCTGACGGTTCGGGCCGTCAGAACACCCGCTTCTCGCGGATGTCCCCGTCGAAGCCGACATGGAGCAGGCGCTCGCGCCCGTCCGCGCCCTTGGCCGCGACGTCGAGGTGCCGCGGGCCGCGGCCGGTGACGCGGATGTCCGTGTAGCCCGCCCGCTCGACGGCGCCGGTGAGGGCCGGGAGGTCGGCGCGGGGCCCGAGCCCGACCCGCTCCTTCGCCCAGTCGAGGCCGCCCGCCGGCGGGCCGCCGGCGGGGCCGAGCGCCAGGACCTTGCCGTCCGCCCGGGTGATGATCCGGGCGTGCAGGTAGCCGGTCTCGAAGCGGCCCTGGACGGTGACGGTCTCGCCCTTCGTCACGAGCGTGCCGCCCTCGCCCTCGCGGCCGGTCTCGACCAGAGCCCGGCCGCTCGCATCCTGCAGGATGAACTTGTTGCCGAAGATCTCGGCGACCTCGCCCTTCGCCGCGACGGCGCCGGAGGGCTGGAGGCTCGCGATCGCCACGGGGGCGACTGGCGTGACGGGCGTGGCGGCGGTCTGGGCCAGCGAGAGGCCGGCGGCGCCGAGCGCCAGCGGCGCGGCGAGCGCCCCGATGACGAGGTGGCGGCGCGGGCCGCGCTTCCGGGCGGCCGCATTCGCGGGCGCGCTCGGCTGCGCGGTCTCGACGGCGTCCGGCGTGGTGGGAAGGGTGTCGGCGGCGGGGGTCTCGGTGCTCATGGTCTCTGCCTGATGTCCTGTCGGGGTGGGCCCTGTCCGGGCCGGACCGATCTCTAGGCGGACGCGTGAAACCCCGACTGAACCGAGCCGTTCAGATTCGGTTAAAGGCCCGGGCCTAGGCGGGCGCGGCGCCGGCAGGCCGCCGCCTCGGCCGCTCGGGCCTCTGCCGTGCCGCAGGTTCCCGTCGCAGGCCCGGCGGCCACGGTCTCGAAACCTGCTCGCGGCGCCGGGCGCAGTTCCCGCGGGAGGGCAAGGCATGAAGATCCTGCTGGTGGAGGACGACGCGGCGCTCGCCGCCGAGATCGCCCGGGTGCTGCGCGCCGAGGGCTTCGTCCTCGACCACGCCGACAACGGCGAGGATGCCCAGCACCGCGGCGAGACCGAGAGCTACGACGCGGTCGCCCTCGATCTGGGCCTGCCGAAGGGCGACGGGCTCTCGGTCCTCCACGCTTGGCGCTCCGCGGGGCGCACGGTGCCGGTGCTGGTCCTCACCGCGCGCGACGGCTGGAGCGACAAGGTGGCGGGCTTCAAGGCGGGGGCGGACGATTACCTCGTCAAGCCGTTCCGGGTCGAGGAACTGGTGATCCGCCTGCGCGCCCTCGTCCGCAGGGCCCAGGCCGGAGGCGCCAACCGCGTCGTCTGCGGGCCCCTGAGCTTCGATACCGGCCTCGGGCAGTTCGAGCGCGACGGCCTGCCGTTGAAGCTCACCGGACTCGAATGGCGGGTGCTGTCCTGCCTGATCCTGCGCCGCGAGGCGGTCGTTCCCCGCACCCAGCTGATCGAGCGGGTCTATGACGGCGATGCCGAGGTCGATTCGAACTCCGTCGAGGTCATCATCACGCGCCTGCGCCGCAAGATCGCGCCCGCCGGGATCGAGACGGTGCGCGGCCACGGCTACCGCCTGGTGCCGGCGGGCGGCGCGTGAGACCGCCCTCCCCGCCCGCGCCCTCCCCGTCCGCGCGCCCGCCGCGCGCGGAGACGCCTGAGCGTCCCGGCGATCGCCTGCGCCCCCCGCCGTCCCGGCGGCCCCCCCGCCGCTTCCGGATCGGCTCGCTGCAGCGCCGGCTGCTGCTCGCGGCGCTCGCCTGCGTGGCGGTGGCGCTGGTGGCGGCCGGGCTCGCCATCGGTTTCATCCTGCATCGCTTCGTCCGCGGCCAGATCGACGGACGCCTCGACGACCGGATCCTCGCCCTCGCGGCCGACCTGGACGTGGGGCGCGACGGGGGATTGCGGCTCCGGCGTGATCTCGACACCCGGCCCTTCGACCGGCCGCGCTCCGGCTGGTACTGGCAGGTGCGCCGCGGCGATGCCGTGCTGCGCTCCGGCTCCCTCGAGGGGCAAGACCTCTCCCTGCCCGAGCTGCCGGCAGCCCCGAAGGACCGGCCGGATCCCGAGCGACCGCGGCCGGCGGACGGCACGGATCCGTGGGGCCAATCCCTGGTCCTGCGCATCCGCGTCCTGCCCGCGGACGGCGCGCCCGCGCTCGTCATCGCGGCCTCCGCGCCCACCGCGGCTCTGCGCGGGCCCGTTCTCGAAGCGCTCCGCGCGCTCGCCGCGAGCCTGGCGGCGATCGGCCTCTTCCTCGGCGGCGCGGCCGTGCTGCAGGTCCGGCTCGGCCTGCGCCCGCTGCGGCGGTTGCGGGACGAGCTCGCTGCCGTCCGGGCCGGCAGCCGGGCCCGGCTGCCGGACGAGCAGCCGGACGAGATCCGCCCGCTGGTGACCGAGATGAACCTGCTGCTCGACCAGAGCGCGGCCAATCTCGAGCACGCCCGCACCCATGTGGCCAATCTCGCCCACGGGCTGAAGACGCCCCTCGCCACCCTGTCGGTGACGCTCTCGGACCGCGCCGTCGATCCGGACGGGACGCTCGGCCGCCTCGTGGACGGCATGGACCGGCGGGTGCGCCATCACCTGCGACGCGCCCGCGCCGCCGCCGTGGCGGGGCCGGCGCGAAGCCGCACCCCGCTCGGCGGTCACCTCGCGGACCTCCGCGCCGCGCTGCTGCGCATCCACGCGGGCAAGGCCCTGGCCATCGATCTCACCGTCCCGGAGGGGCTCGCGGTGGCCTGCGACGCGCAGGATCTCGACGAGATGCTCGGCAATCTGATCGAGAATGCCTGTCAGTGGTGCCGCGCCCGCGTCGCCGTCACCGCGCAGCGCACGGGGATGACGGTGGCGATCCGGATCGCGGATGACGGGCCGGGCCTCGACGCGGATGCGGCGGAGGCCGTCCTGCATCGCGGCCGGCGCCTGGACGAATCCGTTCCGGGCAGCGGCTTCGGCCTGCCGATCGCTCTCGAACTCGCCGAGCTCTACGGCGGCGCGCTCGCCCTCGGCCGCGCCGATCTCGGCGGTTTGGAGGTGCGCCTGACCCTCCCCGCCTGAAGACCCCGATCGCGGCCCTCAAGCCGCCTCCGCCCGCCGCTCGCGCGCCGCCTCGAGGGCCCGCACCCGCGGGATCACCTCAGCGCCGAAATACGCGACCTCCTCCTGGAAGTGCAGGAAGGCCAGCAGCGCGAGATCGACCCCGACATCCTTGAGTGCCACGATGCGCTCGGCGACCTGATCCGGCGTGCCGATGAGGTTGGTCTTGAAGCCGTCGTTGTACTGGACGAGATCCTCGAAGCTCGATTGCGCCCAGTTGCCCTCGCCCTCGGGCGAGGCCTTGCCGGCGTTCTTCACCTCGTGGCCGAAGGCCTTCACGGCCTCCGGATCGGCGTTGTCGAGGATCTCCCGAAGGACCGCGCGGGCCTCCGCTTCCGTGTCGCGGACGATCGCGAAGGCGTTGACCCCGACCTTGACGGTGCGGCCGTTCGCGGTCGCCTTGGCCCGGACATCCTCGACCTGGGCCTGTACGCCCGCGGGCGTGTTGCCGTTGGTGAAGTACCAGTCGGAGACGCGCGCGGCCATGTCCCGCGCCGCCCGCGACGAGCCGCCCTGGAAGATCTCGGGCTGCGGGTCGGCCGGCTTCGGCCGCAGGGTGTAGTCGCTGTAGCGGTAGAAATCGCCCCGGAAGGTGAAGCTGTCCTGGGTCCAGATCCCCCGCAGGCTGCGGATGAACTCCTCCGAGCGGCGATAGCGCTCGTCGTGGTCGAGCCAGGGCTCTCCGATCGCCCGGAACTCGCCCGAGAACCAGCCGCTGACGATGTTCACCGCGATCCGCCCCTCGCTGAGCTGCGAGATCGTGGCGATCTGCTTGGCCGCGAGCGTCGGGTTCCACGGCCCGGGCAGGATCGCGGCGATCACCGTGATCCGCGTGGTGGCCGCGAGCAGCGCGTGGCTGAAGGCGACGGATTCGTGCTGGTACTCCGCGCCGTAGCCGGCGGTGAAGCGGATCTGCGTCAGCGCGTAGTCGAAGCCGGCCTCCTCGGCGATCTGGGCGAGACGGCGGTTGTAGGCCGCGTCCCAACTCGTGCGCTGCGGGATGCGGCTGATGACGAGGCCGCCCGAGACGTTGGGCACCCAATAGGCGAAGCGGATCGGCTCCGGCGCGTCGGAACGTGCGGTCATCGCGGCCCCTCTTTGAACGATGATGGACAGGTGCCCGATCTCGGCACCGGTCCGAGGCAGGACTTGAGAAACTCGGATCTCGACTGTGTATCCAAGTATCCGTGGCTGCCGGGCCGTCGTCAAAGGAACGGTCGTGCTTTCTCGGCGGCGATCGGGCGACAATCGTCTCGCGCCGGCCGGGAATCGCACAGATTCCTTCCCCGCAGACGGTTCGGTGCTGCCTCGACCCGATGTCGTCCGGCGGAAACGCGAAGACGATCGGGCGGTCGGGGCGCCAAGGGGATAAATATCCTCCCCGTGATCGGGCTTCGAGCGAGATCCGGCGCCCAGAACAGCGGATGAAACCGAAATCTCTGCTTCGACTGCGATCGGAGATAACGATCATCTCTTCGGCTGCGCACATTCATAAGATCGTTTCATTGACCCGGTGCGCCCCATCGGCCAGTTTTTGCTGATCGAAGACAGCGCCTGTCCGGTGCTCGTCCGTCGCCTCCTGGCCCACCGGCTCCCTGCACACCGGAAAGATCACCGATGACACGTCCGAGACTCGTCGGCTTCAGCGCCAATCTCCAGCGCCCGTCCAAGACCCGGACTCTCGTCGAGGCGGTGGCCGAGGAGGCGGGCGCGTCGGCGCCCCTCGATATCCGCCTGTTCGACCTCGTCGATGCCGGGACCGGCCTCGGCGCGGCCTGGAGCCGCGACGCGCTGGCCCTGCCGGCCCGGCGCGTGATCGAGGCGATCGAGGGCGCCGACGCGTTGATCGTCGGCTCGCCGGTCTACAAGGGCAGCTTCACCGGCCTGTTCAAGCACCTGTTCGACCTGATCCCGCCGGACGCGCTCGCCAACAAGCCGGTGGCGATCGTGGCCACCGGCGGGGGTGCCCGCCACGCCCTCGTGGTCGAGCACGCGTTCCGGCCGCTCTTCGGCTTCTTCAACACGCTCCAGGTGCCGACCACGGTCTACGGCTCGGATGCCGACTTCACCGATGGCGGCCTCACCGATCCGGGCGTGCGTGCCCGCGCGGCGCAGGCCGGCGCCGAGATCGCCGCGCTCGCGACCCGGGGCGCGCTCCCCGGCATCCGCCACGAGCCGGTCGCCCGCGTCGCGGCGGTGGCGCGATGAGCGGCCTCGCCCTCGACCGGCGCGCGCTGCTCGCCGGCGCGCTCGCCGCGGCCCTGCCCATGCGGGCCGCCCGCGCGGCCGAGCCCGGCGTGCTGCGGATCGGCTACCAGAAGAACGGCATCCTGGTCATCGCCAAGCAGCAGGGCGTGATCGAGGAGCGCCTGAAGCGCCTGGATCACGGCGTGCGCTGGGTCGAGTTCTCGTTCGGGCCGCCGCTCCTCGAGGCGCTCAGCCTCGACGGCATCGATTTCGGCCAGACCGGCGACGCGCCGCCGATCTTCGCCCAGGCGGCTGGGGGCAACCTCGTCTACGCGGCGGCGCAGGAGGCGGGCGGCTCGGGCGCCGGGATCCTGGTGCCGAAGGGCTCGGAGATCCGCACCCTGGCCGACCTCAAGGGCAAGCGAGTCGCCTTCGCCAAGGCGTCGAGCGCGCACAACTTCACGGTGGCGGCGCTGGAGACGGCGGGGCTCGCCTATGGCGACATCGAGCCGGTGACCCTCGCGCCGGCCGATGCGGCGGCGGCCTTCGCCCGCGGCAGCGTCGATGCCTGGACGATCTGGGATCCTTACTTCGCCATCGCGGAGGCCGGCGACGGCGTGCGGGTGCTGAGCTACGCCACCGACGTCGCCCGGCCGAACAACTTCTTCCTGGCCAATCGCGCCTTCGCCGAGCGCCAGGGCGCGGTGGTGGCGGAGGCGATCGACGCGTTGGCCGGCGTCGCCCGCTGGGCCGAGACGCATCGCGGCGAGGTGGCGGCGATCCTGTCGAAGGGCACCGGCGTGCCGCTGGCCGCGACGCGGCGGGCCGTCGACCGCACCGACTACGTCATCGGCCCGATGTCCGAGCGGGCGATCGCCGAGCAGCAGCGCATCGCCGACCGCTTCCACACCCTCCGGCTCATCCCGAAACCCATCCGGGTCGCCGACGCGATCTGGACGCCGCCCGCCAGAAACGGCTGACCTCGCATGTCCAACCCCCTCCTCGACGCCGCCGTGCGGCGCGCGACGCCGTGGCTGCTGCCCGTCCTGGCGCTCGCCGGCTGGCAGGCCGCCAGCTCGGCGGGTCTCGTCTCGAACCGCTTCATGCCCGCGCCCCTCGACGTGGCGCGTGCCGGCCTCGACGCGGCGCGCACGGGCGAGCTCTGGACCAATCTGGGCGTGAGCGCGCTCCGCGCGCTCACCGGCTTCGCGATCGGCGGCGGCATCGGCTTCTCGCTCGGCCTCGCCAACGGCCTCTCGCGCCTGTCCGAGCGGCTCACCGACACCAGCGTCCAGATGGTGCGCAACGTGCCCCACCTCTCGCTGATCCCCCTGGTGATCCTGTGGTTCGGCATCGGCGAGCAGGCCAAGCTCTTCCTCGTGGCGCTCGGCGTATTCTTCCCGATCTACGCCAACACCCTGCACGGCATCCGCTCGGTCGATCCCGGGCTCGTCGAGATGGGCCGCGTCTACGGCATGTCGCGGGCCGAGCTGTTCCGCCGCGTGGTGCTGCCGGGCGCCCTGCCCTCGATCTTCGTGGGCCTGCGCTACGGGCTCGGCATCATGTGGCTGACGCTGATCGTCGCCGAGACGATCTCGGCCTCCTCGGGCCTCGGCTACATGGCGATGCAGGCGCGCGAGTTCATGCTCGTCGACGTCGTGGTGCTGGCGATCCTGATCTACGCCCTGCTCGGCAAGCTCGCCGACGCCCTGACCCGCCAGCTCGAGCGCGTCTGCCTCGCCTGGAACCCCGCCTACCGGAGCGCCTGACGATGCTGCTCGACGCCTTCACGGCCGATCTCCTCACCAGCGCCCGCGATCGCGCGGCGCCGGCACGCCCGGAGGAGCGCCCCGCCCCCCCGGCCGCCGCGTCCCCGCGGCAGGCGGAAGCACCGTCCGCCCGCGGCATCGCCGTCAGCTTGCGCGACCTGCGCAAGAGCTTCGACGGGCACACGGTGATCGAGGGCCTGAATCTCGACGTGCCGGCGGGCGCGTTCACCGCCATCGTCGGGCGCTCGGGCTGCGGCAAGAGCACCCTGCTGCGCCTGATCCTCGGCCTCGAGGCGCCGACCGGCGGCCGTGTCCGCCTGGAGGCCCCGGAGAGCGCGAGCCGGCGCGCGCGGCCGCCCGAGCGCATCATGTTCCAGGAGCCGCGCCTGCTGCCCTGGGCCCGCGTCGTCGACAACGTCGCGGTGGGGCTGACGGGGCTCGCCGGAAAGGCCGAGCGCCGGGAGCGGGCGCTCGCGGCACTTGCCGAGGTCGGGCTCGCCGACAAGGCGGGGCAGTGGCCGGCGACGCTCTCGGGCGGGCAGCGCCAGCGCGTGGCGCTCGCCCGCGCCCTCGTCAGCCGGCCGGGCCTCCTCGCCCTCGACGAGCCGCTGGGCGCCCTCGACGCCCTCACCCGCATCGGCATGCAGGACCTGATCGAGCGGATCTGGCGCCGGCAGGGCTTCACGGCGCTCCTCGTCACCCACGACGTGGCCGAGGCGGTGGCGCTCGCCGACCGCATCCTCGTGGTCGATGCCGGCCGCATCGCCCTGGACCTGCGGGTCGACCTGCCCCGGCCCCGCCGCCGCGGCGACCCGGCCCTCGCGGCCCTCGAAGGCCGCATCCTCGAACACCTGCTGCGCGACCGCGCGGCCTGATGTCGGCCCCGGTCGATCGAACCGGAGCCGACATCAGGCCAAGCCCGCGCGGCGCTTGAGCGAAGCCCGAATCCGCCATCCCGAAGGGATCGGCCGGATTTGACATGAGACCGGACGGAGATCTCCCATGACCGCATCGACCGACGGGCGCACCGACGTCCTCTGGTTCCTGCCGACCCACGGCGACGGGCGCTATCTCGGCGCCCAGGAGGGCGCGCGCGCCGTCTCTCTCGACTACCTCCGGCAGATCGCCCAGGGTGCCGACGATCTCGGCTATTACGGCGTGCTGCTGCCGACCGGGCGCTCCTGCGAGGATTCCTGGATCGTCGCCTCGGCGCTGGCGCCGCTCACCCGGCGCCTGCGCTACCTCGTGGCGGTGCGGCCCGGCCTGATGGAGCCCTCGGCCGCCGCCCGCATGGCCGCGACCCTCGACCGGATCTCGGACGGGCGCCTGCTCATCAACGTGGTGACGGGGGGCGATCCCGTCGAACTGCGCGGCGACGGCGTCTTCCTCGATCACGACGAACGCTACGCCGTCACCGACGAGTTCCTGACGATCTGGCGCGGCCTGATGGCGGGCGAGACCGTCAACTTCGCGGGCACCCACCTGCGGACCGAGAACGGGCGGCTGATCTTCCCGCCGGTGCAGGCGCCCTACCCGCCGCTCTATTTCGGCGGCTCCTCGCCCGCCGGCATCGCGGTCGCGGCCGAGCATTGCGACGTCTACCTCACCTGGGGCGAGCCGCCGGCCGGCGTCGCCGAGAAGATCGCGCTGGCCCGCGCGGCCGCGGAGAGGAAGGGCAAGACCTTCTCGTACGGCATCCGCCTGCACGTCATCGTGCGCGAGACCGAGGCCCAGGCCTGGGAGGCCGCCGAGCGCCTGATCTCGAAGCTCGACGATGCCACCATCGCCCAGGCCCAGGCCACGCTGAAGCGGCAGGATTCGGTCGGACAGAGCCGGATGATGGCGCTCCACGGCGGCAGCCGGGACAAGCTGCAGGTCTCGCCGAACCTCTGGGCCGGCGTCGGGCTCGTCCGGGGCGGCGCCGGCACCGCCCTCGTCGGATCGGCCGACCAGGTCGCCGACCGGATGAAGGAATACATCGACCTCGGCATCGACCGCTTCATCCTCTCGGGCTACCCGCACCTAGAGGAGGCCTACCGCTTCGCCGAGCTCGTGTTCCCGAAGCTGCCCCTGCGCGCCACCACCGGCACCGCGCCGCGGGCCGCGCGCAACAACGGCCCGTTCGGCGAGGTCATCGCCAACGACATCGTCCCGTCCCGGCGCGTCGGCGCCCACTGAAACCCTCTCCTCCGGAGCCCGCGATGCCCGTCTCCTCCACCCGCGCCGCGCGGGTCGAAGTCCCGCGCCTGCATGCCGTGCTGGCCGCGCTCGCGCTGGCGATCCTGGCGCTGCTCCTCACCGGGCCGGGCGCCCGGGCCGACGAGAAGGTGTTCCGGGTCGGCTACCAGAAATACGGCACCCTGGTGCTGCTCAAGGGAAAGGGCCTGCTGGAGAGGCGCCTCGCCGCGCAGGGCTACCGCGTGCAATGGGCCGAGTTTCCCTCGGGCCCGCCGCTCCTCGAGGCGCTGAACGCCGGGGCGATCGATTTCGGCTCGACCGGCGAGGCCCCGCCGATTTTCGCCCAGGCCGCGAGCCCGGCCCTGCTCTACGTCGCGGCCGAGCCGCCCGCGCCGCAGGGCGAGGCGATCCTGGTGCCGGCCGATTCGCCGATCCGCACGCTGGCGGACCTCAGGGGCCGCACCATCGCCTTCAACAAGGGCTCGAACGTCCACTACCTGCTGGTGCGCGCCCTCGCATCTGCGGGCGTGCCCTACGACGCGGTCAAGACCGCCTTCCTGGCCCCGGCCGACGCCGCCGCGGCCTTCGCACGCGGCTCGGTGGACGCCTGGGCGATCTGGGATCCCTACCTCGCCTCCGGCGAGCGCGCGACCGGCGCCCGGGTGCTCGCCACCGGCGCCGGGACGCCCGAGGCCCGCGAGGCCCGCGAGGCCCTCGCGCCGAACCGCCAGTTCTACCTCTCGCGCCGGGGTTTCGCGGAGAGCAACCGGGCGGTGCTCGAGGCGACGCTCGCGGCGATCGGGGAGATCGACGCCTGGACCCGCGAGAACACCGACGCGGTCGCCGCGGAGCTGGCCCCCGCGATCGGCATCCCGGCGCCCGTCCTGGCGGTGGCCCTGCGCCGGCAATCCTACGGCGTCGCGCCCCTCGACGCGGCGGCGATTGCCGACCAGCAGGCGGTGGCCGACAGCTTCGCCAAGCTCGGCCTCCTGCCCAGACCCGTCACCGTCTCGGAGGCCGTCTGGAAGCCCGCGAGCTGACACGTCCTCCGCTCGATCGGAGCGGAGCCCGAATCCGCCATCTCGACGGGATCATCCGGCTTCGGGCGGATCAGGCGGCGAGCGGTGCCTGCGCGGGGGCCGCGCCCTCGCCGGCCCGGGCGATCTCCCGGACCAGGGCCCCGAACAGCGCGACCAGGGCGAGCGCGGTGCCGCCGAAGCCGAAGATCTGCAGGGGCATCACGATCGTGGGCGCGAGCCACGCGAAGGCCGTCACGGGGACGGGCAGCGGCGGGTGCCGGTCGGAGAGGAGGCGCCAGACCAGCACCGCGGCGATCGCCGTGAGATCGTAGTTGAAGGCGTAGGGCGTGAGCAGCGGCACCGCGGCGGCCAGCACGCCCGCGCGCAGCACCGGGTCGGCGGTGCGGCGCACGGCCCACACCGCCGTGGCCAGGACCGGGATCGCGACGGCCGCCTGGATCGCCCAGGCCGCGCTCATACCCAGCCCGAAGGTGCGCGCCCCCGCGAAGACTGAGCTCATCATGTAGGGGTAGAACCCTTGGAAGCGCTCGAGTAGCCCGTACTGGTAGGCGCTCGTCTCTCCGAAGTAGTGGCGCCACGGCTCGATCCCGAGAGCGCCGACCGAGACCGCGACGAGCAGGCCGGCCGTCAGGGTCGCGGCCGCGATGGTGCGCCACGCCCCGAGCGCCAGGAGGACGAGGGGCAGGATCAGGCCGAGATGCGGCTTGCAGGTCAGCAGGCCGAACAGGATCCCGGCGAGGACGGGCCGGCGGTCGAGGGCGAGCAGGCCGCCGAGGAATAGGGCCGCCGTGAGGAAGCCGTTCTGCCCGCCGACCGTGTTGATCAGGCAGGCCGGCGCGAGGGCGAGCAGCGCCAGCGCCACGACCCGGCGCCCCGGCGGCACCCGGCTCAGCGTCACCGCCGCGAAGGCGCCGAACAGGCCGAACGTCCAGACGGCGAGCGCCGCGAAGTAGGGCAGCTGCGCCAGCGGCCAGAGCAGCAGCAGCGCGAAGGGCGGGTAGCCCCAATTGTGAAAGGGCAGCGGCGTCCCGAACAGCGTGCCGATCGCCGCGTGATAGGCCGGACGGTCGAACAGGATCTCGGTGCCGCGCGAGAAGGCGAGGCGCGGGCCGGCCCAGTTGTTGATGAAGTCGCGCCCGATCTGGTGGCCGGTCACGTCGAGGCCGCCCGCGGCCGGCCAGTAGAAGCTCGCCAGGATCGGCGCGGCGCTGAGGAGGCCCAGGATGAGGCAGCCGAGGATCAGGCCGGTGTCGGGCCCGGCGGACTCAGAGCGTCGCCGCATCGGCCCTGCCCGTCCCGGTTCGCGCGATGAGGAGGAACAGGTTCGAACTGGCGGGCCCGAGGGGCAGTCCGGTATGGCCGATCCGGGCCTCGCGCCCCGGCGGCACCAGGGCGCGCAGCCGGCGGCGCGACATGAGGATGAGGTTCTGCGGATCGGCCCAGGCCGCCTTGCCGAGGGTGCGGCAGGCGAGCGCGAAGGTCCGGTCCGCGTAGTGCAGGAACGGGATCGCCGTGTGGTGCTCGACCGGGAAATAGCGGTGGGGCACCGTCAGGAACACGGTGCGCGCCACGCGCAGCATCTCGGCCAGCATCAGGCGCTGGTTCTCCGGGCTGCCGACATGCTCCAGAACGGCGTTCGAGGTCGCGATGTCGAAGCTGCCATCCGCGAAGGGCAGCCGGCAATCGGCCGCGACCTGCCGGTAGGCGATGCCCGGATGGGCCGCCCGGAAGGCTTCCGCCGTCCCGAGCCCGACCGCGGTGAGCCGGTCCGGATGGGGGTAGCGGCGCTCCAGCACGTTGGCGGCGTCGTTCACCACGTCCGACACGCCGATATCCAGGATGGTCGTCTCGGGGGCGGGCGCGCAGAGCCGCAGGAAATCCGCGTAGATCCGGTCGCGGGCCGCCGCGGTGAGGCGCTCCCCGAGCGAGCGCGGGCGCGCGACCTCGTAGTAGCGCTCGTCGATCAGGGCGGTCATCGGATCGTCTCCTGGCCGGGGCCCGGCGCCGGCAGGTCGAGGTAGCGCATCCGCTTGAACTCGCGCTGGCTCGCGCCGATCGCGTCGACGATGATCCCGCAGGTCACGCTCAGGCAGGCGAGCTGGATCAGGGAGGCGGCGAGCACGGCGCTCGGGAGCCGCGGCACCAGTCCGGTCTCCATGTAGGTCGCAGCCACCGGCAGACCGACGGCGAGGCCGATGGCGGCCAGCACGGCGGCCAGCCCGCCGAAGAAGCGCAGCGGGCGGATCGTCTTGTACATCAGCACGATCTTGGCAAGGATCAGCGTGCCGTCGCGCCACTTGCTGAGCTTGCTCGCCGAGCCTTCCGGGCGCGCGCCGTAGGGCAGTGCGATCTCCTCGGTGGCGAGGCGCAGATCGAGAGCGTGGACCGACAGCTCGGTCTCGATCTCGAAGCCCGAGGAGGTCGCCGGGAACGACTTGGCGAACCGGCGCGACACCACGCGATAGCCCGAGAGGATGTCGGTGAAGCCCGGCCCGAACAGCCCGTTGATCAGGCGGTTGAAGAGCCAATTGCCGAAGCGGTGGCCGCGCGGGAAGGCGCCGTTCGTGCCCGCGCGCACGCCGACCACCATGTCGAGGTGCTGGCTCACCAGCGTCTCGATCAGGATGCCGGCCGCGCCCGCATCGTAGGTCAGGTCGCCGTCGGCCAGGACGTAGAGGTCGGCCTCGATATCGGCGAACATCCGGCGGACGACGTTGCCCTTGCCGGGCCGCCGTTCGCGGCGGACGATCGCGCCCGCGGCGGCGGCGACCTCGGCGGTGCGGTCGGTCGAGTTGTTGTCGTAGACGTAGACGATCGCGCCCGGGAGGATCCGGTGGAACTCCGCCACCACGCGCCCGATCGTGGCCTCTTCGTTGAGGCAGGGCAGCAGCACGGCGATCGCGCGGTTGCGGACGAAGGAACCCTGCGGGAGCAGGCCCGCGAGCTCGTGTCGGATCTGTGCCGCGACCTGCATGCGCCCCTCCAGACGCGGCGGTCTGGGCCGCCGGTGTCGAACGTGGCGGGCAGGATGGCGCGGGCCGGTTAATGACGCGGCAATTTTTCAACCATCTCGCGAGTCACAAAAGTGAGAGCGCGCTTGGGTTGGCTCAGGGATGCGGTCGGCATCGGCCGCATCCCCGTCATGAGGGGCGCCGGCCACCGGCGTCAGCCGGCCAGCGCCTCCTTCGAGCGCTCGGCGCGCTTGCGGTCGTTCGGGTCGAGCACGGCCTTGCGCAGGCGGATCGACTTCGGCGTGACCTCCATGAGCTCGTCGTCCTGGATCCAGGCCAGGGACTTCTCCAGCGTCATCCGGATCGGCGGCGTCAGGCGCACGGCCTCGTCCTTCGAGGTGGTGCGGATGTTGGTGAGCTTCTTGCCCTTGAGCACGTTCACCTCGAGGTCGTTCTCGCGGTTGTGCTCGCCGACGATCATGCCCTGATAGACCTTGGCGCCGGGCTCGATCATCATCGGACCGCGGTCTTCCAGGTTCCACATGGCGTAGGCCACGGCCTCGCCCTTGTCGTTCGAGATCAGCACGCCGTTGCGGCGGCCGGAGATCTCGCCCTTGTAGGGCTCGTAGGCCTTGAACAGCCGGTTCATGATCGCCGTGCCGCGGGTGTCGGTCATCAGCTCGCCCTGGTAGCCGATGAGGCCGCGGGTGGGGGCGTGGAAGACCAGCCGCAGGCGGTTGCCGCCCGACGGCCGCATCTCGATCATCTCGGCCTTGCGCTCGGACATCTTCTGCACGACGACGCCCGAGTATTCCTCGTCGACGTCGATCACGACCTCCTCGACGGGTTCCAGGGTCTCGCCGTCCTCACCCTTCTCCAGGACCACGCGGGGACGCGACACGGCCACCTCGAAGCCCTCGCGGCGCATGGTCTCGATCAGGATCGAGAGCTGCAGCTCGCCGCGGCCGGACACGTAGAAACTGTCCTTGTCGGCCGCTTCCTCGATCTTGAGCGTGACGTTGCCCTCGGCCTCCTTGAACAGGCGGTCGCGGATCATCCGGCTCGTGACCTTGTCGCCCTCGGTGCCGGCGAGCGGCGAGTCGTTGACGATGAAGGACATCGTCACGGTCGGCGGATCGATCGGCTGGGCCTGGATCGGGGTGTCGACCTGGGGATCGCAGAAGGTGTCGGCCACGGTGCCCTTCACGAGGCCCGCGATCGAGACGATGTCGCCCGCCTCGCCCACATCGATCGGCGCGCGCTCGAGGCCCCGGAAGGCCAGGATCTTGGAGACGCGGCCGGTCTCGACCACCTTGCCGGTCCGGTCGAGCACCTTGATGGCCTGGTTCGGCTTCACCGAGCCCGAGATGATGCGCCCGGTGATGATGCGGCCGAGGAAGGGGTTGGCCTCCAGCAGGGTGCCGAGCATGCGGAACGGGCCGTCCTCGGTCCGGGCCTGCGGCACGTGCTGCAGCACGAGATTGAACAGCGGCGCGAGGCCCTCGGCCTGGTCGCCGTCCGGCGTCGTCGCCATCCAGCCGGCGCGGCCCGAGCCGTACAGGATCGGGAAGTCGAGCTGCTCGTCGGTGGCGTCCAGGGCGGCGAACAGGTCGAAGACCTCGTTGACCACCTCGTTGATGCGCGCGTCCGGGCGGTCGACCTTGTTGATCGCCACGATCGGGCGCAGGCCGATCTTCAGCGCCTTGCCGACCACGAACTTGGTCTGCGGCATCGGGCCCTCGGCGGCGTCGACCAGCACGATCACGCCGTCGACCATCGAGAGGATGCGCTCCACCTCGCCGCCGAAATCGGCGTGGCCGGGGGTATCGACGATGTTGACCCGGGTGTCCTGCCAGACGACCGAGGTCGCCTTGGCCAGGATGGTGATGCCGCGCTCCTTCTCGAGGTCGTTCGAGTCCATCGCCCGCTCCTCGACCCGCTGATTCTCGCGGAAGGTGCCGGACTGCTGGAGCAGCTTGTCGACGAGCGTCGTCTTGCCGTGGTCGACGTGGGCGATGATGGCGATGTTGCGCAGCTTCATGGTGTATCCGGAACGAGATGAGCCCGATCTTCGGCCGGCCGTGGGCGCGGCCAGCCGTGCCGGGAGACGGTCGGGCTCAAGCTATTGCATCGCAATATAAGGTGTGCTCCCGCCGGGCAAGGGCGCTTCGGCGACGCGCGGGGCGACCATACACCGAAACAAGGCCACCCGATGGCCGCGGGATCCCGGCCGGGACGCGTCGCCGGTCTCGCGACGCTGCCATTCCGGCACCGATGACGGTGCAGCGGAATCCTGCTTTTCGGACCGTCTCCGCAACGTTGCGTTGCATGGATTTGCAAGCGATACAGGGTGATGCGCGGCACCGGGGGGCATCATGTTCGCGTGGGTTCGAAACTTCGGAGGACTCGATAGTCTCTCGCCCCACGGGATTTGCCTGCTCTGGCAGCCAGAACTGATCTGGACGCACGCGGTATCCGACGCGATCATCGCCCTCTCCTATTTCTCGATCCCGGTGGCCCTCGGGTACTTCCTGCTCAAGCGCCGCGATGTCGCCCTGTCGGGTTTGTTCTGGGCCTTCGCCGTGTTCATCATGGCCTGCGGCACGACCCACCTATTCGCCATCTGGACGCTCTGGGTGCCCGATTACGGCATCGAGGCGCTGATCAAGGTCGTGACTGCGCTGGCCTCGGTCTTTACGGCGGCGGCACTCTGGCATCTGATGCCCGTCGCCCTCGCGATCCCCTCCCCGACGCAGCTGCGCGAGGCGAACGACGCTCTGCGCCTGCGAGTCGCAGAGCGCGACACGGCCCTCGAGGCGCTGAGCCGCGCCAATGCGGAACAGCTCCGGACCGAGGAACTCCTGCACCACGCGCGCAAGATGGAGGCGGTGGGCCAGCTTACCGGCGGTGTCGCCCACGACTTCAACAACATGCTGAGCATCATCGTCGGCAACCTGGAGCGCATCGAGCGGCGGCTTCCGGCCGACGACCCGATGCAGGTCTGGCTGCAGAACGCGATGACGGGGGCCGAGCGGGCAGCCGGAGTCACCCACAAGCTTCTCGCCTTCGCCCGCCGCCAGCCGCTCCAGCCGACCGTCTGCGCCGCCGGGCCGCTGATCGAAGAGGTCGTCGAACTCCTCCATGCCAGCCTCGGGGACCTCGTCGTCGTCACGGAGATCGCCCCCGACCTGCCGGATATCGCGGTGGATCGCGGACAGTTCGAGAACGCGCTCCTCAACCTCGCCTTCAACGCCCGCGACGCCATGCCCGAGCGGGGCCGGATCACGCTCTCGGCCGAGGCCGCCGACGCGCGGCGCGAGGTGGTCGTGTCGGTGCGCGACGAGGGGCACGGCATGGATCGCGAGACGGCGGCGCGGGCCTTCGAACCCTTCTTCACCACCAAGCCGGTCGGCCACGGCACGGGCCTCGGGCTGAGCCAGGTCTTCGGCTTCGTCCAGCAGACCGGGGGCCGCGCCGAGATCGAGAGCGAGCCCGGCCGCGGGACGACGATCCGCCTGATCTTCCCCGCGGCATCTCCCGCGGAGAGCGGGCTCGCGGCGCATGAGGAGAACGCCCTCATGCCCGCCTGACCCATCCCGGTCGCGCGCGGGATCGCCGAACCCGCCGCGGATCGTCGCCGGCTCGTCCCTCACCGTTGCCGCCCGCAGCCAGAACCGCTCCATGCGCAAACCGACCGTCCTGATCGTCGAGGATTCCGACCTGCTCCTGGAGCTGACGATCTCGGCCTTTCAGGATGCCGGGTACGAGACCGTCGCCGCCGCCAGCGGCCCCGAAGCCTTCGACGCCCTGGCCGGTCCGATGCCGATCGATCTCCTGCTCACGGATATCCGGCTTCCCGGCGAGATCGACGGCTGGGACATCGCCGAGCACGCGCGCGCGCGAAGCCCCGACCTGCCGGTGATCTACGTGACCGGCTACAGCGAGCAGGCGCCACGGCAGGTGGCCGGCAGCCTGCTCTTCCTGAAGCCCTGCCGCTCCATGCGCCTCCTCGATGCGGCACAATCCCTCGGCGTCGGGCGCGGCTGGACCGGGCTCGGCGAGTAGGCCTCGGGGCGATCAGCGCAGGGCGGCCGGCAGGATCGCGAGGGCGAGGGGCAGTGCCGACAGCGCCGCCGGCTGGAGCCAGGCCGGGCGGTAGCTCAGCAGGGCGGCCACCAGCAGGCCGGCGCCGGTCAGAGCCCCGACCCACTGCACCGGCCCGAAAGTCCAGCCCTCTAGCGCCACAGCCGCCGCGAGCGACAGGACGAGGAGCGACCAGCCGGCGGCGCGCAGCGGCAGGCGCCGCGCCCGCGGCACGGCGGTGGCGAAGGCGTCCCGGTGATGCCGGTCGAGGCTGAGCGCCAGGGCGCCGAAGCCGGAGAAGCAGAGGGCGAGGTTGAGGATCAGCACCGCGGCCGTCATGTCCGGACGGCCTCCTCCCGGGTGCTTGCGGGCCTGCGGCGCGGCGCCGGTCGGGTGGCGCGCCGGCCGGCCTTGCGGGCCGCGAAGCCGAAGCCCAGGGCGAGCGCCAGCATCGCGAGATCGAATCCGAGGAAACGGATCTCGCCTGTCGCGGCGCCGAGGCCGGTCGTCGCCGCATCGGCGAGTGGTACCGCGCCGAACGCGAGCGCGGCGAGCGCCAGCGCCTCCGGCCAGGCCCGGGCCGGACGCAGCGCGGCGAGCAGCGCGACGAGAGCCCAGGCCCCGAAGAACAGCCCGACCTCCCATTCGGCCCGCGCCGATAGATCGATCGGCAGCAGCCGGTTGCCCAGGAAGTAGAGGGCGACGCCCGCGGGCAGCCCGACGATGGTGCCGATATTGAGCACGCCGACGAGGCGCAGGCCGAACCCGGCCGGCTCGGACCCCTTGGGCGCGCGCGCCACCGTCCAGAGCACGAGGCCGGTCGCCACCGTCGCGGCGCCGAGGATGCCGCAGAGCAGGAACAGCAGGCGCAGGGCCGGCCCGGCGAAATGCGCCTCGTGCAGGCCGACGAGGCTCGTCGAGACGATGCCCGCCGCAGCGACCGGTCCGGTCGTGGAGAGACGCGCTCCGGTCTGGCCGTCGAAGGCGATCTGCGGGTGCTGGTGGGCGATGCCGTGCGGCTCGGCGAAGATCGCCACCACGCTCGCCCCCGCGTCACCCGGGTTGTAGACCGCGACATCCTCCGGGGCGGCCCCGCCGTGTTGCGTCGACGCGGCGACGATCGGGCCGAGGGGCGTCAGCCGGCCCGGCCGGCCCTGCGGCGCGGGCAGGTCCGGCATCAATCCCGCCTCGACGAAGAAGCGCGTCTCGTCCTGGCCGTAGGCGCTCTGCACGCCCCAGGGCATGTACATCGGCGCGAGCGACACGAGGCCCGAATAGGCGATCATCAGGTGGAAGGGCAGCGCCAGCACGCCCGCCACGTTGTGCGCGTCGAGCCAGCGCCTCTGCGGGGCGCCGTTCCGCCGGAAGGTGAAGAAATCCGCGATGATGCGCCGGTGGGTGACGATGCCGGTCACGAGCGCCACCAGCATCACCAGCGCGCAGGCGCCGACGATGTAGCGACCGAGCATCGGCGGCATGCTCAGCTCGAAATGGAAGCGGTAGAGGAAGTCGCCGCCGTGGGTCTCGCGCGCCTGCGTGCGGGCACCGGTGCGCGGATCGAGCAGCGCGCTGTGGAACGGCCCCGCCAGGCTCGGCCACCAATGCACCGCGATGACCGGCGCCTCGGGCTTCGGCAGCGTGATGTACCAGCCCGCGGCATCCGGCATCGTGCCTGCGAGGAAGGTCGCGCCGAGTTCGGCGGAGCGCGCGGGGTCGGTCGTGACGGCGGTGAGTTCGGGGCGCATCCAGCGCGAGATGTCCTCGCGGTAGTAGCTCGCCGTGCCGGTGACGAAGACGCAGAACAGCACCCAGCCGACCACGAGGCCCGACCACGCGTGCAGCCACGCCATCGATTGCCGGAATCCCTGCCTCATCGGCGACCCTCCCCGTTCGTTCGCAAGGCAATCGATGCGGTCTCTAGGCCGCGCCCGCGAAGGCCCCGGACAGCCACAGGCCGGTCGCGAGCGGCAGGGCGAGGCCTAGGACGAGGATCGTGGCGTGACTGAGCGTGCGTAGGGCGAAGACCCCGATGACCACTGCGACCATCACGGCGAAGCTGAGCAGCGTGCCGGTCGTCACCGCCTCGGCGCGGGTCATCGGCAGCACGCGAGCCAGGACGGCCGCCGTCAGCGCCGCGATCCCGTAGCCGCCACATCCGGCCAGAACCACCCGGCCCAGCACCGCCGCGCGGTAGCGCGGGCCCGTGCGGGCGGCGCTCACGCGGCCTCCGCCCGGCCGATACGGGTAGGCGGGCAGAGCGGTGGGTTCCGATCCCGAGGGGCGCTGGGCGAGGACATGGAGCGCGAGGTAGCAACGGCCCGGCGGGCCGCGCAACCGCTATGTTTCGGAATCATTCTATTGTACGTCCAAGGGCTTAGCGGCACTTCCGGCCGGGATGAAGCGGCGGTCGCGGACGTGGGGGAGCGGGCGCGACCCCATGGGTCCGCGCGGCATCCGGCGCGCCGCGCGCGCTCGGCCCCTCCGTCGTGCACCGGAGAGGCGCGGTGAACCGACCCGCGAGGATTGCCCTCACGCGCGCCCCGGCGCATGGACGGAGGCCGCGTTCCACCAGATCATCGACGCCCGTGACAGAGATCAGCGCCTCCCCGGCCCGGCCCCCGATCCGCTTCCGCGGCCGATCCTTCATGGCGACGGTGCTCGCCCCGGTGCCGCCGGTCGAGGATTGGCTCGCCGAGCTCGACGCGCTCGCGCGCCGCGCGCCGGCCTTCTTCTCCGGCCGTCCCGTGATCCTCGACCTGACGGGCCTGAGTCTCACGCGGGACGACCTCGACGCCCTGGTGGCCGACCTCACCCGGCGCGAGATCGCGATCTTCGGCGTCGAGGGCGCGCCGCCCGGCGTGCTCGGCCCCGGCCTGCCCCCGCCGCTCTCGGGCGGGCGTGCCGGGGGCGAGATCCCGGTGCCGGACGCCGAGGTGCCGGCCGCAGCCCCGAGCCCGGCGCCGTCAACGGCCCGCTCGCTGATCCTCGACGCGCCGGTGCGCTCGGGGCAGGCGATCCTGCATCTCGAGGGCGACGTCACCGTGATGGGCGCCGTGGCCTCGGGCGCCGAGGTGATCGCGGGCGGGTCGATCCACATCTACGGCGCCCTGCGCGGGCGCGCGGTGGCGGGCGTGTCCGGCAATCCGGGCGCGCGGATCTGGTGCCGCCGCTTCGAGCCGGAGCTGGTGGCGATCGACGGGCTCTACCGCGCGGCCGACGATCTCGACCCCGCCTTCCGGGGCGCCGCGGTCGAGGTGCGGCTGGTCGACGACGCGATCAAGCTGGCACTGCTGGATCGCGGCTGAGCAGGGCCGAACGGCGCCGGATCCGATGCGAAATACGCAGTTCGGGTCCTCGCAAGACTCCGGATCGACCCGCATCGACTGTGCGTCGACCGAGGATCCCAGGATCCGCCCATGAAATGCGCACAGGATCCGAAACCTTAACCCTTCGGTAACCATAACGGCCGTCAATGATCCGGTAAGGAATCGTTGAGCCGTGACCAGCCAGACACTTCCGGACGCTCCCTCTCCCCGCCCACCCGCCTTCCGCGGGCGCGCCTTCAAGGCGCTGGCGCTGACGCCCGAGATGCCGCTCGCCGACTGGTTTGCGGGGCTCGACGCGGCGCTCAAGCGGTCGCCGACCCTGTTCGACGGCCGCGCCGTGATCCTGGATCTCGCCGCGCTGAAACCGGAGCCGGAGGCGCTGCGCGCCCTCGTCGCCGACCTGACGCAACGCCGGATCCGCATCCTCGGTCTCGAGGGTGCCGACATCGCCGAGACCGGCCTGCCGCCGCTCCTGGCGAACGGCCGCCCGGTCAGGAACCTCGACCTCCCGGCGGTCCCCGCCGAGCCGGAAGAGCCCGTCACCACATCCCTCACCATCGAGGGGTCCGTCCGCTCCGGCCAGTCGATCGTCCATCCGACGGGCGACGTCACCGTGATGGGCTCGGTCTCCTCCGGGGCCGAGATCCTGGCCGGCGGCTCCATCCACATCTACGGCGCGCTGCGCGGACGGGCCATCGCCGGCGCCGCGCGCAACCCCCGCGCCCGAATCTGTTGCCGCAAGTTCGAGCCCGAGCTTCTCGGGATCGACCGCCTCGTCCGCACGGCCGAGGACATGGGAACCCACCTGCGCGGGCGTCCCGCGCAGATCTGGCTCGATGGTGGCGCTATCCGAATGGCAAGCTTGGATTGAGGAGGAACGAGAATGGCAAAGGTTCTCGTCGTGACATCGGGCAAGGGTGGCGTCGGTAAGACGACCACCACGGCGGCCCTCGGGGCCGCCATCGCGCAGGGCGGGCAGTCCGTCTGCGTCGTCGACTTCGACGTCGGCCTGCGCAACCTCGACCTCGTGATGGGCGCCGAGCGCCGGGTCGTCTACGACCTGATCAACGTGGTCAACGGCGACGCCAAGCTGCCGCAGGCGCTGATCAAGGACAAGCGCCTCGACACCCTGCACCTGCTCCCGGCCTCGCAGACCCGCGACAAGGATGCGCTCACCGACGAGGGCGTCACCCGCGTCATGGAGGAGCTCCGCGAGAAGTTCGACTGGGTGATCTGCGACAGCCCGGCCGGCATCGAGCGCGGCGCACAGCTGGCCATGCGCCATGCCGACCTCGCCGTGGTGGTGACGAATCCCGAGGTCTCCTCGGTGCGCGACTCCGACCGGATCATCGGCCTGCTCGACTCGAAGACCGTGAAGGCCGAGAAGGGCGAGTCGATCGACAAGCACCTCATCCTCACCCGCTACGACCCGGCGCGGGCCGATCGCGGCGACATGCTGAAGACCGAGGACGTGCTCGAGATCCTCTCGATCCCGCTGCTCGCGATCATCCCGGAGAGCCAGGAGGTGCTGCGCGCCTCGAACGTGGGCTGCCCGGTGACGCTCAACAACCCGCTCTGCGCGCCTGCCCGGGCCTACGCGGACGCGGCCCGGCGCCTGCGGGGCGAGACCGTTCCGATGACCACCCCGTCGGAGCGCAAGTCCTTCCTCGACAAGCTCTTCATGCGGAGGGCGGCATGAACCTGCGCGGCATCTTCAACAAGCGCAACTCCAGCACCGTCGCCCGCGAGCGGCTGCAACTGATCCTCGCGCATGAGCGCGCGGAGACCGGGCGCCCGGACCTCGTCATCACCCTCCGCGAGGAGATCCTCGCGGTGATCGCCAAGCACGTCACGGTCGAGCGCGACAAGGTGAAGATCACCCTCGACCGCGGCGAGGGTGTCTCGACCCTCGGCGTCGACATCGAGCTGCCCCTTATCTCCGGCGCGAAGTTCGCGGCGGAGGCGGAGAAGAAGGCCGCCTGAATGGCCCGGCAGGACACGGCCTAGAGCCCGCGGATCGGCGATCCGCGGGCGTCTTCGTATTCGGGCCCGGTCCCTGGGCCGGAGCCGCGCGAGCGCCCGGGGCTCAGCCCTCGCACGGGCGGGCCCGCCGCCGGCAGTTTTCGCACCCGCCCGGAGCCCTGATCCGCCTCGCCGCGGAGGTGGCCGGCGGGAGATGCGACCCGAGCATCGGAGCGGGCGGCGCGGACGGCCGATCGCCGTTGCGGAGGGCTTCCGGGATCGCGCCGTCGCGCCGCGGCATCTCGCGCTTTTCATGATCATCGGTCTTCCGGCGGCGACGGCCGAGCTTCGCGGCAAGATGTCGTGAGACGATTATCGGCCTAGATTGTCGGAGGGCAGGCGATGGCGTGTCGCGCGTCCGATCTCCGTCCGAGACGAGCGATGCCCGCCGAACCGCGGCGTCTGCGGGTCTCGGGCGCGTTCCTTCGCAGGGGCAAGCCTCTTGCTTGCCGGGACCGGCGATCGATGCGACCCAACACCGGCTCTACTGCGATGAGGCCGAATCATGGAAACGATTGGCCGGGACCTGCGCGAGATGCAGCGCGTGCCGCTCGCCCCCTCGCACGTCGCCGCGCTGCGGGTCGCGGGACTCGAACGGCACTACCCGGCCGGGACCTTCCTGGCACGGGCGGGCGAGCCGGCCGACCGCTTCGTCTATGTCGAGGCCGGCGAGATCGAGGTCGTGAACCCGTTCACGGACGAGCGCCACCTCCCCTCCACCCTCGGGCCGACGCAGTTCATGGGCGAGATCGCCTTCCTCAACGGCGGCAACTGGTCGATGCCCATGCGGGCCGTCATCGACACCACCGTCACCGAGGTGGCGCGGCCCGCGATGCTGCGCCTGATGTCCGAGATCCCCGAGATGTCGGACATCGTCATCACGGTCCTCGCGGCACGGCGGCGGCGGCAGCTCGACACGCGCGACGGCACGTTGGTGCTCATCGGCGAGGATGACGATCGGGCCGTCCGGCGGATCGCGGAGTTCGCGAGCCGCAACCGCTTCCCCTATCGGTCCTATGCCCTCAGCAGCCCGGAGGCGGCGGCCGTCGCGGTCAGCTGCGCGATCTCGGCCGACCGGCCGGCCGTCATCTTCGGCCGGGACGTCGTGGTGACGGACCCCACGCCCGACAAGGTCGCCCAACTGCTCGGCCTCAACTACAACCTCGTCGATGACGAGACCTTCGACGTGATCATCGTGGGCGGCGGGCCGGCCGGCGTGGCGGCGGGCGTCTATGCGGGGGCCGAAGGGCTGCGCGCGCTGGTGGTCGAGGACGTCGCGATCGGCGGACAGGCCGGCACGTCGAGTCGCATCGAGAACTACATGGGCTTCCCGACCGGGATCTCCGGCGCCGATCTTGTCTGGCGCGGCGAGGTGCAGGCGATGAAGTTCGGCACCCGGTTCGCGATGCCGCGGCGGGTGGTCAAGCTTGAGCGGCTCGCCGAGGGCGGGTTCTGCGCGACCTTCGACAACGACCGGCGCGTGCGCGGGCAGGCGGTCGTCGTCGCCACCGGCGTCCAGTACCGGCGCCTGCCGATCGAGCGCCTCGAGGCCTTCGAGGGAGCGGGCATCTACTACGCGGCGACGGAGATCGAGGCCCGCTACTGCAAGAACGCCGAGACCGTGATCATCGGCGGCGGCAATTCGGCCGGACAGGCGGCGATGTTCCTCAGCCGCTCCGCCGGCCATGTCCGCCTGCTGGTGCGCGGACGCTCGCTCGCGACCTCGATGTCGAGCTACCTGTCCAGCCGGCTCGAGGCGGACCCGGCGATCTCGATCGAGTACGGGGCCGAGATCAGCGCGCTCCACGGCGACGATCGCCTCGAGGCGGTGACGATCCGGGACGTCGACGACGGAACGACGCGCCGGATCGCGACCTGCGCGGTCTTCGTCATGGTGGGGGCCGCGCCCAATACCGGCTGGCTCTCGGGCCTCGTCGAGCTCGACCACAACGGCTTCGTGCTGACCGGGGACGCGATCGGCGCGACTTCGCCCTACGCCACGTCCCAGCCCGGCATCTTCGCGGTCGGCGACGTGCGCGCCGGCTCGGTCAAGCGCGTCGCCTCCGCGGTGGGCGAAGGATCGGTCGTGATCTCGAAGGTGTGGGACGCCGTCCACGTCTGACGGAGACTACCGAGCCGGCACCGCCCCGTTGCCACGCAGCCCGCGCTCGGCGCCCCGATCAGGCCGGGCGCAGGGTCAGTCGGAAGGCCGGGGCTTGCTCGGGCTGGGTCGTCACCACGGCGAGGGGCAGCACGGGCCCCGGATCGTCGAGGCTGATCCGGAACCGCGCGACGATGCGGGCCAGCGCCAGCACCGCCTCGGTCAGCGCGAACTGCGCACCGATGCACACGCGCGGGCCGACCCCGAAGGGCAGGTAGGCGTAGCGCGGCACCGGCTCGGCGCCCGGCAGGAAGCGCCCCGGGTCGAAGGCGTCCGGATCGCGCCAGAGCTGGCGGTGGCGGTGCAGGACCCAGGGCGGGATCATCACGATGTCGCCGGGCGCGACCGCGTGGCCGGCGATCGTATCGGCCGCGATGGCGCGCCGCACGATCAGGAACGCCGGCGGGTAGAGCCGCAGGGTCTCGTCGACGACGGCTCGGGTGAGCGGTAGGCGCCCGTCGCTGGCGCAGCCGGCCGGATCGGCGAGGTCGGCGCCGCGCGCTTCCGCTGCGAGCTGATCCTGGATGCCCGGGGCGATGGCCAGCAGGTAGAGGGCCCAGAACAGGGCCACCGCCGTGGTCTCGTGGCCGGCCAGGATCATCGTCGCGACCTGGTCGCGCAACTCCGCGTAGCTGAAGGCCGCACCGGTCTCCGGGTTGCGGACGCCCAGCAGCAGGTCGAGCAGGTCGCGCGCGTTTCGCGGCGCCGCCTCGGCCGCCCGGGCCTGGATGATGCGGTCGAGGAACGGCGTCCAGCGCCGCCGGAACAGGGCGCGGGGCAGGTCGAGGGGCGCCGGAAAGCGCAGCGGGATCAGGATGTCGAGCAGGTGCGGGCGCCCGAGCCGCTCGGAATACTGCGCGATGAAGCGGCGCAGCTCGGGCCCGTGGCGCTCCATGGCGACCGAGAACATGCTGCGGCCCGCAATCTCGAGGGCGAGCCGGTGCAGGAACGGGAACAGCTCGACCGGGCCGCGCGCCGCCTCCAGCTCCAGCTCCGCCATCCCGTCGGCGATCGCCGAGGCGAGATGCGGCGCGAGTCCGTCGATCGCCTTCGGGGTGAAGGCGGGGGCGAGCGCGCGGCGCTGGTGCCGCCAGGCCGAGCCCTCGCTGATCAGCAGCCCGTCGCCGAGGATGGGGCGCAGGATCCGCACCGAGCCCGCGGTGCGGGCATAGTTCGCCTGATTGTCGACGAGGACGCGCCGGATCGCCTCCGGATCGCTGACCGTGAAGCTGGTGCGGCCGAAGATCCGGCGCTGCGTCACCAGCTCCTCGTAGACCGGGCGGGGCCAGCCGAGCAGGGCGTTCGAGCGGATCGTGCCGATATAGGCAGCGAGCGTGGGCTGGCGCTCCGGTGGCTCCCGCCGTGGCGGCACCAGCCGCGGCGCGTCGAGGAGTGCCGTACGCGCGTCCATCGCCGTCTCCGGGATCGGCCCGGCCGTCATCGCCGGGACGGGCGCTTGATGCAGGAGGGCGGCGCGGGTGTAAACACGCACGGCGTCGGGGCAGACCCCGCCCGCGACGCGGAGGTGAGCGATGGTGTGGGCGGAAGCACACGGCCTGCCCTACGCGCCCGATCCGGCGGGCCTGCGGCTCGCCGTGCGGGTCACGCCGCGCGGCGGGGGCACGGCGATCGACGGCGTCCGCGCCGACGCGGACGGCCGCCCGCTCTTGGCCGTGCGCCTCGCCGCGGCTCCAGTCGACGGGGCCGCCAACGTTGCCCTGATCCATTTCCTCGCCGAGGTGCTCGGACTGCGCCGCTCGGATATCCGGATCCTGTCCGGGAGCACGGCCCGGGTGAAGATGCTCCGTCTCGCCGGGGATCCCGACGCGCTCGCAGGGCGGCTCGCGGACCTGATCGGGGCGGCTTCACGGTGAGCCGAACGCGTGCCCGCCGGCTCGGCTAGGGGCGACGGGCGGCCTCCGCCCAGTAACGCAGGCTCACCGGGTTCACGGGCGCGCCGGCTTCGGCGTTGCGCGCCGTTACGAAGGCGAGGAAGTCATCGGCTGGCGCCGCGCCCAGCAGATCCCGCACCGCCGACAGGATGCGGGTGATGCGCAGATGATTGTGGTCATGCGCGCAGAGCCAGAAATCGGTGTCCGCGTAGAAGCGGCGCATGCGGGCGAGCGCCGCCGCGAGGCCGTCGCGCGCCCGCGGGTCGGCCCGGATCGCCTCCGCCTCGGTGGCGGTCAGGACGGGAGCACCCGGAACGGCCCGGCTCGCCTCCGGCAGGGGAAAGCACCATTGGATGAAGTCGTGCATGCCCTCGATGCGGACGTCGTCGAAGGCGAGCACGTCGGCGAGGCGCCGCCCGGCGCCGTCCGGGCCCGCGCCCGCCAAAAATGCGTGGATGCGGCCGCTCACTCGGCTTCTCCTTTGAGCGGGCGGGCGAGGAGGCGCGCGACCACGTCCTCGACGCTCGCCGCCCCCGAGACGATGGCCGCGACCGACTCGGCGATCGGCATCTCGATGCCGCGGGCGTGGGCGAGGGCGACCAGGGCGGTGGCGGTGAAGGCGCCCTCGGCGAGCCTGCCGCCGGATGCGGCCTCCGGCGAGGCCCCCGCACCGAGGCGCTCGCCGAAGGCGAAGTTGCGCGATTGCGGCGAGGAGGCGGTCAGCACAAGGTCGCCGAGACCCGACAGGCCCATCAGGGTCTCGGGCCGGCCACCGAAGGCGCGGGCGAAGCGCATCAGCTCGGCGAAGGCGCGGGCGATTAGGGCGGCGCGCGCGCTTTCGCCCAGGCCCCGTCCCGCGACGATGCCGCAGGCGATGGCGAGCACGTTCTTGCCGGCGCCGCCGATCTCGACGCCGCGCACGTCGTCGGTGTGGTAGAGCCGCAGGCCCGGACTCGAGAGCCGCTGCGCGAGGCCCGCGGCCAGCGCCGCGTCCTGTGCAGCGAGCGTCACCGCCGTCGGCAGGTTGCGGGCGACATCCGCCGCGAAGCTCGGGCCGGACAGCACCGCCACGGGCGTGCCGGGTGCCAGAACCTCCGCCGCAACCTCGCTCATGAGCGCATCGGTGCCGCGCTCGATCCCCTTGGCACAGAGGACGACCGGTGCTCCCGCCGCGAGATGGGGCGCGAACTGCGTGAGCACGGCCCGCGCCGTCTGGGCCGGCGTGACGAGGAGGACGGCGTGCGCGGGCCGGATCGCCTCCGGGTCGGCCGTCGCGCGGATTCCCGGGTGCAGCGGCACGCCCGGGAGATAGCGGGCGTTCTCGCGGGTGGCCTCAATGCGGGCGGCGGCGGCCTCGTCCCGAAGCCAGAGCGTCACCGGGTGGCGCGCCGCGACCGCGTTGGCGAGCGCGGTGCCCCAGGCGCCGCCGCCGATCACCGCGACGGATTCGGCTTCGCTCATCCCTGCTCTCCCACGACGTCGTCCCCCGAGCGCTCCGTATCCAGACGATACAGCAGGTGCGGGGCGAGCGGATGCTCCGGCGGCAGGCCGGGATGGAGGAAGCGCCCGTCCGGCCGCATGCCCAGACGCTCCATGACCCGGCGCGAGGGGTCGTTGCCGAGCGCGGTGTAGGCGATCACCGCTGTGATCCCGCAGCGCTCGGCGAGATCGCGGATCGCGGCGCGCGCCGCCCGGGTGGCGATGCCGAGGCCCCAGGCCTCCCGCGCCAGCCGCCAGCCGATCTCGACCGATTCCCCCGGCCGTTCGCCGCCCGGAAACGGCATCGGCCGCATCAGCCGCAGCGCCCCGGTGAAGCCGACGAACCGGCCTGCCCGCTCCACCGCCCAGGGCCCGAACCCGTCCGCGTCGAAGCGCCGGTCGAGGGCGCGGGCCTCGCCCACGCTCTCGGTCCGGCTGCGCAGGGCGGGGAAATACGCCATCACGGCGGGATCGGCGTTGAGCGCGGAGAAGGGCGCGTCGTCACCGCGTTGCCAGCGCCGCAGGACGAGCTCCCCGGCTTGGATGCGCTCGGGTGCCGGGGTCGCCCGGCGCTTGCCGCGCCATTGCAGAGAACGCCGGTTCAGCAGCGCGAGATCGGCCCGCCCCGCGAGCACCGCCTCGCCGAGTTCCGTCGCCGCGGCGAGGCGGTCCGCAGGCATGTTGGCCCAGGCCGGCGGGCGCACGCTCTCGCGCCACGGCCCGCCGCAGGCATGGTCGAGCAGGATGCGGGCGAAGCAATGGTCGCGCTGCACCGGCCAGTCGGGCCTGTCGCGGGCGGCCTCCGGCAGGCGACGGTCGACCAGATCGCGCCAGCGCTCGCGCGGATCGGTGGGCGGGGCGATCGGCGCGACCCGAAGATCGAGAAGGTTGCCGCGCGGCAGGACGAGGCGGCCGGACGTCCTCAAGCCGCGGCGCCGGGCGTCTCGGACGGCGACCGTTCGGCCAGAGGCGGCTCGGCGAGGGGCCAGCGGGCACGGGCCGGCACCGTCAGGTCGTCGGTGAGCCCGAGGCGCAGACGCTCCAGGCCCGCCCAGGCGATCATCGCGCCGTTGTCCCCGCAGAGCGGTATCGGCGGCGCCACGAACCGGAGCCCGGCCTCCCCGGCGAGCGCGGCCAGCGCCCGGCGGATCGGACCGTTGGCCGAGACGCCTCCGGCGGCCACGAGCGCGGTCGGGTGACCGGCGACGGCGGAGAAGGCGCGCAACGCCACCCGGGTGCGATCGACCACCACGTCGGTGATCGCGGCCTGGAAGCCGGCGCAGAGATCGGCGACGTCGCGCTCGGCCAGCGGCGCGATCCGTTCGGCCTCGATGCGCAAAGCCGTCTTCAGGCCCGACAGCGAGAAATCCGCCGTGCGCCGGCCGAGCATCGGCCGCGGCAGGGCGAAGCGCTCCGGATCGCCGGCCTCCGCCGCGCGCTCCACCTCGGGGCCGCCCGGATAGCCGAGCCCGAGGAGCTTGGCCGCCTTGTCGAAAGCTTCGCCGATGGCGTCGTCGATCGTGCCCCCAAGGCGGACATATTGTCCGACGCCCTTCACGGCGACGAGCTGGGTGTGGCCGCCGGAGGCCAGGAGCAGCAGGTAGGGAAAGGCGAGGCCGTCCGTCAGCCGGGCGGTCAGGGCGTGCGCCTCGAGGTGGTTGACGGCTAGCAGCGGCTTGCGGGTCACCAGAGCCAGGGTCTTGGCGGTGACGAGCCCGATCAGGACGCCGCCGATCAGGCCGGGCCCCGCCGCCACCGCGATCCCGTCCAGCTCGCGCAAGCCGATCTGCGCCCGCTCGAGGGCGCGGGCGACCAGGCGGTCGAGCACCTCCACGTGGGCGCGTGCCGCGATCTCCGGCACCACGCCGCCATAGGCGGCGTGCTCGGCGATCTGGCTCAGCACCTCGTTGGCGCGGATGAGGCCGCTGCCGTCCTCGGCCGCGCCCACGATGGCGGCGGCGGTCTCGTCGCAGGTCGTCTCGATGCCGAGGATGTTCATGAGCGTGCGGGTCCGGGCGGGCGTCCCTTCTATCCGGGAGGCGCCCCGCACCGCAACGCGATCAGTCGACGGCGACCATCACATCGGAGGCCTTGACCACTGCGTAGGCGTCCCCGCCGGGCGCGAGCTTCAGGGCGTCCACGGCCTCGTTGGTGATCGCGGCGGTCACCACCTGCCCGGGCGCGATCTCGATCTTCACGTGGGCGGTGGTGGCGCCCTTGTCGACGGAGACGACCTTGCCCTTGAGGACGTTGCGCGCGCTGATCTTCATGGCGTCGGATCCCTATGCCCGCGGAGCTGCGGTCGCCGCGCTTCTACCAGGGGTTCGCGCGCGGAGCGGCTCACGCTTCGGGGAGCGCCGGGAAATCCTCGCCGGGGTCGGTCTCGGGAACCGGCTTGGCACCCCAGGATGCCAGCGCGTCGTTCAGGTCGTCGAGCACGAAATGCCGGGCGCTGTCGCGGTCGTATCCGTCCGCCAGCAGCGCGTCGTACTCGGTGAGGACATGCCGCGCGTAGCTCACCAGGGTGAGCCGTGCGGCGGTCTCCGGCGCGGCCTTGCGCAGGCCGGGACTGGCCAGGGCCCGGCTCAGGATCGCGTCGGCCTCGAAGCCCGGCAGGCGCGGAGCGAGCCGCCGCAGCGCGGCGGCCAGGGCTTCGCGACGGGTCGGCTGCGCGTCGGCGCCTGGGCGGTCGCCCCGATCTCCCTGGTGCAAATTCGCCTCCGGACCTTCCCCGCGCACCCGTCACGCTGTCATAATGCGTCCCTGCCCGCGCTGTAGGAAGCCGCGGAATCGCGGAACCCCGGGGAGATCCCAGCCGATGCGCTCGACGTTTATGCGCCACACCCTGATCGTCGTCGGGCTCGTCCTGGCCACCGGCCCGGCCCTCGCCCAGCCGGGGCCCGGAGCGCCCCGGACCCTCACGACCACCGGCCAGACCAAGCCGCCGGGCGGAAGCGGATCGCCGATGCGGTCGGTCAACGAGGCCGAGATGCAGAAGGCTCAGAAGGCGGCCGCGGCGCGCGACAAGGCCTGGGACACGAAGATGCGGACGACGATGGGCTCGATCTGCCGCGGCTGCTGAGCGGCCGGCCCGGCCTCAATCCTCGGCCGGCTCGGCCATGCCATTGATGCGCGCCTTGAGCACGTTCGAGGGCTTGAACACCATGACCTGCCGCGGCTCGATCGCGACCTCGACGCCGGTCTTGGGGTTGCGGCCGACGCGCTTGCCCTTGCTGCGCACGACGAAGGAGCCGAAGGACGAGAGCTTCACCGTCTCGCCCTCGGCGAGGCAGGTGCAGATCTCGGAAAGCACGGTCTCGACGAGGGCGGCGGATTCCGTCCGCGACAGGCCGACCTGCTGGTAGACGGCCTCGCTCAGGTCAGCGCGTGTGACCGTCTTGCTCGCCATGTTCCAACCCCTCGCTCGGCTTGTCGGGAAACTGTCCCTAGGACGTATCCCTATGATCCGGCACGCTAATCGGCGCCTGACGCAGGGTCAACCGCGGGCGGGTCGTTTTGAGGGCAGATTGTCGTTGACCGTGCCTACCACCGGATCAGGGCGGCACCCCAGCTGAAACCGCCGCCGATCGCCTCGATCATCACCAGGTCGTTCCGCTTGATCCGGCCGTCCTTGCGGGCGACGTCGAGGGCCAGGGGGATCGAGGCGGCGGAGGTGTTGCCGTGACGGTCCACGGTCAGCACGATCTTGTCCCGGGCGATGCCGATCTTGTCGGCCGACGCCTCGATGATCCGGCGGTTCGCCTGATGAGGCACGAACCAGTCGAGGTCCTGCGCCGTGGCGCCCGCGCGCTCGAGGGCATCCACGATCACGTCCGTGACGGAGCCGACGGCGAAGCGGAAGACCTCGCGGCCCTCCATGCGCAGGTGACCGGTGGTCCCGGTGGAGCCCGGTCCGCCGTCGACGTAGAGCTTCTCCCGGTGGCGCCCGTCGGAGCGCAGGCTCGCCGAGAGCACACCGCGGCCGCCGGCCTCGGCCTCTTCCTGCGCTTCGAGCACGATCGCGCCCGCGCCGTCGCCGAACAGCACGCAGGTGGTGCGGTCCTCCCAGTCCACGATGCGCGAGAAGGTTTCGGCGCCGACGACAAGAGCCCGCCGCGCCGCGCCGGTCGACAGGAACTTGTCGGCGGTGGAGACCGCGAAGACGAAGCCGGCGCAGACCGCCTGCAGGTCGAAGGCCGCCCCCTGCCGGATCTCGAGGCCGGCCTGGATCTGGGTGGCGGTCGACGGGAAGGTGTGATCCGGGGTCGAGGTGGCGCAGATCACGAGGTCGATATCCGCCCCCGTGAGGCCGGCGTCGTCGAGGGCCGCGCGCGCGGCGCGCGTGCCGAGCACCGAGGTGGTCTCGCTCGCATCCGCGAGGTAGCGCTGGGTGATGCCGGTGCGCTGAACGATCCAGGCGTCGGAGGTATCGACCCGCTCGGCAAGCTCCGCGTTCGTGACCACCCGGGCGGGCAGGCAGGAGCCGGTGCCGACGACGACGGAACGCAGGCTGGTCATCGCTTTCCTTCCCGGAATCCCGCTGTCCACTGGCGATCCCGGCCTCAGACGCGCGCCATCGTGGTGGGCGTCTCGTCCAGCATGTCGCGGATCGTGCGGATCAGGTCGTGACGGGCCATGTCGTGGGCGAGGTCGATCGCCGCCGCGAAGCCCTGGGCGTTCTCGGAGCCGTGGCTCTTGATGACGATGCCCTCGAGCCCGAGGAACACGCCGCCGTTGGCCCGGCTCGGATTCATCTTGTCCCGCAGCGCCCGGAAGGCCTGTCGGGCGAACAGCGCGCCGATCTTGGCCGCGAGGGTGCGGGTCATGGCGCTGCGCAGGTAGCTGCCGATCTGCTTGGCGGTGCCCTCGGCGGTCTTGAGGGCGATGTTGCCGGTGAAGCCCTCGGTCACGACCACGTCGACGGTCCCGCGCCCGAGATCGGTGCCCTCCACGAAGCCGTGATAGGCGAAGGTCGGCGTGTCGTGCTCGCGCAGGAGCCGTGCGGCCTCCTTCACGGCCTCGTTGCCCTTCATCTCCTCGGTGCCGACGTTGAGGAGGCCGACGGTGGGTCGATCGAGATCGAGGACGATGCGGGCCATCGCCGAGCCCATCACCGCCATCTCGACGAGATGCTCGGCATCCGTGCCGATGGTGGCGCCCACATCCAGCACCACGCTCTCGCCACGCAGCGTCGGCCACAGGCAGGCGATGGCCGGGCGCTCGATGCCCGTCATGGTCTTCAGGCAGATCTTCGACATCGCCATCAGCGCGCCGGTATTGCCGGCCGAGACGGCGGCGTCGGCGTGACCGTCGCGCACCGCCTGCACGGCCTGCCACATGGACGACTTGCCCCGCCCCTGGCGCACCGCCTGGCTCGGCTTGTCGTCCATCGCGATCGCCATCGTGGTGTGGCGGATCTCGACGGCGCCCTTCAGGCGCGGCTCGGCCTCGACCAGCGGCCCCACGACCGCCTCGTCGCCGAACATCAGGAAACGGGTCTCCGGATGTCGTTCGCGGGCGATCGCGGCCCCCGGCACGACGGTCGACGGCCCGTGGTCGCCGCCCATGGCGTCGAGCGAGATGCACACGCGTTCTGACATGATCCTGGGTGTCGCGGGCTCTGGGACGTCGTCGGAAGGGGGCGGGTGCCCCACCATTCTGGCGATACGAAGACGAGGGGAGCGGCAACGCCTGGCCGCGTCGTCGCTCCTGCGATGGATTCCGGCCGGTCCCGGCGCGGGCCGGCGCAGGGAGCGGTGCCCGGCGCGGCGGAAAATAGCGATCCCATCCGGGCGGGCAACGGATTTCTGACCGGCGCCGCGCAGTCGCCGGGTCGACCGGCGGCGGGCCGATGCGGCTCCGGCTGCCTCGCCCGTCTCTCCTCGCCCGTCTCTCCTCGCCCGTCAGCCCTCGCCGTCGCGCAGGCGGCGCAGCGCGTCGAAGGGCTTCACGTCGTCCCCGGCCTGGACCGGCTCGAAGGCGATGCCGGGCTTGCGCGGATAGGGATCGAGCCCGAGGGCGAGGAACTCCCCGGTGAGCGCCCCGAAATCGATGCGCCCGCCGACGATCGGATCGGGCACCTCGACATCCTCGGCATCCGTGCCGGCGAGTCGATCGGTGTCCGTGAACGCGATCTCCACCGGCTCGACGACCTTGGACTCGAAGGGCTCCAGGCTCACGGTGCAGATCTGCGTCACCGTCGCCTCGACCGTGCCGGTGACGAGCAGGCGGCTCGTCGGCCCCGCGAGGTCAAACCGCCCGACGAGATCGCGGATCCCCGGGATCTTGAAGTCGCGGGCGAGCGCGTCGCACTCGGCCTGCGTCGCCTCGACCACGACGCCGTCCCGCCCGCGCGGGATCCGATCGACGTTGACGACCCGCGAGAGCGGGCCGGGCTGGTCCGTGCGCGTCATGCGCGGTCTCCTTGCGTGATGGCCCCGGGCCCGGCGGCGAAACCGTCCGGGTCGGGGAAGTCGGGTCCCCGTCCGAGCAGGGCGTCGAGATCGTCGCCGTCGAGGGCGTCGGCCGCCGCGAGCACGTAGGCGGCGAGCCCCGCGGCCTCCGCGGCGTCGTGGGCGGCGCCGTCCTGCCCGAGGACGTTGCGGGCCAGCACCTCGCGCAGAGCCGCCGCGTCGCGCGCGTCCAGCGCGGCGTCGTAGCCGGCGGCGCGCCCGTAGAACGCGGCGCCGAGCTTCTTCATGCGCTTGGGGACGCCGAAATCGCCGACGCCGAGTTCGCGCACCGCCGCGTCGAGCTGCAGGAAGACCGCGTTGACGAGATCCTGCGCCACGTCCGCCGCAGGGGGCGGCAGCCGGTTGAGCCGGCGCAACACCAGGATGACGTGGAGGCTCAGGCACTCGAAGCGGCCCTCCACCGTGTCCGGCACGCCGAGCCGGGCGTAGAGGGGCGCGGCGCGCGAGGCGGTGTTGATGCGTCCGTGGAGCTGCGCGATCGAGCGACGCCGTGCGTCCTCGCGCCGGAAGAAGCGGGCGATCACGGCGTGGCTCTCCGCGATGGGCCGGGACGCCGGGGCGTCCCGCGCCGCGATCCGAGCCGAATGGTCTGTCCCCGGCGCTGTGGCCGAGCTTGCCTTGTCAAAGCCATAACCCCGCGGTACGGCAACCCCCGGTCAAGGTGCAAGCGCCGCGGGCGATGCCCGTGGAAAACAACAGCCGCGGGATACCGCCGTCACGCGCGGCCGGGGCGCAGGCACCGCAGGAACGACCGGTCACAATGTTTGTCCCTGGGGGGCCGATGCCGCGCCGTCTCGTCTCGTCTCTGGCGCGTGTCGCCCTCCTCGGCACCCTCGGTGTCGCCCTCTCGGGCTGCATCGGCGAGGAACTGCGTCACGGCTACCAGATCGACCAAGCCGCCCTCGCCACCATCAAGCCCGGCATGAGCGCCGAGCAGGTGCTGCAGACCCTGGGCTCGCCGTCCACGGTCTCCACGGTCGGCAACAAATCCTGGTACTACATCTCGCAGAACACCACCCGCACGGTGATGTTCCTCGGCGAGCGCGTCGAGGACCAGAAGGTCACGGCGGTGTACTTCACCCCGGCCTTCAAGGTCGAGCGCGTGGCCCTGTACGGGCTGCAGGATGGTCAGGTCTTCGACTTCATCCAGCGCACCACGCCGACGAGCGGCCAGGACCGGGCCTTCCTCAGCCAGCTCTTCCGCGGCCTGACCCGCTACGAGCCGTTCGGCAGCGGCGCGGGCTCCAGCGTCGTCCCGGGCGCCAACCGCGGTCTCTGATCGGGCTTGAGCGCGCGGACGATCTCCGCGGGCTCGCCGAACATCAGGTCCGGCTCGGCTGCGGCGAGCGCGTCGGGCCGGGTGTAGCCCCAGGCCACCGCCCCGAAGGCGCAGCCCGCCGCCCGGGCAGCCTCGAGGTCGCGCAGCTCGTCGCCGATACAGAGCGTCGCCGCGGCCGGGATTCCGGTCCGGTCGATCAGGGCCGTGAGCCGGCGCGCCTTGCCGAAGAGCGAGGCCCCGCAGGCGTAGTGGTCGATGAGGCCGGCGCGTTCCGGCCCGAGCACGCGCTCGACGTTCGAGCGGGTATTGGAGCTGAGGAGCGCCACGACCGGCCCCGCGGCCGCGAGATCCGCCAGCATCGCCGGGATGCCCGGAAACAGCCGCAGCGCATCGATGTCGCGGGCGGCGAGCCCGTGCATGTGCCGGGCGATGGCCGGCAGCTTCCAGCGCGGCACGCCGAGATGCCGGATGATCGCGGCGGCGCCCTGCCCGCGCAGGAAGTCGGTCTCCTCCGGAGCGACGCGGCGGAAGCCGTAGCGGTCGGCGACCCCGTTGAGGACGCCGCAGAACCACGCGAAGCTGTCGGCCAGCGTCCCGTCGAAGTCGAGGACGACGAGGCGATACCCGTCCGCCCGCACCGGATCAGGAGCGCAGGTTGGCGAGGGGCACGTCCAGGCGCATCACCAAGCCGTCCGGAGCCCAGTCGTGCTCGAGCACGCCGTCGAGCTGGCCCGCGACGCTGCGCTCGGCCAGCACCGTGCCGAAGCCCTTCCGCGTCGGCGACGCCGTCACGGCCGGTCCCCCGGCCTCGGTCCAGGTCAGGCGATAGCGCCCGTCCTCGCTGCGCCCGTCGAGGGTGACGGTTCCGGTCGTGGTCGAGAGCCCACCGTATTTCACCGCGTTGGTGGCCTGCTCGTGCATGATCAGCGCCAGCGAGGTCGCGCTGCGCTCGCCGATCGCGGCGTCGTCCCCGGTGATCGCCACACGGTCGCGGCCGCGGTCGCGATAGGCCGCCATGATCAGACGCATCAGCCCGAGCACGGTCTGGCCCGAGACGCTCGGCGCGCTCTCGGGCGAATGCGGGCGCACGTATTCGTGGGCCTGGGCGAGCGCCCCGAGACGCTCCCGGAAGGCGTCGGCGAAGCCGCGGGCGCTCGGGTCGCTCCGGCCGGTCAGCGCCGCGATGCCGCCGACGACGGCGAAGATGTTCTTGATGCGATGGGAGAGCTCGCGGATCAGGAGATCGCGCGCCTCCTCGGCCCGCTTGCTCTCGCGCAGGTCGCGCGTCACCGTCGCGTAGCCGGCTTCGGCACCCGTGGCGTCGCGCACGGTGAAGACCGTGTAGAGCACCGGAATCTCGGCGCCCGTCCCGGCATGCCGGAGCGCCAGCTCGCCCTCCCACCAGCCGTCGCGGCGGAGGGCCGGCAGTACCGTTTCCTCGAACAGCGCGCGCGCGCGTGGCGCGAAGCACTCGGGCATGGTCGGGGCGCCGGCCGGGTCGGCCAGCCCCAGGAGGGTGCGGGCGGCGCCGTTGAGGTGAACGATGCGGCCGTCGCGGTCGGTGAGGCCGATGAAGTCCTTCGAGGCCTCGACGATGGCCGCGAGCTGGCGCGCCTCGCTCTCGGCCCGCTTGAGATCGTCGATGTCGGTGCAGGTGCCGAACCAGCGCTCGATCCGCCCCTCCGCATCGCGGATCGGCATGGCGCGTCCGAGCGTCCAGCGATAGGCGCCCGTGTGGTGGCGCAGCCGGTACTCGATCTCGTAGGGCTCGCCGGTCGCCAGGGAGAGGCGCCAGCGCGCCCAGGCGCGCTCTTGATCCTCGGGGTGGAAGACCCCGTTCCAGCCCTCGCCATCGGTCGAGCCGTAGGGGACGCCGGTGAACGTGTACCAGCGGTCGTTGTAATAGTCGTGGAACCCGTCCGGCAGGGTGGTCCAGACCATCTGGGGCATCGCCTCGGTCATCACGCGGAAGCGGCGCTCGTTGGCGGCCAGTTCGGATTCCCGCGCCGCGATCTCCGAGAGCGAGCGCCGATGCTCGAGCAGCGTCGAGACCTGGTTGGCCAGGGTGCGCAGGGTCGCGATCTGGCCCTCGGTGAGGCCGTCGGGCCGCGTCACCGTGTCGAGCACGCAGAGCGCGCCGAGGGCGACGCCCCCCTTCGAGACGATGACCGCGCCCGCATAGAAGCGGAAATGCTCGGGGCCGGTGACGATCGGGTTCTCGGCGGTGCGGGGATCGGCCGTCAGGTCGGGAATAACCAGCACGTCGCCGGCCTGGATGGCATGGGCGCAGATCGAACGGTCGAGCGGCATGGTGCGGACGCCGAGCCCGACCTCGGCCTTGAACCATTGCCGGGTCAGCTCGACGAAGCTGACCAGCGCCACGGGGGCAGCGCAGGCGAAGGCCGCCACCTGGGCGAGGTCGTCGTAAGCAGGCTCGGGCGCGGTGTCGAGGATGCCAAGATCGACGAGCGCGTCCATCCGCTTCCGGTCGTCGGTGCCGCCAGACCGGCAGAGACCGGATACGGTCGCGGCGGGGCGCGCGGGATCAGGCACGGGAGGGGAGAGCGGCTCCGTCATCGTCAGACCACATAGGTGCGCGCGGGCACGCCGAACAGGGACGCGGCCCTGCACGCCGACATCCGGAGGATCGGCGTCCCGTTCATCACCAGTATTCGAGACTGAATGATGGCGAGACGATAGCCGGATCCGCGGCTGCCCACAGCCGCGGATCCGCCGTGTCGGTCAGGCCGCCTTCGACTGGGCGAGGGTGGGATAATCGACGTAGCCCTCCGGCCCCTGGCTGTACCAGGTCCGGAAATCGTCCTTGTTCAGGGGCGCGTCGGCGGCGATGCGCTCCGGCAGGTCCGGGTTGGCGATGTAGGTCCGCCCGAACGCGATGGCGTCGGCCTCGCCGGCATCGAGCGCCGCCTGGGCACTGCGGCCGTCGTAATCCGAGTTCAGGATCAGCGGACCGCGGAAGCGCTCGCGCATCACGGGTGCGACCGGAGGATGGTCGGCCTTGCCGAAGGTGCCGTTCGGGCCGGGCTCGCGCATCTCCAGGAAGGCGATGCCGATCGCATCGAGGGCAGCGGCGGCCGCGCCGAACAGCGCGTTCGGATCCGAATCGTTGACGCCCTGGATCTCCCCGTTCGGTGAGAGGCGCACGCCGGTGCGGTCCTTGCCCGCGACCGCGGCGACCGCCTCGGTGACCTCGCGCAGCAGGCGGACGCGGTTCTCGATCGAGCCGCCGTAGGCATCGGTGCGGAAGTTCGAATTGTCGCGCAGAAATTCGTCGATGAGGTAGCCGTTGGCCGCGTGGATCTGCACGCCGTCGAACCCGGCCGCCATCGCATTGCGGGTGGCGCGCTCGTAATCGGCGATCAGGCGCGGGATCTCGCCGGTCTCGAGCGCGCGCGCCTCGGCATAGGGCTTCTTGCCGGCGTAGGTGTGGGCCTGGTCCGGCGCGGTCGTGGCCGAGGCCGAGACCGGCTTCTCGCCGCCGAGGAAATCCGGATGGACGAGGCGTCCCATGTGCCAGATCTGGCAGACGATGCGACCGCCCGCGTCGTGCACCGCCTTCACCACCGGCTTCCAGGCCTCGACCTGCTCGTCCGACCAGATGCCGGGGGCGAAGGGCCAACCGAGACCCTCCTGGCTGATGCCGGTGGCTTCCGTAAGGATCAGGCCCGCGCCGGCGCGCTGGGCATAGTACTCGGCCATCATCGGCGTCGGCACGTGGTCCTTGGTGGCGCGTCCGCGCGTCAGCGGCGCCATGAAGATGCGGTTCGGCGCCTCGATGGCGCCGATGCGGATCGGATCGAACAGTGACGGCATGATTGTCCCGTGGTCGTGGCGATGGGCGGGCCGGATGCGGCCCGCGCGGTAACCCCGGGGCTTAGGTGGTCCGTGGATCCCGTCGCGCCAGCGCCGGTACCCGGGGGGCGCGGCCGAGGGTGTGCGCGGACGCACATCCGATCAGACGGGACGGGCCGGGATCTCGGAGGATCCCGGCCCGCGCGACGCGATGGTCCTGAGTCTTTGGCTTCGGTTCAGGTCTCAGACGTGGGCGAGCACGGCCAGCAGCAGCAGGGCGATGATGTTGGTGATCTTGATTGCCGGGTTCACGGCGGGGCCGGCCGTGTCCTTGTAGGGGTCGCCGACGGTGTCGCCGGTCACCGCCGCCTTGTGGGCGTCCGAGCCCTTGCCGCCGTGGTGGCCGTCCTCGATGTACTTCTTGGCGTTGTCCCAGGCGCCGCCCCCGGAGGTCATCGAGACCGCGACGTAGAGGCCGGTGATGATCACGCCGAGCAGCGAGGCGCCGACCGTGGCGAAGGCTTGGTTCTTCCCCGCGATCAGCTGGATCACGAAGAACAGCACGATCGGCGTCAGCACCGGCAGCAGCGAGGGCACGATCATCTCGCGGATCGCCGCACGGGTGAGCATGTCGACCGCCCGGCCGTAATCGGGCCGGTCGGTCCCCTTCATGATGCCGGGCTTCTCGCGGAACTGGCGCCGCACCTCCTCGACCACCGCGCCGGCCGCGCGCCCGACCGCCGTCATGGCGATGCCGGCGAAGAGGAACGGGATCAGGCCGCCGAGGAGCAGGCCGACCACGACGTAGGGGTTCGAGAGCGAGAAATCGACGGTGACGCCCTTGAAGAACCGGTACTGCGTGTCGCTGGCATTGGCGATGAAGTAGTTCAGGTCGGAGGTGTAGGCGGCAAACAGCACCAGGGCGCCGAGTCCGGCCGAGCCGATGGCGTAGCCCTTGGTCACCGCCTTCGTGGTGTTGCCCACCGCGTCCAGCGCGTCGGTCGACTTGCGCACGTCGGCGGGCAGGCCCGCCATCTCGGCGATGCCGCCCGCGTTGTCGGTGACCGGCCCGAAGGCGTCGAGGGCCACGACGAAGCCGGCGAGCGCCAGCATGGCGGTGACCGCGATGGCGATGCCGAACAGGCCGGCCAGGGCGTAGGTCGAGATGATGCCCGCCACGATCACGATCGCCGGGAGCGCCGTCGATTCGAGAGAGATCGCCAGCCCCTGGATCACGTTGGTGCCGTGGCCGGTGACCGAGGCGGTGGCGATCGACTTCACGGGGCGGAAGTTGGTGCCGGTGTAGTACTCGGTGATCACCACGATGAGCGCGGTGATCGCGAGCCCGATCACGGCGCAGCCGAACAGGCCGGCCGAGGTGAAGGTCAGGCCGGTCGCCGTCCGGAACTCGGCCGCGAAGCCGCCGAACACCGCGTAGTTCACCGCCGCGATCGCCCCGATCGAGAGCACGCCCGCCGTGAGCAGACCCTTGTAGAGCGCGCCCATGATCGACTGGTTGGCCCCGAGACGGACCGCGTAGGTGCCGGCGATCGAGGTGAGGATGCAGGCCGAGCCGATGGCCAGCGGGTAGATCATCATCGCTTCGAGGATGTTGCGGCCCCCGACGTCGGTCTGCCCGGCGAAGAAGATCGCCGCGAGCACCATCGTGGCCACAATGGTCACCGCGTAGGTCTCGAACAGGTCGGCCGCCATGCCGGCGCAGTCGCCGACGTTGTCGCCCACGTTGTCGGCGATGGTGGCGGGGTTGCGCGGATCGTCCTCGGGAATCCCGGCCTCGACCTTGCCGACGAGATCGCCGCCGACATCGGCGCCCTTGGTGAAGATGCCGCCGCCGAGGCGGGCGAAGATCGAGATCAGCGAGGCGCCGAAGCCGAGGGCCACCAGCGCGTCGATCACCTCGCGGCTCGCAGGCGCGAGGCCGGCATAGCGGGTGAGGTAGGCGTAGTAGAGGGCGACGCCGAGAAGCGCGAGGCCGGCCACCAGCATGCCGGTGACCGCGCCCGACTTGAAGGCCACCTCCAGGCCGCCGCCCAGCGAGGTCGAGGCCGCCTGCGCGGTGCGGACGTTGGCCCGGACCGAGACGTTCATGCCGATGAAGCCGGCCGCCCCCGAGAGCACCGCGCCGATCAGGAAGCCCACCGCCACCTTGAGGCCGAGGAAGTAGGCGAGCAGGGCGAACAGCACGATGCCGACGATGCCGATGGTCGCGTATTGCCGCCGCAGATAGGCTTGGGCTCCCTCGCTGATCGCGCCCGCGATCTCCTGCATCCGTTGTGTGCCGGCGTCGCGTTTCATGACGTCGTTGATCGTGACGATGCCGTAGGCGACGGCACAGAGCCCGCCCAGGATGATCAGCAGCAATGCGGTCATTCGTGCGTCCTTGGCTTTATTTGGCCTGGCGTTGGCTTTTCAGTGCCGAGCTTGACCCGCGCGGGGTCATGGGACGTCGCGCTCGGACAAGGGCATTTCCTCCCAGAAGTGCGGACCTTGCTTGCCAAACTTCGCGGTCAAGAGCAAACGGGACTTTGGGCTGGCAACACTTCGTTTTGCTGCGATGCAGCGAAGCCGGCCAAGCTTCGGCCCTCCCGCGATGCGGTTGCAGCGCCGCATGACTGTGCTCGCGCGGGCCGGTGCCGCTCAGAAGTGGCTGAACGAGCCGGCGGAGAAGCGGCGGCCCTGGCCCTCCGGCGTCAGGAAAAGCGGGGCGCCCGCGCCCGCCGCGACCGTGCCGATCGGGTGGAGCGGCACGCCCGCCGCCGCCGCGTCCTCCCGAAACGCCGCCAGCTCGGAGGCGGCGACCGTGCACAGGATCTCGTAATCGTCGCCGCCGGTCAGCGCCACGTCCAGAAGGCGGGGATCGGCGGCGATCGCGGCGGAGGCTGCGGGCGAGAGGGGCACGGCGCCGATCATCACCTCCGCCGAACGCGGCCCTTCCGGCCCCGATCCGTCCGCCAGCATCTTGGCCAGATCGCCCGCGAGCCCGTCCGACACGTCCATCGAGGCGGTGGCGTAGCGGCGCAGGACCGGCGCCAGGGCGAGGCGGGGCCGCGGGTGGAGATACCGGTCCGCCAGCACGGACCGGTGCGCCGGATCGAGGGCCCGCGCCCAGGCGGCCTCCGGTTCGAGCCGGAGCCGCAGCCCGAGCGCCGCGTCGCCGATCGTGCCGCTGACGCAGATGCGGTCGCCGATGCGGGCGCCGTGCCGCCGCACGATGCCGCCGGCGGGCAATTCGCCGAGCGCCGTGATGCTGATCAGGGTCGGTCCGGCGGCGCGCACGGTGTCGCCGCCCAGCAGCGGGCAGCCATGCTCGGCCGCCGCCCGCCCAAGCCCGCGCGCGAAGCCGGCGAGCCAATCCTCGGTCCAACCGTCGGCGAGGGCGAGGGTGAGCAGGAAGCCGCGGGGCCGGGCGCCCTTGGCGGCGATGTCGGAGAGGTTCACCCCGAGGGCCTTCACGGCGACGGATTCGGGTGGATCGTCGGGGAAGTAGTGGACGCCCGCCACCACCGCGTCGACCGTGAGGACGAGGTCGTGGCCGGGCGCGGGCGTCAGGGCGGCGGCGTCGTCCCGCAGGCCGTCCGCGCCCTCTCCCGCCAGCGGCGCGAAGTAGCGCGCGATCAGCCCCTCTTCCGAGAGGCGTGCGGATTCCGTCCCGCTCACCCGCGCTTCGAGGCGGCGAGCTCGTCCGCCCGGTTCTGGCGCGCAACCCGATCGAGGACGGCGTTGACGAGGCCCGGCTCGTCGCCGGTGTAGAAGCTGTGCGCCACGTCGACGTATTGCGAGATCGCCGCGCGCGCCGGCACGTCGCGCCGGAACATCAGCTCGTAGGTGCCCGCTCTCAGGATCGCCCGCAGGACGGTCTCGATCCGCCGCAGCGGCCAGCCCTGGGTCAGGGCTTGGTCGATCTGCGGATCGATGGCGCGCTGCTCCTCGACCACGCCGCGCAGGAGGTCCCGGAAGAAGGCCGGCTCGGCGGGGGGATGGGCGATGCCGTCGATCTCGCGGCCGATCCAGTGGGCCTCGAACTCGGCCACCGCGTCGAGGACGCCCTTGCCCGAGATGTCCATGTCGTAGAGGGCCTGCACCACGGCAAGCCGCGCGCCGCTGCGCGCCTCGAGTTTGCTCACGAGGATCAGTCTCCTTCGGCGGCGCGCTTGAGCGCGAGCACGGCGAGCGCCGCCTCGGCCGCGCCGCCGCCCTTGTTCATCTCGGAGACGCGGGCCCGGGCGAAGGCCTGGGCCTCGTTCTCCACGGTGAGGATGCCGTTGCCGAGGGGCAGCGCCCGATCGACCGAGAGGTCCATCAGGGCCCGCGCGCTCTCGCCCGCGACGATGTCGTAATGCCCGGTCTCGCCGCGGATGACGCAGCCGAGCGCCACCACGGCGTCGTAGGGACGGCCGTGCCGCTCGGCGGCGTCGAGCAGGATCGCGGCCGTGCCGGGAATCTCGAGGGCGCCCGGCACCGTCACCACGACCGCCTCGGCGCCGGCGGCCCGGATCGCGGCCTCGGCGCCGGCGAGGAGTTCATCGGCGAGGGCGTCGTAGAAACGCGCCTCGATCACGAGGATGCGGGCGCCTGGAATCTGGATGGGGGCTGATGCCGCCCGGCTGTGTGCGACCATGAAGCGTGACCCGAAACCGTTGTGGCAGGGGATCGTCCGCGCGCCGTCGCCGGCCGCTCGTCGCGGATGATGTGTTCGGGGCCGCGAGCGTTAGACCGAAGCGGGCGCCGCCACAAGCGCTCCGGGGGAACGGGAGCGCCGCGCTTCCGGCCACGCTCTCATCCGCGCTTGCGGCGACAGGCCCGAGGGATGCATGTACGGCGCCGGTACTCGGGCCATCCGGGCCCAGGGAGAGCAGCGTGCCCGAATTCGACCTCGCGATCCGGGGCGGCACCGTGGTGACCGCGAGCGATACGCTGCGCGCCGATATCGGCATCCGCGACGGGCGCATCGCCGCCGTCGCCGACGGGATCGCCGACGCGGCCCGCAGCATCGACGCGAGCGGACTCCTGGTGCTGCCGGGCGGCATCGACAGCCACGTCCATATCGCCCAGCCGTCCGGGCCCGGCATCGTGATGGCGGACGATTTCGCCTCCGCGACGCGGGCGGCGGCCGCAGGCGGCAACACCTGCGTGATGCCCTTCGCCCTCCAGCCCCGCGGCGAGAGCCTGCGCGCCACCGTGGACGCCTACCGGGCTCTGGCCGAGGGCCAGTGCCACGTCGACGCCGCGATCCACCTCATCGTCTCGGACCCGAGCGAGAGCGTGCTCGGCCAGGAACTCCCGGCGCTGGTGGCGGACGGCTACACCTCGTTCAAGGTCTTCATGACCTACGACGACCTCGTGCTGAACGACCGCCAGCTCCTCGACGTCTTCGGGGTGGCGCGGCGCGAGGGCGCCCGCGTGATGGTCCATGCCGAGGGCTACGACACCATCCGGTATCTCAGCGAGCGCCTGGAGCGGGCGGGCGAGACCCGGCCCTACGGCCACGCCCTGTCCCGCCCGCAGGTGGTGGAGCGCGAGGCGGCCCATCGCGCGATCAGCCATTCGGAGCTGATCGACGTGCCGATCGTGATCGTCCACGTGTCGGGCAACGAGGCGATGGAGCAGATCGCCTGGGCGCAGTCGCGCGGCCTCCGGATCCACGCCGAGACCTGCCCGCAATACCTGACGCTCACCGCCGAGGACATGAAGGGGATCGGTTTCGACGATCCGATGGCGGGCGCGAAATACGTCTGCTCGCCGCCGCCGCGCGATGTGGCGAGCCAGGAGGCGCTCTGGTCCGGGCTGCGGCGCGGGGTGTTCGACCTCGTCTCGTCCGACCATTGCCCGTTCCGCTACGACGATCCGGCCGGCAAGCTCAACCCGCGCGGGCGCACCTCCTTCCGCTGGATCCCGAACGGCATGCCGGGCATCGAGACGCGGCTGCCGGTGCTGTTCTCGGAGGGCGTCTCGAAGGGGCGGATCTCGCTGAACCAGTTCGTGGCGCTGACGGCCACCAACCACGCCAAGCTCTACGGTCTCTACCCGCACAAGGGCTCGATCGGGCCGGGCTTCGACGCCGACCTGACCCTCTGGGACCCCAACCGGCGCGAGACGATCCGGCAGGCCGAGCTCCATCACGGCTCCGACTACACGCCCTGGGAAGGCTTCGCGGTGACGGGCTGGCCGGTGATGACGATCGCGCGCGGGCGGGTGGTCGCCGAGGAGGGGCGGATCCTGTCGGAGCCGGGCTTCGGCCACATCGTCGACCGTGCCCCGAAGCCCGGCCTCGCCGCCGCGGGCTGAGCGGCGCCCGAGCGCGGGCGCCGGCCGGTTGGCCGATCGGGCGCGGAGATGCCATAAGGGGCAGGATCCCGCGCCGCACCGGACAGGCAGGATGCACTCGGCCCCGACGATCGTGAGCGCGCGCGCCGCAGCCCTGCGGGCACCGGCAGTGCCGCCGCTGTCGCCATGAACGCGCCCGTCAAGCCGCCGTCGGAGCCGGCAGCGTCGCCGCCATCCGTCCGCGGCCCGCTCGCGCGCACCCGCGCCGTCTGGAAGCGGATCGCGCGGGCCATCGGCGACATCCTGCCGAAGGGTCTCTACGCGCGCTCGCTGATCATCATCATCGCGCCCGTGGTGCTGCTCCAATCGGTAATCGCCTACACCTTCATGGAGCGGCACTGGCAGCTCGTGACCAAGCGGCTGTCCTCGGCGGTGACCTCGGACGTCGCGGCCCTGATCGACATCTACGAGAGCTACCCGCAGGACAAGGACGCCGAGATCCTGTCGCGGATCGCGGGCGAGCGCCTCAGCCTCGACCTCGACATCCTGAGGGGAGCCAAGCTTCCCACCTCCGGGCCGCGGCCGTTCTTCTCGATCCTCGACGAGGCGCTCTCCGACGAGATCAAGCGCCAGATCGGGCGCCCGTTCTGGATCGACACCGTCGGCCGCTCGAACCTGATCGAGATCCGGGTCGAGATCCCGGACGGGGTGATGCGGATCACCGCGCGGCGCAGCCAGGCCTACGCCTCGAACTCGCACATCTTCCTGGTTTGGATGACCGGCTCCTCGATGGTGCTGCTCGGCGTCGCGATCCTGTTCCTGCGCAATCAGATCAAGCCGATCCTGCGCCTCGCCGCCGTGGCCGAGGGGTTCGGCAAGGGCCGCGAGATCGAGTTCCGACCGCGCGGGGCCCGCGAGGTGCGCCAAGCCGGCCACGCCTTCATAGAGATGAAGCGGCGCATCGAGCGGGCGATGGAGCAGCGCACCACGATGCTCAACGGCGTGAGCCACGACCTGCGCACCATCATCACCCGCTTCCGGCTGTCCCTCGCGCTCGTCGACCAGACGCCGGAGATCGACGATCTCAGCCGGGACGTCGACGAGATGAGCCGCATGCTGGAGGGCTACCTCGCCTTCGCGCGGGGCGATTCGGCCGAGGCCGCCGCGCCCACGGACATGCGCGCCCTGCTGGAGGACCTGCGCACCGATGCGGAGCGCCTCGGCGCCCACGTGACCGATGTCGATCTCGCGGGGGCGCCGCAGGTGACCGTGCGCCCGGACGCCTTCCGGCGCTGCCTGTTCAACCTCGCGGCGAACGCCGCCCGCTACGGCGAGACGGTGGCGATCTCGGGCCGTCGCGAGGCGCGCAGCTTCCTGGTCTCGATCGACGACGACGGGCCCGGCATCCCGGCGGAAAGCCGCGAGGAGGTGTTCAAGCCCTTCGTGCGGCTCGACGACGCGCGCCAGGACGCGGGCGGCTCGGGGCTCGGCCTCGCCATCGCCCGCGACATCGCGCGGGCGCACGGAGGCGACGTCACGCTGCACGACAGCCCGCTCGGCGGCCTGCGGGCGACGGTGCGGGTGCCGGCCTGAGCGCCCGGGGCGACAGCGGCGTCGAAAATCGGTCCTGCAAAAACATGGCGTCGGGGGTGTCCCCTTGCCGCCGGGCCGATGCTATGCACAAGGCTGCCTATCCGCGACGGGCCCACGGGTCCCCGCCCCATCTGAGAGCCGTCATGAACCCGCTCGTCCCGCTCTTCATCCTGATCTGCCTGCCGCTGACCGCGATCGGCCTCGTGCTCTACACCGACACGGGCATCGAGCCGACGCTGGTCACCGCCTCGATCAAGACCTTCGTGATCCTCGGCGCCATCGCGGCCGCGCTCTCCTTCGGCGCGAGCCGTTTGGCCGAGCGCTCCAAGCACTGACGCCCCACCCCGGCGCAGGATGACGGCGGCCCGGTGCTTGCGCCCGGGCTGCGACGGGACCCGTGGGAGGACGCATGCTCCAGATCGTTCCGGCCTTCGGCCGCATCGGCGAGGAGAACGCCTTCGCGGTGCTCGCCCGCGCCAACGCCCTCGTGGCCGAGGGCCGCGACATCGTGAACCTCGGCATCGGCCAACCCGACATGCCGACGCCGCCCCACATCGTGGAGGCCGGCATCAAGGCCCTGCGCGACGGCCATCACGGCTACACCCCGGCGGTGGGCATCCCGCCGCTGCGCGAGGCCGTGGCCCGCGACATCCTGCGGCGCCACCGCGTCGAGGTCTCGCCCGATTCCGTTCTGGTCGTGCCGGGCGGCAAGGTCACCATGTTCATGGCGATCCTGATGTTCGGCGAGCCGGGTGCCGAGATCCTGTACCCGGACCCGGGATTTCCGATCTACCGCTCGATGATCGAGTTCACCGGTGCGACGCCGGTGCCGGTGCCGATCCGGGAGGAGAACGGCTTCGCCATCTCGGCGGAGGAGATCCTGGGGCTGATCACGCCGCGCACCCGCCTGCTCATCGTGAACTCGCCGGCCAATCCGACCGGCGGCGTGACGCCGAAGGCGGAGATCGACGCGCTGGTGGCGGGGCTTGCCCGCCACCCGGACGTCGCGCTGCTCTCCGACGAGATCTACGGCACGATGACGTATGACGGTGCGGCGCATCACTCGCTGCTGGCCTATCCGGAGATCCGCGACCGGCTGATCTACCTCGACGGTGCCTCGAAGACCTACGCCATGACGGGCTGGCGGCTCGGCTGGTCGGTCTGGCCGAAGCCGCTTTACGACGCGGCGCGCAAGCTCGCGGTGAACGCCCATTCCTGTGTCAACGCCGCGACCCAATATGCCGGCATCGCGGCGCTCGACGGCCCGCAGGATTGCGTGGCCGCGATGGTGGCCGAGTTCGACCGCCGCCGCGAGATCGTCGTGGCGGGGCTCAACGCCGTGCCGAACGTCACCTGCATGGCTCCGAAGGGCGCCTTCTACGCCTTCCCGAACATCGCCCGCACGGGCTGGAAGGCCAAGCCGTTGGCCGCCGCGCTCCTCGAGAAGGCGGGCGTCGCGGTGATCGGCGGCCCGGATTTCGGCGTGCACGGCGAGGGCTACATCCGCCTGTCCTACGCCAACTCCGCCGAGAACATCCGCCGCGCCCTGGAACGCATGCGCGTCTTCCTCGCCGAGACCGCGCCGGCCTGACGCGCCGTCAGGCCGGCGACCGCCGATCAGGCGGCGAGATCCCGCTCGACGCGGGCGGTTGCGTCCTCCGGCACGTCCAAAGCCTCGGCCAGCATCTTCAGGAACTGGCGCTCCTGCAGGGTGTCGGGATCGATGGCGAGACGGGCCGCGGCGTAGATCCGGGCGGCGGCGTCTGGGTCGTTCACCGCATCGGCGATCTCGTCGATCTCGGCGGGGCTTTCCAGCTCCCGCGCGAGCCAGGCGCGGCCGTCGCGGTCGATGCCGGCGCCGTCCACCGCGTCGTCCAGGCGCTTGCGCTCCCCGGCATCGATCGAGCCGTCGGCGAGCGTCGCCGCCACCATGACCCGCAGCATCAGCCGGGCCTCATCCTCCCCGATCGCGTGGAAGTCCGGCCCCGCCGCCTTGGCATCGGCCGCGAGCGGCGCCTCGCTTTCGCGCCGGGCCCGCAGGGCGAGGCTCGCGATGAGCGCCAAGCCGCCGAGGGCCGCGCCGGCCGCGAGACCGCCGCGCCGGGCGCCCACCAGGGCATCGACCATCCGTCTCGTATCCGCCATGACCTGTACGCTCCGTGTCGGGTTCGATTCCGACCGGCAACGGCGCTGGGGCGGCGACGGTTCAACCGGGATGCCCCCGTGCCGGACCGATTCGGATCCGGCCGGGGGCGGTCGCGGCGCTCAGGCCTCGACGTCCTCGTCGTCGTCCTCGTCGATATCGACCAGGAACACGATGTCGGCCTCGTCCTCTTCCTCGCCCTCTGTGGCGTCGGCGTGCTTCGGATCGTCCTCGAAGTCACCGCTGCCATCGTCCTCGGCCAGGGCGTCCTCGAAGATCTCGATCTCGTCCTCGGTGGCCGGACGGACCTTGAGCTCGGAGGTGCCGTTCCAGAGCGGCGTGCCGGCGGTCGTCATCTCGCGGATGTCCGACTTGAAGCCGTCGCAGGTGAAGAGATCGCGGGCGGTCTCCTCGTCGCCGTTGATGACCGCCACGGCTGTGCCGTCAATCTCGAGGGTGAACATGGCCGGCATCCTTCTGTGACCCGCTTCGCGGAGGCCCTGCTGCGAGGCGGCCTCCGCTGCGCCGATGCTGTAGGGGGTCGCGCGCGGGGCGCCAACCCCGCCCGGCCCCGCGATGGTGCGATGCGGGCAGATTCCGCGCCGGCCGCCCGGGCTGGGGCCGGGCGGCGCCGGCAGGCGCGGCTCAGACGCCGCCGCCGGCCCGCGAGATCGCGCGCTTGACCACGCCCTGGACCTCGCGATTCGACAGGAACAGGTCGTGGTTGATCAGGCCGCCGCCGTAATCGGAGGCGTCGGCGACGCGCACGCCCAGCGCCTCGAGCCGCCCCCGGTCCGCCGCGCCCGCCCGGACCACGCCGCCCGCGATCGTGCTCGAGAGTTCGAGCGCCCGGTCGTTGGTGGAGGAGATCACCGTGATCTTGCTGATGTCGGGGCCCAATCGCTGCACGCCGTTGGTGAACAGGTCGATGTCGATGTCGGGGGCGGCGAGCACCACGGCGCCGATGCGCGCCATCGCGGCCTCGCCGGCCTCGGCGCGCAGCATGCGCAGGGTCTCCAGCGTCAGAAGCGTGCCCATCGAGTGGGCCACGATGTTGATGCGGCCTCCGCTCGGCGTGGTGGTGAGCGTCTTCAGGAGATCCTCGAAGGCGTCGCGCGACCACAGGGCGCTCTCGCGGTCGTAGCCGTAATCGAAGGTCGCCGCGGCCGAGGGCCAGGTGAACAGGCCGGACACCCCGCGGAACCGGATCCCGTCCGAGAGCCGGGCCGCGCTCACCGCCGCCGATTCGAAGGTCTCGCGGTAGCCGTGCACGTAGATCAGCACGTCGCGCCCGAGGGCGGCCTGGGCGAAGGCGTCGGTGGCGCCCGCGCCGGTCTCGACCTTCGGCACCGCGCCGATGGTCCAGTCGCCGGTGATCACCGCCGAGACCTTGCCGATCAGCGACCGGTCGGGGGGCGACAGGCGCACTTCGGCGAAGCTCAGCCCGCGACCCCGGTCGGCGCTGAAATAGGGCGCGCGCGGCGGCGAGCCGACGGGCTTGCGGGTCGTCGCCACGAGGAGGACCGGCATCACGTCGAGGGCCGACTGCTTCTCGGGAAGCGCCGCGCCGTCCCCGACGAGGCCGTCGGCCACGCAGGCGCCGAGGGCGGGCGCCAGAGCGGCGACCCCGCCGAGCGCTCCGAGCCGGACCAACGAGCGTCGAGTGAGGGGCTGGCGCAGCATGATCCGGTATCGCGTCCGAGGCAGGTCCCGGGAGAGCATCCCCCGCCGACCCGTCAGGCTGTGGCCCAGGATCGTGACCGTGGCGGGGCACGAGCGTGGCCGTTCGGGTGTGGATTGCGGGATGCGCGGCTGCTGTGCCGCCGCGGGCACGGGCCGCGGCGCCCCTCGACGAACGCCGCCGGTCCGGTCATGAAAGGCGCATGGCGCCTCCCCCCATCGACATCGACGCACTCCGCGAGCGGCTGATCGCCGGCGAGCGGGCGGCCCTCGCCCGCGCCATCACGCTGGCGGAGTCGAAGCGACCGGACCACCGCGCCCTCGCCCGCGACCTGATCGACGCGGTGCTGCCCTGGACCGGCAAGGCGATCCGGGTCGGGATCACCGGCGTGCCGGGGGTCGGCAAGTCGACGACGATCGACGCGCTGGGGTCGAACCTCACGGCCGCGGGCCACAAGGTGGCGGTGCTCGCCGTCGATCCGTCTTCGACCCGCACCGGCGGCTCGATTCTCGGCGACAAGACCCGGATGGCGCGCCTCGCCCTCGATCCGGCCGCCTTCATCCGGCCCTCGCCCTCCTCCGGCACCCTCGGGGGCGTCGCCGCCAAGACCCGCGAGACCATGCTGCTCTGCGAGGCCGCGGGCTTCGATGTGATTCTGGTGGAGACGGTCGGCGTCGGCCAGTCCGAGACCGCGGTGGCCGACCTCACCGACTTCTTCCTCGTGCTGATGCTGCCCGGCGCCGGCGACGAGCTGCAGGGCATCAAGAAGGGCATTCTCGAACTCGCCGACATGATCGCGGTGAACAAGGCCGATTCCGGCGAGGCCGAGCAGCGCGCCAACGCGGCCGCCTCCGAGTACCGGGCGGCACTCCACATCCTCACCCCCGCCTCGGCCACTTGGACGCCGCCGGTCGTGACGATCTCGGGCTTCCACAACCTGCGCCTCGATGCGCTCTGGGAGAAGGTCGTCGACCATCGCGCCCGCCTCGGCGCCACGGGCGAGATCGCCGCCAAGCGCCGCGAGCAGGACGTGAAATGGATGTGGGCGCTGGTGCACGAGCGCCTGCACCAGCGCCTCGTCGGCTCGCCCGAGGTGCGCCGGGCGACGGCTGAGGCCGAGGCCGGCGTCGCGCGCGGCGAATCCTCGCCCGCTGCCGGGGCCGCGGCGATCGCGGAGCTGATCGGATTGTGAACCCGATCCTGGTGACGGGCTTCGGCCCCTTCCCGGGCATGCCCGCGAACCCGAGCGCGGCGCTCGCCCGCGCGGTCGGGCGAGCCTTGAAACGGCGCTACGGCGAGGCGGCGCGGGTGCTGGTGCTGCCGACCGCCTACAGGTCGATCCCCGAATTGCTCGTCCCGGCCCTCGAGTCGCGGCCCGCCGCAATCCTGCTGCTCGGCGTCGCCTCGCGCGCCGCGCGGATCCGGGTGGAGAGCCGGGCCCGCAACCGCGCCAGCCGGCTCTACCCGGATGCGACCGGGCGACCGGCCGCACGGCTCACTCTCGATCCCGACGCGCCGGCATCGCGCCGGAGCGCGCACGCCGGCGCAGCGCTCGCGGCCCTGCGCCGGCACGGCGTCGCCGCGCGCGCCTCGAACGAGGCCGGGCGCTATCTCTGCAACGCGAGCTACTTCGCCGCGCTGGGTAGCGACGTCCCGGCGCTGTTCGTCCACATCCCGCCAATCTCCCGCACCGAGCGGCCGCTGCGGGCCGGCCGCCGGGCCCCCCGGCAGGCGACGGCCGCAGCGCTCGCCGAGATCGCCCGGCGGATGGCCGTCGGCGCCAGAAGGCGGCAATCCTCATCGCAGTGACGGGGCCGCGACGCGCGAAAAGTCTCGGCCGCGCGGGGCCAAACCCGCTCTCGGGCGTTCTTGGGACGACGGACGGCGCCTGGACCTCCCTGTCGGATGCCGGCGCGCCGCCTCAAGGATGGGAGAGACCACCATGGTAGATACGGATCGCATCGTCGGCGGGGCCAAGGAACTCGGTGGCAAGGTCCAGGGCGCGGCGGGCGACTTCGTCGGCTCGAACCGCGACTCGGTCGAGGGCCGCTTCCGCGAGGCCCAGGGCACCGCCCAGAACCTCTACGGTCAGGCCAAGGACACCCTGCGCGACGTGGCCGACAACGCCGGCGACTACGCCCGCGACGCCTATGACCGCAGCGGCGACTACCTGCGCGACGGGCGGCACGCCGTCGGCTCGCGCGTCGAGGAGAATCCCCTGATCGCCCTCGTTCTGGCGGGCGCCGTGGGCTACGGCCTCGCCCTGCTCCTGCACGGCCGCCGCTGAGCCGGCCGCGGACGGACGCCCCCGCACGGGGCGTCCGTCGCGCGCGTCACTGCGCGGTCCAGCCGCCGTCCATCGACAGGTTGGAGCCGGTGATCTGGCTCGCGGCGTCCGAGCACAGGAACAACGCCAGCGCCGCGACCTGATCGACGGTGACGAATTCCTTGGTCGGCTGGGCCTTCAGCAGGACTTCGTCGATCACCTGCTCCTTGCTCATCCCCCGCGCCTTCATGGTGTCGGGGATCTGCGCCTCGACGAGGGGCGTCCAGACGTAGCCCGGCGAGATGCAGTTGACGGTGATCTTGTGGGGGGCGAGCTCGAGGGCCGCCGTCTTCGTCAGGCCGGCGATGCCGTGCTTGGCCGCCACGTAGGCGGATTTGTAGGGCGATGCGACCAGGGAATGCGCCGAGGCCGTGTTGAGGATCCGGCCCCAGCCGCGCTTCTTCATGCCGGGAATAGCCGCCTGCATGGCGTAGAAGGCCGAGGAGAGGTTGATCGCGATGATCTGCTCCCACTTCTCGCCCGGAAATTCCTCGATCGCCGAGACGTACTGGATCCCGGCATTGTTCACGAGCACGTCGACCGCGCCGAAGCGCTCCTCGGCCTGATGCACCATCGCGGCGATCGCGTCGGGCTTCGTCATGTCCGCGTCGGAATACTGCGCCTGCACGCCGAACTCGGTCTCGATCCCGCTGCGGGACCTCTCGATCTCCTTGGGCTTGCCGAAGCCGTTGAGCACGACGTTCGCCCCGTCGCGGGCGAAGGCCCGGGCGATCGCGAGGCCGATGCCGCTGGTGGAGCCGGTGACGAGGGCGGTCTTCTTGGCGAGGGTCATGGGGACTCCGGGGCGCGGTCTCGGTGGCTGCGGGGGACGGCCGATGGCGGCGCCGCAGCCCCCCTTACCTGCGTGGCGCGTGGCTGAGGGGCAAGCCGGCGGGCTGACGGGCTCACGTGGGCGTCACCGGGTCCGTCCCGGCCGTCGCGTCGAAGGCGCTCGCGAGGTAGGCCCGCACGAAGAGCGGCATCGCGGCGCCGTCGATCGCGTCCCGGCCCCGCGCGACGACGATCCCGGCGAGTTCCGGCTCGCTCTCGGCGGCCCGGTGCGCCTCCATCCGGGCGACGAGCGCGCCGGCATCCTCGCCGAACCGCACGGGGCGCAGGAAGGCGAGCTGCCCGTCGCCGCGCAGCAGCACCCATTCCTCGCCGGCCTCCGCGGGCAGGGCGAGCCCGGTCTCCTCGGTGAGTTCGCGGGCGGCACTGCCGGCGAGATCCACCCCGTCGCCGCGGACGTCGTCCCGATCCGGGGTCCCGCACGGAAAGTAGATCTGCCCCGCATTGGCGGTGTGGCCGCCCATGCGCCCGAGGATCACCGCGCCGTCCGCGCTCCAGGGCACGATGGCCGCGAAGGCGTTGGCGACGCGCCCGTCCGGCGAGCCGCCGTCGCGATAGGCGATGAAGGCGGCGTAGCGCGTCTCGAAGAAGTCGACCGTGCAGGTCTCCCCGACGACGGCGCAGCCGCAGGCGAGCAGCACCGGGCCGTCGAACAGGCCGGGCTGATCGACGAGGCGCCGCGCCCAGTTCGCGGCGATCCGCTCGGCATGGTCCTGCGCCCAGGCCCAGTCGTAGGCCACCAGCCGGGCCTCGATCCGGCTCAGGCGCACCACCTCGAAGCCGTAGGGACGTCCGTCAGACATGCAGCGCCCCCTCGGAGACCAGCACCGCCCCGCCGCCGATCTCGACGGAGCGAAGGGCGCCGCTCTCGATCACCATCTGGAGGGCGATCGTGCTCGGGCGCCCCATGGCGAGGCCCTGCCGGATCCTCACGTCGTGCGTGCCCTCCCCCAACGCCTCGAATTGCATCAGCACGCCCGCGAAGGCGGCCGCGGCCGCGCCCGTCGCCGGATCCTCGGCGATGCCGAGATGCGGGGCGAACATCCGGGTCCGGTAGCCGCGGCCGGGCGCCTCGGGATCCGGAGCGTAGAGGTAGAGCGCGTCGGCGATCCGGACGAGGGCGGCGGCTTCGGCGCGGGCCGCGTCGAGGCGGTCCGCCGAGGCCACCGGCACGAAGGTGAAGGCCGGGCCGGCGCCGTGGCGGCTCGGACGGTGGCGGGCGAAGCCGATCTCCTCCGGGGCGAGGCCGAGCGCCCGGGCGAGGTCGGCGGGCGCGGCCGCCTCGCCGAGGTAGCGCGGCAGCACCGGCAGCTTGAAGCGGGCGCGGCCGCACCCCTCCCGGGTCTCGACGACGCAGGGCACCACCCCGATCTCCTCCTCCAGGCCGAAGGCCACGGCATCCGTGCGGTGTCCGTCCTGCAGGGCCAGCAGCACCGCACTGCCCACGGTCGGATGCCCGGCGAAGGGCAATTCATGGGCCGGTGTGAAGATGCGCAGGCGCGCCCGATGGCGGGCCTCGTCCGGCGGCAGCACGAACACCGTTTCCGACAGATTGAATTCCCGCGCGATCGCCTGCATCGCCGCCGTGTCGAGGCCCTCGGCCTCGAGGACGACGGCGAGCGGGTTCCCGGCGAGCGCCGTCTCGGTGAACACGTCGAGGGTGGCGAAGCGTCGGCTCATGGGCGGTCCCGAACTCGCGCGGAGGAAGGCTGGATTGCCGTCCGCCGGATTGGATGAAGGTCCGGCGCGGGAAAGCACCGCGCGACACGGCTCCGGCGCCGCGCCGACCCTTTCAGACCGGCTCCACCGGGAAAGTCTCGCTCGGCGCCACGAACTCGTCCTGGGCGGCGACCGTGAGGATCTCGCGGGCCCCGGCCTCGGCGGTGCGCCGGAGCAGACCGTAGACCGATGCGCCCGCGATGCCGAGGGCCAGGGCCGCCGATCCGGTCCGGGCGTAGTGCACGAAGAACAGGGCGGCGATGCAATCGCCCGCGCCGTTGACCGAGAGGGTGAGCCGCGGCGTGCGCAGGCGCCAGAATTGGCCGCCCTCCCCAGCGAGCAGGTCGACCGCGTCGGCGGGCGTCTCGGCGGTGATCAGGGAGGTGACGAGGACGACGCGGGGGCCGCGCGCGTGAAGCGCCAGGACGGCGGCCTTCGCGCCCGCCAGCGTGTCCGTCGCCAGCCCGGTGAGGGCGTCGAGCTCGAACTGGTTCGGAGTCACGATGTCGGCCGCGGGCACCGCTTGGTCGCGCATGAATTCGGGGATGCCGGGGCGCACGTAGACGCCGCGGTCGGTGTCACCCATCACCGGGTCGCAGCAATAGAGGGCCCGCGGGTTCTGCGCCCGGACCGCCGCGACGGCGCCGAGGATCGCCGTGCCGATATCGGCCGAGCCCATATAGCCGGAGAGGACGCCGTCGCAGCGGCCGAGGACCCCGCGCTCTGCGATGCCCGCCACGAGATCCTCGATCGAGGGTCCGTCGAAGACCCGTCCCCGCCACGCGCCGTAGCCGGTGTGGTTGGAGAACTGCACCGTGTGGATCGGCCAGACCTCGACCCCGAGGCGCTGCATCGGGAACACCGCCGACGCGTTGCCGACATGGCCGTAGGCGACGTGCGACTGGATCGACAGGACGTTCAACACAGGGGCTCCCGAGCAAGGCGCCGCGACAGGCGCGACTGTTAGAGCGCCGCCCGCCGGAGGGAAAGACGGTGGCGCGATTCCGACCGCACACGCCACGGGATCGGCGGCATGGGATCAGAGGCATGGGATCGGCCCCATGGGATCGCAGGGCGTTCCCGGGCGTTGCGTCGGGGCCGCGTCCGTCGCGGCCGGAGCGAGCCGGGCCTGTCGTCGGTCCCGGTTCCGGAGCGTGGGAGCGGCACAGGCATGGATCTCGAAGCCCTGCGGACCACGGCCCTCGGCTTCGTGGAGGCGCACAAGGCCTGGACACCGCTGATCGCGGGCACCCTCGCCTTCTGCGAGTCCATCGCGTTCCTGTCGCTCCTCGTGCCCGCCACGGTGATCCTCATCGGGATCGGGGCGATGATCGGCGCAGCCGACATCCCGTTCTGGCCCGTGGTGATCGCGTCGGGGATCGGCGCGGCGCTCGGCGACTGGCTCTCCTACGAGTTCGGCCGGCACTACGGCGACGGCGCCAAGCGGATGTGGCCGATGCGCAAGTATCCGGAGATGGTCGCCCGCGGCGAGACCTTCCTCGGGCGCTGGGGCGCGGCGTCGGTCGCGCTCGGCCGGTTCTTCGGGCCTGCGCGGGCCGTGGTGCCGCTGATCGCCGGCATGTTCGGGGTGGCGCGCCTGCCCTTCCAGGCCGCCAATCTCGGCTCGGCCTTCGTCTGGGCCTTCGTGCTGCTGGCGCCTGGCGCCGGGCTGCTCACGTGGTTTCAGGACTAGCGTAGGTCTCGCCGACGTAGTTGCCGGTTCGGCCGAGACGGCACGCCCCGGCAAACGGAGAGAGCCCCCGCCCGTCGTCGCACGGTCGGGAACGACTCCGAGCCGGCCAGCACGCCCGGCCGATCCTCCGGTCGCCCGCGGGTGCCCGGAGCGTCAGGCGAAGAGCTTCAGCAAGGCCTGCGGGGCCTGATTGGCGAGGCCGTAGCCCGGCGATCCGACCGGGTGTCGGACGACAGCATTCTGAAGGTTTGCCGCCTCGCCGGCGAGGTCGGCGCTCTTGATGGCACCGAGGGCGCCGCCGCCGCCGGCCGGACGTGAGCCTCTCGGCGCGGTATCGGTCGCGCCGGAGGACGGGAGCGTCTGGCCCGAGGCGTCCTGCGGCTTCTCCGTCGCCGCCGCCGTCTGCAGAGCCAGGATTCCGCCGAGGGAGACGCGACCGCCCAGCGGCGTCGACGGCACGGCGGTCGTCGATGCAGGCGGGGCCTGCTCGCGCGGTGCCGACGGGCTCCCCGACCCCGGAGCCGCCGGAACGCCGACCTCCGCAGGCTTGGAGCCGCTTATCGCGGGCGGGGCGAGTCTCGCGAGGGGCGTGGCGGTGAGGGCGGAACCGATCGACGGCATGGTGGGCAGATCCTGAACGGCGTGGGGCTGGCCGACGCTCGGCCTTGGGCCCTGCTGCGGTCATGGGCAGATTATGGGCGGCCTCCATTGTTTGTTGATGCGGAGAATGCATCGATTTTTAGAGATCGACATCTTTCTCCGCGTCGCTGTCACTGTCCATTCGCGACGCAAGGGATGCGACGGCCGCGAAAGTTCTGTCTTCGTGCGCGGCGAGGCGACCGCCTCGGTGGTGCCGCCGCGACCGCGGGGGGCACCGATGCCGGCCTGAACGTCGATCCGGTCGAGCGCCGTGGTCGAGGGTGCGCTCGCGCCGCAGGTGACAAGGGGGTGCGCGGCTTGGCAAGGTGTGCCGAAACGGAACGCGCCCCTCGCCTCAGATGCCCCCTGCCCTCGCCTCCGCCGACGAATCCCTGCTTCCGCCCGACCGGCGCCAGTCGCCGACCGCGCTTCGGCTCCAGCGCGGGGTCCGCCGCCTGTTCTCCGAGATGGGCTGCGTCACGCTGCCGGAATTCTCGCTGGTGAACGGGCGCCGCGCCGACGTGATCGCGCTGTGCGGGGCGGGCAAGCTGACGATCATCGAGATCAAGTCGAGCGTCGCCGATTTTCGTGCCGACCGGAAATGGCCCGACTACCGGGATTTCTGCGATCGCTTCTACTTCGCGATCCCCGATACCCTGCCGGAGAGCCTGATCCCCGAGGAATGCGGCCTGATCGTCGCCGACGCCTTCGGCGCTGCCATCCTGCGGGACGCGCCCGAGCATGCGCTGAGCGGCCCCCGCCGCAAGGCGGTGACGCTGCGCTTCGCCCACAGCGCCGCGCGCCTGCTGCACGCGCTCGCCGATCCCGGGGCGGTGCGCGAGGGCGCGCTCTAATCCGTCAGCCGCCCGCTGCGCCGCTGCGAGACCCGCGCCAGGGCGGCGAGGTCCTTGTCGGCGTCGCCGTTGGCCATCGCCTCGATCAGGCCGTCGCGCAGCACGCTGGCGAAGGGCATCGGCACACCGACCGCCTCCGCGGCCTGGAGGGCGAGGCGCACGTCCTTGGCGCCGAGCTTCAGGTTGAAGCCGGGGGGCTCGTAGCGGTTGGCCGCGATCGAGGCGCCGTAGCCTTTATAGACCGGCGAGGCGAACAGCGTGTTGGTCAGGAGGTCGAGAAGGTCGGCACCCGCGACTCCGTGGCCCTCCGCGAAGGCACAGGCCTCGCCCATCGCCTCGATCGCCGAAACCAGCATGAAGTTGCCGGCGAGCTTCACGGCGTTGGCGCGCGTCGGATCCTGGCCGAAGGGCCAGGTCTTGGCTCCCATCGCCTCGAGCAGCGGCCCGGCCTTCGCGATCGCGTCCTCAGGGCCGGCGCAGACGATGTTGAGGGCGCCCTTCTCGGCGACGTCCGGACGGCCGAAGACTGGGGCCGCGACGTAGGCCACCCCCGCCCGGTCGTGGATCGCCGCGAGGTCGCGCGCCAGCGCCACGGAGATCGTGCTCATGGAGAGGTGCAGGGCCGGTCGCTCGGCGCCGTCGAGCAGGCCGCCCTCGACGATCACCGCGCGCAGCGCCGGGTCGTCCGCCAGCATGGTGATCGCCGCCTCGCCCCGGAAGGCCTCGGCCGCGCTCCCGACCACCGTCGCCCCGTCCAGGCCGTCCGCCGAGCCCGGCGTGCGGTTCCAGACCCGGACCGTATGGCCCGCCCGCAGCAGGCTCGCGACCATGCCGCGGCCCATGCGCCCGAGCCCGATGAAACCGACATCCATAATAGGCCTCTCCTGAACGGCCGCGGGGCCGCGCAGCGACAACGCGGAACCGGGCGGAAAGCTCAAGCCGCCTGATCGACCGGCGGCACCGGGACAGGGGGCGTCTCCGGGCGGCGCCCGGCGAGCGGCAGCTCGATCGTCGCGCTGAAGCCGCCCTCGGGCCGGTTCTCCAGGAGGAGCCGCCCACCGTGCGCCTCGACGATGGCCTGCACGATCGAGAGGCCGAGGCCGAAGCCCGTCGCTTCGTTGAGGTTCCGCGCCCGGTCGCCGCGCACGAAGGGCTGCAGCATCGCCTCGCGCTCGGCCTCGGCGATGCCGGCACCGGAATCCCGCACCTCCACGCACACCCCGCGCGGCGTCGCGTCCATGAACAGGTCGGCGTGGCCGCCGTACTTCACCGCGTTGTCGACGAGGTTGGTGATCGCCCGCTGCAGGTCGTCCGCACGGCCGTTGACCAGCACGTGCCGGCTGCGGCGCACGGCGACGGCCGAGCCGACATCCGCGAAGGCGTCGCTGACCGTCTGGACCACGGAGGCGAGATCGACCAGCGCATGGGTTCCGGCATCGCGGGACTGGCCGTCCCGGACGAAGGAGAGCGCTGCCTCGACCAGCGCGTTCATCTGGTCGAGGTCGCGCAACGTCATGGTGCGGGCGTGCTCGTCCTCGATGAACTCGGCGCGCAGCCGCAGGCGGGTGATCGGCGTGCGCAGGTCGTGGCTGATCGCCGCGAGCATCTGGGTGCGGTCGTCGATCAGGCGGCGGACGCGGGCGCGCATGCGGTCGAGGGCGCGGGAGACCTGAAGCACCTCGCGCGGGCCGACCTGCGGAAGGGCTGCGTGGTCGTCGCGGGTGCCGAAGGCTTCCGCGGCTCCGGCGAGGCGCGCGAGGGGCGCCGTCAGTGCCCGGGTCGCCCAGACCGAGACCAGGGCGAGGGTCAGCCCGAGGAACACGAGGGTGAAGATGATCGCGCCCTGGCGCGGCGGGCGCAGCGGATCGTCCGGCAGGCTCGCCTGGAGGCGGGCGCCGCGCTGGGTCGCGATCCCGAGGCGCAGCGTCGCGCCGTCCCGCCAGGTCCGGCCGGGCTTCGATGCGGCGGGAGATTTGGGCGCTGGGAGGTCCATGATGGTCAGCGGAGTGCCGAAGCTGTCGCGCAGGCGACGCGCCACCGGGTGATCCGAGGCGGTGCCGCCCGCCCCGTCCCAGGGGGCGAGGTCGAGGATCGGCAGGGTCTCGACGGCGCTGGCGAGGATCTGCGGGCGCAGCTCGGCCGGGGCGGCATCCATCAGGCGCGAGACCGTGGCGAGGCGCCCAACCAGCACGCCGGGTCGGTCCTCCGCGCGCCAGGGCTCCTGCAGGAACAGGAAGGTCAGGGTCGCGACCACGTGCGCCACGGCGATCGCCGCCACGATGAGCACCGCGATCTGGCCCCCGATGCTGCGCGGGCGCAGGCGCTGGCGCAGGCCGGCGAGGCTCATGAGCGGGTGACCTCCGGTGTGAAGAGGTAGCCGCCCGAGCGGATGGTGCGGATGATCTCAGGATTGCGCGAATCGCGCTCGATCTTCTGGCGGATCCGGCTGATCAGCACGTCGATGCTGCGCTCGAACGGGCCGGCGGCGCGACCCTGCGTCAGGTCGAGGAGCTGGTCGCGCGAGAGCACGCGCCCCGGCCGCAGGCAGAGCGCGTGCAGCAGGTCGAACTCGGCCCCCGTGATGGCGACGCGGGCGCCCTCGGGGCTCAGCACCTGGCGCAGCGATACGTCGAGGGTCCAGCCCGAGAAATGCAGGCGGCGCACCCCATCGTCGTCGGGCGCGCTCGCGGTGGAGCGGCGCAGGATCGCCCGGATCCGGGCCAGCAGCTCGCGCGGATTGAAGGGTTTGGCGAGGTAATCGTCGGCCCCGATCTCCAGGCCGATGATCCGGTCGATCTCCTCGGTCTTGGCGGTCAGCATCAGGATCGGGATCGACGAGGCCGCGCGCAGGCGCCGGCACAGGGTCAGGCCGTCCTCGCCCGGCAGCATCACGTCGAGGACGATCAGGTCGACCCGGGCGTCGCCGAGCGCCCGGTCCATCTCGCGGCCGTCGCCGGCGAGCGTCACCCGGCAATCGTTTCCGCGCAGGTAGCGGGCGACGAGGCTGGAGATCTCGCGGTCGTCCTCGACGACGAGGATGTGCGGCGTGGCGGTGGCTGACATGGTCTGGCGTTCGGCGAGCATCATGCCGGATGTTATGCAGCGCGCGGGCCCGCCTCCGAAACGGTCGCGCCGGAGCAAATTTGTAACGGCACGTTTCGCGGCGCCGCGCGGACATATCCCGTAACAGGCGCACCGGGAAAAATCTCCTCGGACTCGACCGGGCGCCTGCCCGGGAGCGCCGGATGCGGGCCAGCCCGGCGCCCGCCGGCCCTTCCGCCTCGGCCCGCGCGCGCCACATGAGGGAGCAGAACCCCCGCTCCGAGAGGACCCGCGCAACGATGTCGAAGCTCGTCCACGCCATGATCCGTGTCCGCGACGAGGCCCGGTCCCTGGATTATTACGGGCGCGCCTTCGGCCTCGCCGTCGCCGACCGGTTCGACTTCCCGGATTTCACCCTGATCTACCTGCGCGACCCGGCCTCTCCGTTCGAGCTCGAGCTCACGGTCAACAAGGACCGCACCGAGCCCTACGCGCTCGGGGACGGCTACGGCCATATCGCCGTCACGGTGGAGGACGTCGAGGCCGAGCACGCCCGCTTCGTGCGCGAGGGCCTGCCGGCGACCGACCTGAAGGCGCTCAAGCACGGCGACAGCCTGCTCGCCCGCTTCTTCTTCGCCACCGATCCGGACGGCTACAAGATCGAGGTGATCCAGCGCGGCGGCCGCTTCGTCTGACTCGGACGTTCCTCCCCTCCTCACCACAGCCAAGGACCCGATGACCAGCCCGACCCGCATCGTCTGCCTCCGCCACGGCGAATCCACCTTCAACGCCGCCCATCGCGCCACCGGCCGGGACCCCGGCCATCGCGACGCCCGGCTCACCGAGCGCGGGCGCGCCCAGGCGGCCGCGGCCCGCGAGCGCCTGCGCGGCACCGAGTTCGATCTCGTGGTGACGTCGCCGCTGACCCGGGCGATCGAGACCAGCGCCATCGTGTTCGGCGAGCACCCGAGCCGGCCGCGGCTGCTCGTCGAGGTGCTGCACCGCGAATGCCAGGAGAGCAGCTGCGATGTCGGGCGCGCGGCCTCCGAGATCGCCGCGGAGTTTCCGCATCTCGAGGTCGGGCACCTGCCGGAGATCTGGTGGCACGCGGAGGCGGGCTCCGAGGTCGGCGGCTACCCGGTCGAGCCGCGGGCAATCTTCGACCGGCGCGTCTCGGGGTTTCGCGATTGGCTGCGGGCGCGGCCCGAGCGGACCATCGCGGTCGTCGGCCACGGGACCTTCTTCTTCCATCTCACGGGAATCTGGCTCGACAACTGCGAGACCACGGAACTCGACCTCGCGGCCCGGACCGAGGCCGCCTGAATCAGGCCGGCGCGAGCGACCGGGCCTCGTCGAGGCGCCGGCCCGCGGCGATCAGATCGATGTCCGGGGCCTGCCGCCCGATGGCGAGGGCCTCCTCCAGGATCGCGCAGGCTTCCGCCCAGGTGCCGGGCAGGAAGGGTGCGGCGCCCTCGGCGACCTCCGCGGCGCAGCGCGGATCTGCCTCGGATCGGATCGCCGCGGTCGCCGTCCGGGCAACAGCGGCGGCCCGCGCGCCCTCGGCCCAGCGCCGGCCGGCACCGGCCGCCTGTGCCAGCGCACCCCCGCGCCACTCCGCGCCGCGGGCTGCCGAGACGGCCGCCGCGAGATCCGCGGCCTCCCGGCAGAGCGCGGCGAGGTCGGCCATGTCGGCCCTGGCGCAGAGCGGCGCCAGGATCCGCCGAATGCTCTGGTGGGCGAGGAAGGCGCTGCGCGCGGCCTCGACCGACGGCTCGTCCGCCGAGCCCGAGAGCCGCAGCACGAAGGCCATGAGGCGGTGGCGCTCGCCATCCGGCATCGCGTCGTTGAGCACGAGGGCGTAGGCCGAGAGCGGACGGGAAAAGCAGGGCGGGCAATCGGCGCTGGAGCGGATCGCCCGGTAGGGCAGGCCCGCCGCCACGAGCGCCGCCTCGTTGATGCAGGTGCCGCCGTCCGGCCCCGGGAACGGATGCGATCCTGCGAGCAAGCGCCAGTTCAGGATGTGCCGAAAGCCGTCCGCCGGACTGCCCGTCATGCCGCTCGCCCCGGTCCGCTGGTTCCGCGAAGCTCAGCCTGCCACGACGCCGGAGCTTTGGCGAGGGGCGCTCAGGCGCCGCCCGGCGCCAGCCAGAGACCGCCGAACATGGCGGCGCCCAGCACCAGCACGAAGGCGGCGGCCAGCAATTCCAGGGTGCCGACGAGGATCGTGCCGGCCCGGCCGCGTCCGCCCGCGAGGCGAAGCGCCGCGCCCTTGGCGAAGACCGCGAGGCTCGCGAGCGCGGCCGTGGTGAGCGCGGTTCCGAGGGCCATCGCCAGGACGGCGAGGATGCCGGCCTCGAGGAGCCCCTGGGACAGTGCGAAGACCAGGAGGAGCACCGCCCCGGCACAGGGGCGCGAGCCCGCGGCGAGCACCACTCCGGCCCGCTCCCGCCAGCTCTCGCGGTCGGCGGCCCGCGCATCGAGGGTGGCATGGCTGCAACTCGGGCCGCAGCCGGGCACGCCGATCCGCGCGAGGCGTCCGGCCTTGCGCCACGTCACGGCGAGCCCGATCAGGGCGACCAGGGCGAAGCTCGCGCTCTCCACGAGGCTGCCGGCCCGCGACAGGGTGGCGGCGGTGACCCCGAGCAGCAGGCTGCCGACGCCCACGATGGCGATGGCCACCGCGGCCTGGAGCAGGGCGGCGGCGAGGCTCATCGCGCAGCCGCGCCGCAGCGTGCGCTCGCCCGCCACGATGTAGCCGGCGATCACCGCCTTGCCGTGGCCGGGTCCCGCGGCGTGGAAGACGCCGTAGGCGAAGCCGAGCCCGATCAGCGGACCCCAGGCCCCGTCCGTGCGCAGCGCCGACACGGCCGATTGCAGGCTGCGCGAGAAGCTCGACTGAACCGCGAGCACCCAGCCGCCGAGGCCCGTCGCCGCGGGCGCGGCCTCGCGGAAGCCGATGCCGAAGGGCGAGCGCGGCGGCGGTGCGGCCAGTCCCGGCGCGATCAGCCAGGACAGGGCCGCAACGCCGAGGCAGGCGAGTGCCACCCCGCCCAGGGCGAGGGCGAGCCGGAGCGACAGCCGCCCGCCTCCGGCCTCGGCGGGCAGGCCGATCCCTACGGACATGCGACGAGGATCCGCTGGGCGTATTGCACGCCGTAATTCGAGGCCGCCGTCAGCGCCTCGAAGAAGGCTTCCGTCATGCCGGGCTTGCCGGCCTCGGTGGTGCGGGTCTCGGGCGCCTTGGGCCGGGTCACGGTGGCGGCGCAGCCGGCGGGCGCGCCCGCGAGCCGGGCCGCATCCGCCGCCTCGGAGAGCGAGAAGGCCACGAAATAGGTCGGATCGTAGACCTCGAGCGCAACCACCCCCCGCCCCTGCGCCGCCGGCGCCTTGAGAGGCAGCAGGAAGCTCATGGTCAGGGCGTCGCCCTCCATCGCCATCCGCGGCTCGACCGGCTCGGAGAAGCCCTGCTCCTTGCCGCCGACCTTGAGCTTGGTGAAGTAGCCGAATTCGGCCAGACCCTTGGTGTTCTCGGCCGCGAGGTCGGCGAGTTCGTCCGGCGAGAGCTTGCCGTCGCCGTTCTTGTCGAGCCCCTGGGTGACGAAGGCCGAGTAGGCCGCGTCGAAGGTCCAGCTGTGCCGGATGCCGGTCACCTGGCCGGCGGCGTAGGCCACCTCCGCCTTGGCGGTCACCCAGACATGGGGATGGGCGAAGGCCGCGCCCGTCCAGAGCAGGCCGGCAGCGAGGACGAGCGGGCGGAGGAACGGCGCGGCGGTCTGCATCGGGAACGGACGCTCGCGGCTCAGGGTGAAGGACCGGTTAACCCGGCCCTGTTGCCGCTTGCGTGAGGCGAAAGCGAGGCGCCTCCGGCCCCGTCCGGTCGCCGGTCAGTGCTGCAGGATCTTCGAGAGGAACTGCTGCGCCCGCTCGGAGCGGGGCTTGCCGAAGAAATCGTCCTTGTGCGCGTCCTCGACGATCTCGCCGCGATCCATGAAGATCACCCGGTCGGCCACCTTGCGGGCGAAGCCCATCTCGTGGGTCACGACCATCATGGTCATGCCCTCCTTGGCGAGCTCCACCATCACGTCGAGCACCTCGCCGACCATCTCGGGATCGAGCGCCGAGGTCGGCTCGTCGAACAGCATCACCACCGGGTTCATGGCGAGCGCGCGGGCGATCGCGACGCGCTGCTGCTGGCCGCCCGAGAGCTGGCCCGGATACTTGTGGGCATGGGCCGAGAGGCCGACGCGGGCGAGCAGGTCGAGGCCGCGCTTCTTGGCATCCTCGGCGTCGCGGCCGAGCACCTTGCGCTGGGCGATCGTCAGATTCTCGGTGATCGAGAGGTGCGGGAACAGCTCGAAATGCTGGAACACCATGCCGACGCGCGAGCGGAGCTTGGGCAGGTTGGTGGATTTGTCGACCACCTTGGTGCCCGCCACCGTGATCTGGCCCTTCTGGAACGGCTCCAGGGCGTTGACGCATTTGATCAGCGTCGACTTGCCTGAGCCCGAAGGGCCGCAGACCACGACCACCTCGCCCTTGGCGACGCTGGTGGAGCAGTTGGTCAGCACCTGGAAGTCGCCGTACCATTTGCTGATGGCGTCGATGGCGATCATCGTCTCGCCGGTCCGTGCGCCCGGCTGGACCAGCGGGCCGGCCTGGAGGCCGGCATCGCCCGGGGCCTGGGCGCCCGGGGCCACGGGGGTCGACGGCGTCGGGGCCGGCATCGGCGTGGAGGTCATGGCACGATCCTCGTGGGGATGCTGACGATCAGCGGATGATGGCGACGCGGGCCTGCAGGCGCCGCACCAGGAACGAGGCCGAGAAGCAGACCGCGAAGTAGACGATCGCCGCGAAGATATACATTTCGACGAGGCGCCCGTCGCGCTGCGCGACTTTCGAGGCCGCTCCCATGAAGTCCGTCAGCGAGAGCACGTAGACGAGCGAGGTGTCCTGGAACAGCACGATCGTCTGGGTGAGCAGCAGCGGCAGCATGTTGCGGAAGGCTTGCGGCAGGACGACGTTGGTCATCGTCTGCCAGTAGTTCATCCCGAGCGCGGAGGCCGCCGCCGTCTGTCCCTTGGGGATCGACTGGATGCCCGCACGCATGATCTCGGAGAAGTAGGCGGCCTCGAAGAGCGTGAAGGTGATGAGCGCCGACGGGAAGGCGCCGACCTGGATCGGATTCGAGGAGCCCGTGACGTAGGCGCCGATATACGGCACCAGGAAGTAGAACCAGAAGATCACCAGCACCAGCGGCAGCGAGCGCATCAACTCGACATAGACCTTGGCGATGTGCTTCAGGCCTGGCACCCCCGACAGGCGCATCATGGCGAGCAGGGTGCCGAGCACGACGCCCATGCCGGCCGCGAGCGCGGTGAGCGTCACGGTGAAGACCATGCCCGTCCCGAACAGGTAGGGCAGCGACGACGTGATGACGCTGAAATCGAAATTGCCCAGCATCAGCGTTGTCCCGGAACCGCCACGGAGCGCTCGAGGAACGAGGCCGCCGTGATCACCACGATGTTGATGAGGACGTACAGGATCGTGGCCGCCGTGAAGGCCTCGAACACCTGGAAGGAGAATTCCTGCATCGAGCGCGCCCGCGCGGTGAGTTCGAGCAGGCCGATGGTGAGCGCCACGGACGTGTTCTTGAGGTTGTTCAGGAACTCGGACGTCATCGGCGGCAGGATGATGCGGTAGGCGTTCGGCAGCAGCACGTAGCGGTAGGTCTGCGCGACCGTGAAGCCCATCGCGGTCCCGGCGAGGCGCTGGCCGCGGGGCAGCGCCTGGATGCCGGCGCGGACCTGCTCGGCGACGCGGGAGGCGGTGAAGAAGCCGAGGCAGACGACGCCGGTGTAGAAGGGCGCGTTCGGCAATTGCTTCAGCCAGTTGCCGATGGATTGCGGCACCACTTCGGGCAGGACGAAGTACCAGAGGAACATCTGCACCAGCAGCGGGATGTTCCGGAAGAGCTCGACATAGGCGGTGCCGATGGCGTTCGCCGCCTTCGAGGGCAGCGTGCGCAGGACGCCGATGAGCGAGCCGAGGAAGAAGGCGATCACCCAGGAGCACAGGGCCGTGGCGATCGTCCAGAGCAGGCCCGACAGCAGCATGTCGGCGTAGGTGCCGACGCCCTCCGGCGAGGGCTCGAGGAAGATGCCCCAGTTCCAGTTATAGTTCATCGATCTCAGACTTTGCCGCCGTGGAACCGGATGATCGGCGCAATCGAGCAGATCCGGCGGCCCGAGGCGCGCGGAAACGGCCCGATCGACCGGCTTCTGCACAGGAACCTCGCGCGCCGATGCTCAGGCGCGCGAGGCGAACGCTGTCCGTGCTCAGTAGACGGCCGGGTCCGGGCTGTCGCTCGGGGTCTTGAACTGCTTCTCCATCGCCTCGGTCATCGGCAGCTTGAGGTTGATGCCGTGCGGCGGGATCGGCTTGGTGAACCACTTCTCGTAGAGCGCCTTGCCCTCGGGGCTGGTGTAGAGGGCCTTGGTCGCGGCATCCGCCACCGCCTTGAAGGGGGCGTCGTCCTTGCGCATCATGATGCCGTAGGGCTCCGGCTTCGAGAGCGCCTCGGTCGAGATGGCGTAGGCGTCCGGCGTCTTCGAGCTGGCGGCGAGCGAGGCGAGCAGCACGTCGTCCATGACGAAGGCGACGGCGCGGCCGGTCTCGACCATCAGGAAGGCCTCGGCGTGGTCCTTGGCCGGCAGGATGGTCAGGCCGAGCTTGCGCTCGGTGTTGGCCTCGTTGATCTGCCGGATGTTGGTGGTGCCCGAGGTCGAGACCACGGTCTTGCCCTTCAGGTCGTCGATCTTGGTGAGGTTGGCGTCCTTCTTGGCGATGTAGCGCGTCGCCGTGAGGAAGTGCGAGTTGGTGAAGGTCGCCTGCTTCTGGCGATCGGCGTTGTTCGTGGTCGAGCCGCACTCGAGGTCGATCGTGCCGTTGGCGATCAGGGGGATGCGGGTCGCGGAGGTGACGGGGTTGAGCTTCACCTCCATCTTGTCGAGCTTGAGATGCGCCTTCACCGCGTCGGCGATCTTGTAGCAGATGTCCATCGCGTAGCCGACGGGCTTCTGGTTGCCGTCGAGATAGGAGAACGGCACCGAGGAATCGCGGTAGCCGATCGTGATCGCCCCGTTGTCCTTGATCTTCTTGAGGGTGCCGGTGAGTTCCTCGGCCTGGACCGGGGCCGCGGCCAGCGATGCGCCCAGCGCGAGAGCCAGCCCGTAGCGGGCGAAACCAAACTGCATCAGAACGAAACTCCTAATCTGGCCGGACAAGCGCCGGCGCATCCCCACGAGCCGGCCCGGCTTACCGCCGCGCCTTTGCAATGATGGTGCCGCTTCGAACCGTGGCTGCGAACGATGCCGGCGTCTCGGGTCGACCGAACCGGCGCCGTCGGCGCAAGCGTGGCGTCAAGGCCGGTCCCGCACCGGCGCGCACCGCGTCGCCGCGCGGCGGATCTGCCTAAGATTTCCACCTGATCGTCCGCATTCCGGCCGAGGTCGGGCTTGTTCGCCCTGACCTCGCGCATCATGCACATTTTGTGTGCTGGCGCACCGCAATTCCGGCAACCCGCGGGAAACGTTCGAGGATGGATGTAGCGGCTCGGCTTGCGGCCGGACTACGCAAGGCCATCCCGCACCGGATGCGGGACGGCCCTGCGGGCCGAGTGTGGCGACCCGCCCCGAGGGCGGGTGAGATCACTGGGTGATTTCGTTGCCGGTGTAGTCGACCGTCCCGGCCGCGTTCTTCTTCCACTCGTACATCACGTAGTCGGGCTTCGTGATGTCGCCCTTCTTGTCGTACGAGATCGGGCCGAGCACGGTCTGGAACGGCTTGCCTTGGCGCATGAAGTCCGCGACCTTCTTGCCGTCCGTCGAGCCGGCACCCTCGACGGCCTGCTTGTAGATCTGCACGGCCGCGTAGGCGTAGAGGGTGTAGGCCTCGGGATCGATGTTCTTGGCCTTGAAGGCCGCGACAGCGTCCTTGGCCGCCGGGTTCTTGCGGGCGTCCGGCGGGAAGGTGGTGAGGGTGCCGGCTGCACCCGGCCCGGCGATCGCCACCAGCTCCTTGTCGACCATGCCGTCGCCGCCCATCAGCGGAGCCTTCAGGCCCTGATCGCGCATCTGGCGGATGATCAGCCCGGCCTCGGTGTAGTAGCCGCCGAAATACACCACGTCGACGTTGTTCTGCTTCAGCTTCGAGACCAGCGCCGAATAGTCCTTCTCGCCCGGGTTGATGCCCTCGTAGAGCGCTTCCTTGCCGCCCTTGGCCTTGAAGGCCTTCAGGGTCTCGTCGGCGAGACCCTTGCCGTAGGGCGTCTTGTCGTGGACGAAGGCGACCTTCTTGCCCTTGAACTTGTCGACGAGGTAGGCGCCCGCGACCGCCCCCTGCTGGTCGTCGCGCCCGCAGGTGCGGAAGGTGTTCCACAGCCCGCGCTCGGTGAACTTCACGTTGGTGGAGGCCGGCGTCACCTCGACGATGCCCGCATCGGCGTAGACGTCGGAGGCCGGGATCGAGACGCCCGAATTGAAGTGGCCGACGACGAACTTCACCCCGTCCGAGGCGAACTTGTTGGCGACCGAGACGCCCTGCTTCGGATCCGAGGCGTCGTCGCCCGAAACCAGCTCAAGCTTCTGGCCCTTGATGCCGCCGGCCTTGTTGATGTCCTCCACCGCCTGGGTGGTGCCGTTCTTGAGCTGGGCGCCGAAGGCCGCGCTGTTGCCGGTGATCGGCGCGCCGACGGCGATCTTCAGCTGTGCCTGGGCGGAGCCCGAGGCGAGGAGGCCGAACGCGAGGCCTGCCAGAAGTACTGCTCTCATCCCGGTGTTCTCCCTGTCACGTGATCTGCCGCCGTGCCGATGCCGACCCGGCGAACCCTGATTCCACCCACCCTCGGAGCGGAGCCGTTCCGGCGGGCGGGCGCAAGCGTCGCGTCACGGCGCGGTTCCGGCCGATTCCGGATCGCGGGCCCGCCACGTCCACGGCGAGGTCTTCTCATAGAGCCAGCGGTACTGGGTGGTCATCTGCCGGGTCCGGGTGACGCGAAAGCCCGCGGCTCCGGCGATCATCACCACGACGGCGTCCACGAGATAGTATTGCGCCGACAGCAGCGTGCCGTCGAACAGCGCGAAATGGATGAAGCGCACCGCCGCCGCCACCGCGAGCAGGGCGGGGACGCAGTGCCAGAACGGGCGCCAGCCCCGGGCGATGGCGCGGGCCGCCATCCAGCCGGCCCAGCCGCCCATCACCACCGTGACGAGCAGGAACAGCCAGATCGAGCCTTCCTCGTGGAGGATCCCCTGCAGCATCGGGCTCACGCCTTGTCCGGGGCGGCGTGGCCGCCCTCGAGATAGGCGGCCTTCACCGCCGGGTCGTCGAGGAGGGCGCGCCCCGTGCCGCTCATGGTGACGCGGCCGTTGACCAGCACGTAGCCGCGATGCGCCAGCTTCAGCGCGTGGTAGGCGTTCTGCTCGACGAGGAAGATCGTCATGCCGTCCTGCCGGTTGAGGTCGCGGATCGCGTCGAAGATGCCCTTCACCACGAGCGGCGCGAGGCCGAGCGAGGGCTCGTCCAGCAGGAGCAGCCTGGGGCGGCTCATCAGAGCGCGGCCGATGGCGAGCATCTGCTGCTCGCCGCCCGACATCGTGCCCGCCCGCTGCTGCAGCCGCTCCTTGAGCCGCGGGAACAGGGCGCAGACCCGGTCGAGATCCTCGGCGAAGTGGCGCCCGCCGTGCAGGCTCGCCCCCATCTGCAGGTTCTCGAACACGCTCATGCGCGGGAAGACCCGCCGGCCCTCGGGCGACTGGGCGAGGCCGAGCCGGGCGATGGCGTGGGTGGGCAGGCGCGTGATGTCCTGCCCCGCGTAGGTGATGGTGCCCGAACGCGCCTGCGGCGCCCCGAAGATCGTCATCATCAGGGTCGACTTGCCGGCCCCGTTGGCGCCGATCAGGGTGACGATCTCGCCCTCGCCCACCGTGAGGTCGACGCCCTTCAGGGCCGCGACGCTCCCGTAGAAGGTGGAGACGCCGTCGACCGCCAGCAGCGGGCGCCGGGCTTCGTCCTGCCGGGCACGGGTCTCCTCGACCAGGACGTTGATGCCGGCGACGCTCATGCGCCCGCTCCCGCATGCGGCAGGCTGAGGCCCACCTCGGCCTCGACCTGCTCGACCTCCTCGTCCTCGACGCCGAGATAGGCGGCGATCACCTTCGGGTCGGCGCGCACGGCGGCCGGGGTCCCGTCGGCGATCTTGCACCCGTAATCGAGCACCACGACGTGGTCCGAGATCTCCATCACCACCGACATGTCGTGCTCGATCAGCAGCACGGAGGTGTCGTGGCTGTCGCGGATGTGGCGCAGCAGGTCGTTCAGCTCGGCGCTCTCGCGCGGGTTGAGGCCGGCCGCCGGCTCGTCGAGGCAGAGCAGGACCGGATCGGTGCACATCGCCCGGGCGATCTCGAGCCGGCGCTGCGCGCCGTAGGGCAGCGCGCCCGCCGGCTCGTCGGCCCGCGCGGTGAGGCCGATCCGGGCGAGCCAGTCCTTGGCCTTCTCGATCGCGGCCCTCTCCGCCGCGCGGTAGCCGCTGAAGCCGAGGAGCCCGAGCACGGTGAAGCCCGAGGCCCGCATCAGCGGCGCGTGCTGGGCGATCAGCAGGTTCTCCAGCACGGTCATGCCGGAAAACAGGCGGATGTTCTGGAAGGTGCGCGCAACCCGCGCCGTGCGATTCACCGCGAAGTTCGGCAGCCGCTCCAGCAGATGCACCGACCCGTCCGCGTGGGCGAGGCGCAGCATCCCCTCGGTCGGCTTGTAGAAGCCGGTGATGCAGTTGAAGACGGTGGTCTTGCCCGCACCGTTCGGGCCGATGAGGGCGGTGATCTCGCCCCGCCGCGCCTCGAAGGAGAGGTCGGCCACGGCGGTGAGCCCGCCGAAGCGCATGGTCAGGTGGGCGACGGAGAGCACGGAGGCCGGGTCCGTCACGATGCGGGAGGCGGTCTTTGGGGCCGTCATGCGCGGTGTGCCATCTGGGTCAGCCGTGCCCCTCGCTGACGTGGTCGCCCGAGATGGCGCGCCGGGCGCCGAGCGAGACCGAGGGCTGGCGCGTCGAGATCAGGCCGCGGGGCCGCCAGACCATCATCGCCACCATGGCGAGGCCGAAGAGCAGCAGACGGTACTCGTTCGGGTCGAAGCCCTCGCCGAAGACCGCGCTGAGGAAGCCGAGGTTGCGCAGGAGCTCCGGGCCGCCGACCATCGCGACGGCGGCGATCGCGACGCCGATCTGGCTGCCCATGCCGCCGAGCACCACGATCGCCAGGATGATCGCGCTCTCCAGGAAGTTGAAGCTCTCGGGGCTGATGAAGCCCTGGCGCACGGCGAAGAACGACCCCGCGAAACCCCCGAAGGCCGCGCCCAGCGCGAAGGCCGTGAGCTTGGTGGCGGTGGTGTCGATGCCGAGCGAGCGGCAGGCGATCTCGTCCTCGCGCAGCGCTTCCCAGGCCCGGCCGATCGGAAGGCGGCGCAGCCGCAGGGTCACGAGGTTGGTGACGAGGGCGAGCACGAGGATCAGGTAGTAGAGGAACACCACCCGGTGCATCGAATCGAAGCCGAGGCCGAAGCGCGCCGCGAAGCCCTCGTCGCCCGCGGTGAACGGGATGCCGAAGAAGCTCGCCCGCGGGATCGACGAGATGCCGGCCGCGCCCCCGGTCACGTCGGTCCAGTTGATCAGGACGAGGCGGATGATCTCGCCGAAGGCCAGCGTCACGATGGCGAGATAGTCCCCGCGCAGGCGCAGGACCGGGAAGCCCAGCATCATGCCCCACAGCCCCGCGAACAGGCCCGCGAGCGGGAGGCAGACCCAGAACGAGAGCCCGAAGGTGGTCGAGAGCAGGGCGTAGGTGTAGGCGCCGACCGCGTAGAAGGCGACGTAGCCGAGGTCGAGCAGGCCCGCGAGGCCGACGACGATGTTCAGGCCCCAGCCGAGCATCACGTAGGTGAGGATCAGGATGCCGAGATCGATCCAGTAGCGCGCCTGGCCCAGGCCGCCGCTCGCCAGCGTGGCGATGATCGGGAGGGTGAGCGCGAGACCTACGAAGGCCCAGAGCGCGAGGCTCGAGTTGCGCTGGCTCGCATCGGGCTCGGCCCCCACCGCCTCCGTCGCCTGGGCGGGGGACGGGGTCAGGACGCGCCGGGCGTCGCGGCGGGCCAGGACGAGGCGCTGGAGGATGCGGATCCCGAAGATCGCCCCGCAGAGCGCGGCCACGAGGCCCCAGCGCGGGGTGAGGTCGAGCCCGGTCGGCCCCGCGTCGGTGCGGTAGCTGACCACCGGCACGCAGAGGCCGAAGGCCACGAGGGCATAGATGCCGGCATCCCGGAGGATCTCCGCCGGGCCGTTGGCGCGCGCCTGAGCCATCAGACCTTCTCGACCTCGGCGCGGCCGAGGATGCCCGACGGCATGAAGATCAGCACGATGGCGAGGATCGAGAAGGCGGCGACGTCCTTGTACTCGATCGAGAAATAGGCCGACCAGAACACCTCGATCAGGCCGATGATCAGCCCGCCGAGCACCGCGCCCGGCAGCGAGCCGATGCCGCCGAGCACCGCCGCCGTGAAGGCCTTCACGCCCGGCACGAAGCCGTCCGAGAACGAGACCACGCCGTAATAGAGGAGGTAGAGCACGCCCGCGACCGCCGCGAGCGCCGCGCCGAGGACGAAGGTGAGCGAGATCGTGCGGTCCACGTCGATACCGAGGAGCGCGGCCATCTTGCGGTCCTGCTCGCAGGCGCGCTGCGCCCGGCCGAAGGGCGTGCGCTGAACGAGGTACCAGAAGCCGGTGAGCAGCACGACCGTGACGGCCATGATCAGCACCTGCTTGTAGGACAGGAACACCGAGTAACCGTCCCGCTCCATCAGGGTGACACCCCCCGACAGCATCGGCGGCGTCGACTTGTTGCGGGCGCCCTGCGTGACCTGGACGAAATTCGACAGGAAAATCGAGACGCCGATGGCCGAGATCAGCGGCGCCAGCCGGAACGAGCCGCGCAGCGGCCGGTATGCCACGCGCTCGATCGCCCAGCCCCAGAGCGCGGTCAGCGCCATGCTGACCACCAGCACGATCAGGAGCGCGACCGCGACCGAGCTGATCCCGAGCCACGCCGTCAGGATCAGGAAGGTGATCAGCGCGATGAAGCTCGAGACCATGAAGACGTCGCCGTGGGCGAAGTTCACCATCCCGATGATGCCGAACACCATCGTGTAGCCGATGGCGATCAGGCCGTAGATCGACCCGAGGGTGAGGCCGTTGATCAGCTGCTGCAGGAAGATATCCATCGTCCGTCCGTGCTGCCCCGCCGTCCGTCCTCGCCGCAAGGCAGCAAGTCCCGTACCGTCAAGTCACCTAGCCCAGCCCTGCGCCCGCCGGAAGACCCCGCGGTGACGCCGCAGCCGGTTCGCCAATTCGCCCGCTTGTCGGGCGCCGGGGCGCTGCCCGGGGACCCACGTACAAAAGTCCGACTTCATCCGGAGCAGGCCGGAAAACGCCTTGCGCATGGCCTGCATCCTGCTTCACCTTTCGAACACTTGTTCAGAAGAACCGGGCAGCGGGAGAGCATCGATGGCGGGTTCGCGGCTGACGACTCTGATCTTCATCGGCATGGTGCTCGGCATCGTCGTCGGCTACCTGTGCAGCATCACCTGGCCGGATCCCCAGACGGCTAAGGAGATCTCGGGCTACATTGCCCTTGTCAGCGACATCTTCCTGCGGCTGATCAAGATGATCATCGCCCCGCTCGTGTTCTCGACGCTCGTGGTCGGCATCGCCCATATGGGCGACACCGCCGCGGTCGGGCGCGTCGGCGGCAAGGCCCTGCTCTGGTTCGTCGGCGCCTCGTTCTGCTCGCTGATGCTCGGCCTCGTCCTCGTCAACCTGCTCCAGCCCGGCCACAACCTGAACCTGCCGCTCCCCGAGGTCGGCGCCGGCACCGGCCTGAAGGCCGCCTCGCTCTCGCTGAAGGAGTTCGTCACCCACCTCGTGCCCAAGAGTGCCGTGGAGGCGATGGCCAACAACGAGATCCTGCAGATCGTGGTGTTCTCGATCTTCTTCGGCGTGGCGCTCGCCGCGCTCGGCGAGAAGGGTCACGCCCTCGCCACCGGCATCGAGGGGCTGGCCGACGTGATGCTGAAGATCACCGGCTACGTGATGATGTTCGCCCCCGTCGCGGTCTTCGCGGCGATCGCCGCGACGATCACCACCCAGGGCATCGGCGTCATCGTCACCTACGCCAAGTTCATGCTGGAATTCTACGCGAGCCTGTCGGTGCTCTGGTGCCTGCTGATGTTCGTCGGCTTCCTGCTCGTCGGCTCGGCCGGGATCCGGCGCCTGATCTCGCTGATCCGAGAGCCCTTCGTGCTGGCCTTCTCCACCGCGTCGAGCGAGGCGGCCTACCCGAAGACCCTGTCGAACCTCGAGCAGTTCGGCGTGCCCAACCGCATCACCTCGTTCGTGCTGCCGATGGGCTACTCGTTCAACCTCGACGGCTCGATGATGTACTGCACCTTCGCGGTGATGTTCATCGCCCAGGCCTACAACATCCCGCTGACCTGGGGGCAGCAGCTCACCATGCTGCTCCTGCTGATGGTGACCTCGAAGGGCATGGCCGGCGTGCCGCGCGCCTCCCTGGTGGTGATCTCGGCGACGCTATCGCAGTTCAACATCCCGGAGGCTGGCCTGCTGCTGATCATCGGCATCGACCAGTTCCTCGACATGGGCCGCTCGGCCACGAACGTGCTGGGCAACAGCGTCGCCACCGTCGCGGTCGCCAAGTGGGAGGGCCAGCTCGACCTCGTCGACCGCCGCCTCGATCGCGACGTCAGTCCCCTGCCCGCACCCGCCGAGTAGGTCGATGACGCGCGCCCGGACTCTCTGTCTCGCCGCATCGCTCCTCGCCGGCGCCCTCGCCCTCGCCTCGCCGGCGCGTGCCGTGGAGGTGCTGACCGGGACGCTCAAGACCGTCGCCGAGCGCGGCACGGTGGTGATCGGCTACCGCGAGGCGGCGGTGCCGTTCTCCTTCCTCGACGGCCAGCGGCCGGTCGGCTACGCCCTCGACCTCTGCGGCGAGATCGTCGAGGAGATCGGGCGCGCGACCGGGCGCACCGACCTGAAGGTCCGCTACGAGCCCGTCACCGCGGCCAACCGGATCGAGGCCGTCACCTCGGGGCGGGTCGATCTCGAATGCGGCTCGACCACCGCCAACGCTGAGCGCCGCCGGAGCGTGGCCTTCTCGCCGGTCACCTATATCAGCGCCACGAAGCTGCTGGTGCCGCGCGGCTCGCCGATCGCCTCCTACCGCGATCTCGGCGGGCGCAAGGTCGTGGTCACTGCGGGCACGACGAACGAGGGCGCGCTCCGCGCGCTCCTGGCCAAGCTGAAGCTGCAGGCCGAGATCCTGACGGCGCCCGACCACGCCGCCTCCTTCGCCCTGGTCAAGGACGGCCGCGCCGACGCCTTCGCCACCGACGACGTGCTGCTCTACGGGCTGATCGCCGATGCGGGTCCGGCCGGTGCCGGCTTCACGGTGTTGCCCGACAAGCTCTCCTTCGAGCCCTACGGCATCGTGTTCCGCAAAGACGATCCGGAACTCGCCGCCACCGTGAGCGCCGCGTTCTCGCGGCTCGCCGAGACGCGGGAGCTGCGCTGGATCTACGAGCGCTGGTTCCTCAAGCGCCTGCCGAACGGCGAGCGCCTCGACGTGCCGATGTCGAACGATCTGCGCACGAGCTTCCAGCTCATCGGGCTGGAGGATTGAGCGCGGGCGCCCGAGGTGCCGGGTGCGGGCTCCCGCCGCGTCAGGCACGGTCCTGCAGCGGCTCGCGTCCCGAGAGCCGGGCCGCAGCGTCCCGCACCGCCAGCAGGCCGCGCCGGTAGAGGAAGCTGCGGGTGTAGAGGAAGCGGCCGGTGAAGCTTGTGTCGACCACCATCCGGCGCAGGCGCAGGCTCTTGCCCACCGTCTCCGCATCGAGGCCGGCCTTGGTCGGGTCGGCGTAGAACGCCGCGACCTTGGCCGCCGCCATGCCGGGGCTCGCGAGCCAGCCGGGGATCAGGCGGACCAGGGTCTCGACGTCCGAAAGGGCCTTGCGCACGCCGGTGCCGTAGGTCGGGCAGGTGGTGCAGAAGGCGTCGCCCACGAGGACCACGCCGTCCCGAACCGGGCTCGGCGTCGCGATGAGGTCCACCGGCCGCATCTTGATCGGTCCGGACGGCACGATGGCGCCGCTGCTGGCCACGAGATTGGGCAACAGGCGCTCCAGGCTGCCGGCCGGGTCGGCCGCGAAGGCGGAGGCCGCGGCGTCCTCCCGCTTCCAGTAGGTGAAGAAGTTGGCCCGCAGGGTCTGCCCGATCGGGAAGACCGTCAGGTAGGCGACGCGATCGCGCGCCCGCTCCCCGTGCCAGACGATCTGGTCGCCGCCGAGCATCAGCGAGGCGGGCGGCACGTCGAAGCCGTAGACCAGGGTGTGGGCGCGGCTCGTCACCGTCCGCTCCAGGCCGAGCTGCCGATGCAGCGCGTCGCCGAAGCCGGTGGCGACCGCGAGAAGCCGCCCGCTGAAGCGGCGTCCGTCCGAGAGGACGATCTCCTGCCGCTCCGGTCCGGCGCCCACCGTCTCGATGCGTCCGACGACCTGATCGACCTCGGCCGGAAGGGCGGATCGCAGCGCGTCGACCAGTTCGGGATAGCGCATCGCGTACTCGCGCGCCGGCAGCCGGGAGACCAGGCGGCCCCAGCGGCCCTCGGTGCAGGTCCGCATCAGCGTCGCAACCGCGCGTGCCGCCTGTCCGAGACCATAGCGGTCGAGGATCGCCATCTCGCCCTCGGCGAATTTCTCGGCCCGAAATTCGCGCGGGTGCCGCTCGGTCGCCGCGACCAGGAGGACGCGGTGGCCGAGCCGCGCGAGCGCCGCGGCGAGGCTGGTGCCCGCCAGACCCGCCCCGACGATCAGGACGTCGTAGCAGATCTCCGTCCCGTTCCGACGCGCGCCCTGGGGAGTGGAGACACGGGATGGCATGACGGGATACTCCGCACGGGCCCGGATCGCGCGCCTCGAACCATTCGAGGACATCGCGGCGGCGACGGAATAAACGCCTGCATCGTTCGTGCGCGGCCGGAGCGGTGGTTTCCGTCCCGGATCGGCACGCGCCGGTGGCCCCGCACGTGCCGGTTCGGTCAGGCCGGGACGGCCGCGGCGCCGCCCGGCGCGGTGAAGCGTCCCGTCTCGGCGAACCACCCGCCGAGCGCCGCCACGTCGGCTTGCCCGAGGCCGTGCCCGGCCGGCAGGACGCGATGCTCGACCGCGGCCCCGGCCCGCTCCAGATCCGCCGCGAGACGCCGGGCGTTGTCGGCCGGCACGATCGGATCCATCGCCCCCGACAGGAGCAGCACCGGGACCCGGATGGCGGCCCGCTCCGGCGCGGGCGGTTCGGCGAGCGGCACCATGGCGCGGATCAGGGCGGCCCCCGCCAGCGTGCCCGGGCGCAGCATCAGCAGCGCCGCCGCGATGTTGGCGCCGTTGGAGAAGCCGAGCGCCACCGGGGCGGCGAGGCCGTAGGCGTGCCGTGCCTCGCCGACGAACGCCGCGAGATCACCGGCACGGCGGCGCAGGTCCGCTTCGTCGAACACGCCCTCGGCGAGGCGCCGGAAGAAGCGCGGCATCCCGTTCTCGAGGACCGGGCCGCGCACAGACAGCAGCGCGGATCCGGGGGAGACCACCCGCGCGAGCGGCAGGAGGTCGGTCTCGTCGCCGCCCGTCCCGTGCAGGAGCAGGAGCGGCGGCCGGCGCGGATCTGCGCCGGGCTCGAAGCGGTGGACGAAGCTGCGTGGTGTCTCGGTCATGGCGATCCTGCCCTTCTGGCCCCGGTCGTCGCGGGCCCCGGTCTCGTCCGGGTCCCGCGACGGGTTGCGTCGATCGCGGTTCACGCGACCTTCGGGAGCACCTCCTCGATGCGGGCCCGGTGCGGCTCGAGGCCGGCCGGAAGCTTGAGGGTGTTCCCGAGGCTCTCCAGCGGCTCGTCCACGGCGAAGCCGGGCGCGTCGGTGGCGATCTCGAACAGCACCCCGCCCGGCTCGCGGAAATAGACCGAGCGGAAGTAGTTGCGGTCGCGCTGCTCGGTGACGGCGGCGCCGTACTCGGCCCGCAGCCGGTCGGCCATCGCCGCCTGCGCGGCGTCGTCCGCCGCCCGGAAGGCGATGTGGTGGACCGACCCCGCACCCTGGCGCCCCGGCAGAAAGCCGCCGACCGCCCGCAGGGTCACGGCGGCGCCCAGCGGGGTGCTGCCGAGGTAGCGCGTCGCCGAGCCCTCCCGACCGGTCTCGCGCAGGCCGAGCACGCCCGTGAGGATCGCGGCGGTCGGCCCGGCCTCGGCGAGCAGCAGCGTCACGCCGTGCAGCCCGCGGATCGCGTGCTCGGCCGGCACCTCCGCCGTGGCCCAGGTGGGATCGGCCGCCGTGTCGGCGACGCCGACGAGGGCGAGCATCATGCCGTCGGGATCGCGGAAGCGCAGCACCGGCTCGCCGAAGACCTGCACCAGGGCCTCGTGGCGCACGCCCTGCGCGACGAGGCGATGCGTCCACCAGCCGATCGATGCGCGGGGCACCCGGAAGGCGGTCTCCTGCGTCTCGCCGATCCCGGCGCGGCCCGGCGCGGCATGCGCGATCGGGAAGAAGGTGAGCAGGGTGCCGGGGCGCCCGCTCTCGTCGCCGTAATAGAGATGATAGGTGCCCGGATCGTCGAAGTTCACCGTCTTCTTGACCAAGCGCAGGCCGAGGACGCGGGTGTAGAAATCCACGTTGCGGGCGGCGGGGCCGGCGAAGGCGGTGACGTGGTGGAGGCCTGTCTCGGACATGGCTGGGTTCCCGACGGGGGCAAGGCGGCGCCTCGCGATGACGGGAATCTGAGGCTTGCCTCCTCGTCTGAAAATAGAAACCATCGAAACTCATCGTTTCCGGAATTGACAGATGCGGCTTCCCGACTTCGAGGCGTGGGCGATCTTCGCCAAGGTCGCCGAGACCGGCTCGTTCGGGCGCGCCGCGGCCGATCTCGGCCTGTCGAAGGCGACCGTCTCGAAAGCCGTCGCGCGGCTCGAGGCGCGCCTCGGTGCCCGCCTCTTCAACCGGACCTCGCGCCGCCTCGCGCTGACGGAGGCGGGCCGCGCGGCGCGCGGCGGTGCGACCCGTATCCTGGCCGAGGGCGAAGCGGCGGAGGCCGAGGCGATCGCGGGCGCATCCGAGCCGCAGGGCACCGTGCGGCTCGCGGCACCGATGTCGTTCGGGGTGATGCACGTCGCCCCGTGCCTGCCGGATTTCCTGGCGCGGCACCCGGCGGTGTCGGTGGACCTTCATCTCAGCGACGCCGTGGTCGATCTCGTCGGCGGCGGCTTCGATCTCGGCCTGCGCATCGCCGCGCTGCCGGATTCCTCGCTGCGCGCCCGGCGGCTCTGCGCGATCCACCGCTCGCTGGTGGCGGCGCCCGCCTATCTCGAGCGGCACGGGCGGCCCGGGCATCCGCGCGACCTCGCCGACCACGCTTGCCTCGGCTACGCCTACCTGCCGACCCCCGACCGCTGGCACTTCACCGACCCGCAGGGCATCGACGTTGCGATCGTGCCGGGCGGCCCGATGCGGGCGAACAACGCCGACGCCCTGACGCCGGCGCTGAGGGCCGGTCTCGGCCTCGCGGTCCAGCCCGATTTCATGGTCTGGCAGGATCTGGAGGCCGGGCACCTGGAGCGCCTGCTTCCGGACTGGTCCCTGCCACCGATCGCCCTGCATCTCGTGATGCCGCCGGGCGAGCCGCGCCCGGCACGGGTCACGGCTTTGGTCACGCACTTGGTGCAGACGCTCACGGCCGCCGCCTGGGCCCGGCGCTGATCCCGCGTCAGTCCGGTGCCGTTGCGCACTCGGGCCGACGGCGCGCCGACGATCTCGTCGCCGTGACGGCGAAGCGAACTTGTCAGCCTCGGCGCGATCCGCCTAACCTTTCCGCGAGGGGGCGTGGCTCGTGGGTCATGCCATGCTGGACGACGGCTTCACCTACGGTGGAGACATTCTGAGCGTCGCGTCGCTCATGCTGTGGATCTGGCTCGCCTGCCGAGCCGTCCCGAGCTTCGAGGCGCTGATCCGCCGCTACGAGCACGATTCCGAGGCCGGGCCGGTCGCGCGGTCGCCCTGGTCCGGACTTCTCGGCCGGCTTGCGGCGGGCGTCACCGCGATGGCCCTCACCTTCTCGGCGATCGGCTACGCGATCCCGGACTAGGGACTTGACCGATCGCGTCGCGAGGAATTGGCTCCGGATCATCGAGGTCCCGGACCTTCCTCCGCCGAGCCGGCCTTCACGTCCACGCACGGCAGGCGAGCAGGGCGCGGAGCCGCGCCGGGTCAGGGCCGCGACAGGCCGATCAGGAGCAGGCCGGCATGCGCCGCGTTCAGGATCGCCCCGGAGACGGCCATCCGCATCGCTTCGTCCCGGCTCACCAGCACGACCTCGATCGATTCGGTCGCCTCGGGATTGGCGGGGCCGGGCCGGACGCCCGTCGCGCGGACGAGGTGAAGCCGGTTCGCGTAGCGCGCCGGGTCGACGCTGAGCGAGATGAGGTGCTCGTGCCGGCCGCCCACGTAGCCGGTCTCCTCCTGAAGCTCCCGCGCGCCGGTGCCCAGGATATCGGGGTCGCCCGGATCCACGATTCCGCCCGGCAGTTCCAGGCTGTCGCCGGCGCAGCCGTGCCGGTACTGGCGGACCAGCACGATCCGGCCGTCCTCGTCCTCGGCGAGCACGTGCACGAAGTCGCTGAATTCGAGGACGTAATAGGGCGCGACGTGGACGCCCGCCTCCGTGATGCAATCGTCGGCCCGGACGCGGATCCAGCGATCCGCCAGCGGATAAGTCGAGCCCGTCACCGTCCAGCGGCGGTCAATCGTCACGCGGCCATCCTTATTGTCCGTCCTCTCGCAGCAGAAGTGCCGGGCCGTCCAGACGCGCGCTGCTCGCGCTTCCGAGCGCCTCGGTCGCCATCCTGTAGACCAGCGCGTCCCGTCGCGCTTGGCGCAACACGATGCGTGCCGCGGCTCGCGCATTGGCGGCGCGCTGCGCGCCGTTCGGCTGGCCGTCCCGCAGGGCGCGCCACGCCATCGCGCGGAACCAGTTCGCGTTGGCGAGGGCGACGGCCCGCCGCGCGGCAAGGGCGGTCTGACGGGTCTGGGACGGGTTGAATGCCAGCATGGCGGCAGTTCCAGTGAATCGGCATCGTAGCTGTCCGATAATGAGACAACCCGCTGCTGTGCGCTGGGACACGTGCAAGCCCGCGACCAGCACGAAACCTGTCTCCGGGTGCCGATCCGGGCCTGCCTCAGGCCGAGAGAATGCCCTCGACCGTTTCCTGGACCTCGAGCGCCTCCGCGAAGGTGGCGAGGTGATGGGGGTGCCCCCGGGCCATACTCACGAGGCCTTCGAGCTGGCGCCCGAGCGCGACCATGCGCGCCCGGTCGTTGGCCATCGCGTCCGGCGCGGGCTCGAAGGACCCGTCGGGCCGGCGCCGTTCCGCGATCGCCCAGTCGCGCAGCCGGACCGCGCCCGCATCGCCCTCCAGCGTCCAGGTGTTGTGGTCGTCCCTCTCGGTCGCGCCGACCCGGCCGGTCAGGACGACCGGCACGGCGCCCGCCGACAGCGTGGCCTCGATCGCGCGCTCGGACCGGCCGGGCTCGGGAAAGGCGGTCGCGGCGCGCAGCCCGTGCAGCGGCCCGACGAGGCGCCGGCTCAGGAAGAGGAAATGCGAGACCACCTCGCGGGTGAAGCCGCCCTCGGCGCGCGCATCGAGCCAGCCGGCGGCATCGGCCTGCCAGGGGCGCGGCCAGCGGGCGAAGGCGACCTCGATGGTCAGACGTCGGGCCCGTCCGACCGCCCCGTCCGCGATCCAGGCCGCGAGGGTGGCGACGCCCGGCGAGGAGGCGAACGGGAAGTTCACCGCGCCCCGGTCCCCGGCCTCCGCCACGAAGGCGCGGGCCCGGGCGACGTCGACGGCGAGGGGTTTCTCGCAGAACACGCTGCGGCCGGCCGCGAGCGCCGCGCGGGCATGGACGAGGTGCGAGGCCGGCGGCGACGCGACGTAGACGCAGGTGCTGGCCGCGATGAGGGCCGCCGCATCCGCCGCCTGCGGCACGTCCGGGAACGAGACGGCCGCGCGCGCCAGGGCCGCGGGTGCCGGATCCCACAGGGCAGCGACACGGACGCTCGGAACCGTCTGCGCCGCGACGGCGCGGAGCATGCGCTCGCCCATGATGCCGGCGCCGATGATGCCGAGTGCGAGCGGTCGATCGGCCATGCGCCACCTGGTCTTGGATCCCGGCCCTGCATACCCGCTGGCGATCCCGGCGCGAAGCGTCCGAGCCGCGCTCGGAAGGCGGATCAGGGCGTCCGGACCAAGCGGCGCCAGCCCGCGACGAGGCCGGTGAGGGCGATCGCGGCCGCGAGCCCGTTCAGGAGCCATTGCACGGCGATCCGCGCCGCCGGGTGCTCGACCAGTCCAGGGAGGTCGAGGCGGTGGGGCGCATCGAACAGCCAGCGGTTCAGCCGGCCCGACCGGTCGAGCCGGTTGAGCATGGCGCCGGTCCGGGGATCGATGTGGAACCAGGTGGCGGCCGGGTCGTCGAAGCGCAGGCGCAGGACCGGGAGGGGCCGCGGATCGGTCCCGTGCGGGTACCAGTAGGCGTCGAAGGCCGTGAGCAGCCGCGCCCCCCGCAGGCGCCCGGCCGCGACGGCGTTCGCGGCCGCCGCGGCGATCATGGCCGGATCGGGTGCGGCACCGGCGCCTCCCGCGCCGCGCCCGTCATCCGCCGCCGCCCACCAGCGCCCGCCGAGCGCGACGAACCGGACCCGGCGCGTCCCGGGCGGCGCGAGGCGCGCGAGCGCCGCCGCGTCGATCCCGACCGGGCCCGGAATGCCCGCGTAGGCGGCGAGGATCGCGGCGGGCGGCGCGGCCGCAGAGAACCAGCGGTTCGGATTCATCGAGAGCCACCCGCTGAGGATGAAGGCGGTGAGCCCGAGGCCTCCGGCGAGTCCCGCGAGGTGGTGCCAGCGCGCCAGCCCGCGATAGGGCGTCACCCGGCCGGCGGCGTAGCGCCGCCGCAGCCGCAGGCGCCAGATCCCGATCGTGCCGCCGCTGAGGGCGCCCAGCGCGGCGAGCCCGGACAGCCAGAGCAGGAGGGTCCGCCACAGCTCCGCCCGGGCGCGCAGGGGTGTCAGGTAGATCCAGTGCGGCACCGAGCCGAGCCAGTTCCAGGCGCGCTCGGACCGGGTGGTGTCGAGGGCGATCTCGCCGGTGTGCCGCGAGACGTAGAGCTCGGTTCCCGCCGCATCGCCCAGCGCGACCTTCAGGAAGGGCCGCAGCGGGTCGTAGCGGGCCGTGACGGTCCACTGGTCGCGCTCGACCGGATCGCTCCGCGCCGCCGGGCCGCCACTGGCAATGCGCAGCGCCTCCGCGTCCGAGACCGGCCCGAGCCGGGCGCCGCTCTCCGCCGACACGGTGGTGCGCGCCCCGTCCCGGCCGACGATCCGGTAGACCGGCACGGAGTCGCGCATCTCGAGGCCGAAGCTGGCCGGCGCCTCGGCGAGCCCGGCCGCGGCGAGCGCCGCGTCGGCGGATATAGCGATCCGCGCCCCGTCGATCGGCGGCAGCCGGTCGAGGCTCTCGGATGCCGTCAGCACCGGGAACGGCACGTACAGCATCACGAGACCCGAGCCGATCCACAGGGCGAAGAACAGCCCGGTGGCGATCCCGATCCAGCGATGCCCGAGGATCAGCCAGCGCCGGCCGAGCTTGCCGAGCCGCCGCAGGCCGCGACGCATCACCACGTCACCGTATAGGCGACTTCGACCGAGCGCGGCCGGCCGAGGAGCCAGTTGGTCCCCACCCCGCCGACCGCGTTGCCGCTGATCGCGTAGACCGTGTCGAACAGGTTGTAGACGCGGAGCGACAGCCGGGATTCCGCAGTGACCTGATGGTCGAGGACGAGGTTGGCGAGGGTGTAGCCCGGGCGCCGCGCGGTGTTGCCGAAATCGCTGTAGACCGAGCCGACGTTCTGCAGGCCCATCCGCGCCGTCCAGGCCCGGTCGAGGTCCCAAATCAGCCAGAGGTTCGCCACCCGCTCCGGCACGTCGATCGGCTGGTTGCCGGCATAGGAGACCGTCGCGCCGCCCACGCTCTGGTCGAACCGCTCGTAGCGGGCTTGCAGCAGGGCGATGTTGCCGTCGAGGCGCCAGCTCGGGGCGAAGCGCCAGCCGAGGGCCAGCTCGACGCCGTGCGAGGATTGGCTCCCGACCTGCGTCGCCAGGGTCGGCTGGCCGGGCACCGCCGAGATCAGGTTGTCCTTGACGATGCGGTAGCCCGCCAGCGTCCATTCCAGCGCCCCGTCGAAGGCAAGGCCCTTGGCGCCGACCTCGATCTGCGTGCCGGTGGCGAGCTGGAAGCCGGCGAGCGACTGCGACAGGGTGATGAGGCTGTTCACCGGATCTGTGGCGAAGCTGTACTGGGCGTAGAGCGCGCTGTCCGGCGTCGGATTGTAGACGAGGCCGAAGCGGTATCCGAGCGCCTGGAAGCTCCGCTCGAACGCGGCGCCCGTCTGCAAGTCCTGGCGGCGGAGGACCGGCATGTCGAGCCGGACTCCCGTCAGGAAAGAGAGCCGCTCGGTGAGGATCAGCCGGTCCTCGGCGAAGACCGAGGCTTGGCTCGTCCGCGTCGCGTAGGCGGGCCGGGCGCGGCCCTCCTGCGGGAAGACGCCCGGATCGTAGCCGGTCAGCGGCACGCTGGTGCTCTGGTCGAAATAGAAGTTGTTGGTGTGCCGGAAATCGATGTGGTTCACGTCAAAGCCCGCCGCGAACTGGTTCGGCAGGCCGAACAGCGTGCCGCGCAGAGTGGCGTCGAGGCGGTCCCCGACCTGCTCCTGGCTGTGATAGATCTCCAGGTAATCGCCCCGGTCGACGAGGCCCGTTGCCCGGTTGAAGGCGTATTGCTCCACGTCGAGCCAGTGACGCCGGCTGGTCAGCCGGTAGGCCGTGTTGCGGATGGTGAGGTCCGCCGTGGGCGTCCACTCGGCCTTGAGCTGGGTCCAGGTGTCGGCCCAGGTGATCTTCGGATCGCGAACATTGTAGTTGGCGAACCGGATCAGGTCCGGGATCCGGCCGTTCACCAGCGGCGTGCCCCAGTAGCGCGCGGGCTCTTGGTAGCCGAGATCGTGGCTCAGGGTGACGGCGAAATCCGGGCTCGGCTGGAACAGGAGCGCCGCTGAGACCGCGAGGTTGCGGAAATCGCCGACCGGATGGACCCAGCCGTCGCCGCGGTTGCCGCTGAGGTTGAGGCGGTAGGCGAAGGTGTTGCCGAACTCGGCCTGCCCGAGCGCGCCGCCCGAATCGAAGGCGAGGCGGGCGATACCGTCCGTTCCGACCACGGCGCGCGCCGCGTTCACCGGCACGAAGACCGGCTTCTTGGGCACCACGTTGATCACGCCGCCGATCGCGCCGTCGCCGTAGAGCACGGAGGCCGGCCCGCGCAGCACATCGATGCGCTCGACGGTCCAGGTGTCGAACGGGAAGGTGACGGTGTTGGCGCCGACGTAGAACCGGGTGCCGTCGTAGAGCTGCTGGATCGAGTTCGGTCCCGCGAAGCCGCGCGCCGTGAAGGCGCCGTTGCCGTTGCCCGGCGAGGCGATGGAGGTGAGGCCGGTGGCGTCCTGGGTGACCGCGTCGGCGATGGTGTCCTGGCCGCGCAGCCGCGCCGTCTCGCCGGGGACGATATCGAGGCTCGCCGGAGTCTCCAGCGGTGTGAGGCCGAGGCGGCTCGCCGTCCGATCCGGCGTGCGCAGGTTCAGACCCGTCGGCACGGCGCGGGACGGGCCGACGCCTTCCCCCTCCACCGAGAGCTGGTCGAGGGTGACGGCGTCCTGCGCCGCGGCGGGACAGGCCGGCAGGACGAGGAGCAAACACAGGGGGGCCGCGGCGTGCGGCCCCGGACGGGCACGGTTTCGAGACATGGTGAGAGACGGTCCCAGCGCGGCGCTGCCGGACCCTCTGCCTCATTTGCAGTGTAATAACATTACAAATCTGGTGTCGATCGCGCCGAGGCGCGCGGGCGGGCGGCGCGTCGTCCCGCGGACGATGCGCTCTCGCATGCGGATCTCTGGCGTCTTTCGGAAACCGGGCATCGGGGACGGCGTCGCGGGCGCGCTTGCTGTGGCACGTCACCGCGAACGAGGCCGTGCCGTCCGAGCCTCGGCACGGACGTCCCAGCACCCGTCAGGACACCCCGCCCGACGCGTTTCGCGTGTGACCACGGCTGACGGCAGGTCTCCTGGCTCGCGGGTCGCTGCCCTCTCATCGTCTTCCCAGGCCCTGACCCTCGCGGATCCGGATGCCCAGTGACGCCGTGATGAAGGACTCGCCGCTTACAGTTGCGGGGACAGCCGCGGCTTCGGGCGGATCCCTCTCGGGCTTGCCCTCACCGCGTTCCCTTTTGATCCCCTCGCGGGGAACCGTCGCCGCCCAAGAGGCCCGAGGAAGCCGTCGGCGTCAATGGAGCGGGCGCGTTCTTCGAGGATTGTGCCCAGCCGGCGACACCGCAGCGCTTCCGCGACGGGCGTGGCCGCGGATCCCGACTCGAACGGATCCGGGAGCGGGCCCCTACGGCACCACGCGGCCGACCGCGGTCTGCGGCGGGCTGAACGCCACGATCGGCATGTCGCAGAAGCAGCGCGCGCCGAGGGGGCGCGGACCGGGCAGCGGGCAGGAATAGGGCTGCGGGCCCGAGAGGCCCTGCTGCACCGCATCGCAGTTAAAGCCGACCGGGCGGCGCGGATCCGGACGCACCGGGCGGTCGTAGCCGCCGCGGCGCGGGGGCGGCGCGACGTACTCATCGTACTGGGCGAGGGCCGGGCCGGCCGTGACCGCGGCCGCCAGCAGGACGGCCGCGAGGCCGAGATTGCGCTTCTGCCGCATGGACACTCTCTCCATCCCATCCGGACCACGCCGGTGCGGCCCCCTGATTCGCGGCAATGCGGGCGAAAACGAGACGGCCCGCCCCGGATACCGGAGCGGGCCGCCTTATCGACCGGTGTCGGCGAGGCCGACAACGCCGTTAGTGCGAGGCCTTCTCGGCGGCGTTCTGGGCGTCATGCATGGTCTGCTGGGCGGTGTTGGCACCCTGCTCCATCGCCTTGCGGGCGGTGTCGGCACCCTCCTGCATGACGGACTTGGCGCGCTCGGCGCTCTGCTGCATCGCGCTCTGCGCGAGGCCGCTGAACTCCTTGGCCTGCGACTGGATCGCGGCGAACTGGCTGCGAACGAACTCGGCCTGATGCTGCATGGCCTCCTGGATGTCGCGCGAGCGGACGAGCTTCTGCGCGAGATCGAAGGCGGCGTTGACGTTCTGCTCGGCGTACTCGAAGCCGCGGGACGAGACGTCCTGGGCGTTGGTGCGGGCGACCTCGGCGGAGCCCTGCACGGTCTCCGCGGTGCGGCGCGCAGCGCCGATGAAGCTGTCGAACGCCTTGCGGGCCTGCTCGACGCTCTTCTCGGCGAAGTCGCGCATCTCGGTCGGGACTTCGTAGTTCGGGGTGTTGCTCATGTCGTCTCCTCTCGTTACGCCTGTCGGGGCGCATTGTGCAGTGCACAATAGCACGTGCGACGCCGAATGCCAGCCCTGCCGGAGCCATTAAGGTTGACATGAGGTAAACGTGTGACGGTGGACTGAAGTGTCCAGCCGTCGGCGTTGGGCAGGGTAGAATATTCCCGCCGGGCGTATAGGCCGCGCCGGGCGGATGCGATGGCCGGGGGGACGGGATTGGGCGGGTCGGAGGTGGACGTCGAGCAGGAGGGCAGGCCGGGCCTCGCCGCGGCCTTCGCGGTCTGGAACGCCGATTCGCGCCTCGCAGGTGCCGCCGTCCGGCTGGTCCTCGACGGCGACGGCGCGAACATCCTGGATGCGTCCGAATCGGCGCGCGCGCTCGTCGCGTCCCTCGCTCCGCAGGGCCGCCTCGCCCCGACTCTGGCCCGCCAGATCGCCCAGGGCGCCGGGCACGGTCCCGCGCCCCGGCTCACCCGCCTGCGCCTCGCGGGCACCGGGATCGCGCAGCCGAGCCTGTGCCTGCTCGCCCGCGCGGCGGCGGATGACGGGCGGCCGGTGATCCTTCTGGCGACCGATTCCGCCCCCACGCCCCGGCGCGCGCCTGCGCCCGCCCGCCCGACCCTGCTCCAGAACAGTCCGGAGCCAGACGTTTCGCCCGAACCCTCGGCCCCTGACGAGCCGGAGGCGACCGCGTCCCCGGTGCCGCGCGCGGGCAATCGCTTCCTCTGGCGCAGCGACGCGGGCGGCACCCTGACGCAGCTCTCGGACGGGCACGACGCCCTCGCGCAGTTCGCCGGGCGCAGCTGGGCGGGGCTGGCGGAGGCCGGCCGCCTGCACGGGGCCGACGCCCTGCTCGCCGCGCTCGCGGAGCACCGCACCTTCCGGGGCCTGTCCGTCGCGCTCGACCTCTCGGAGGCCGGGTTGCAGCTCGCCACCGACCTGTCTGGCGCGCCGCTCGCCCGCACCGCCCAGCCGTTCACCGGATACGGCGGCTTCGGGATCGTCCGCGCCGTGAGCCCGATCCCGCGCCCGACGGCCGAGGCGCCCGTCGCGTCGCCGCCCGGGTCCGCCGCGCCGGAGCCCGCCGAGGTCTCCGAGGCTGCAGGGATGCCCGCATCCGAGCCGGCGGTGCAGCGGCCCGCGCCCGCGCCCGCGCTGACGACCGACCCGATGGCTCTGGCCTCGCTGGCCGCGCCGCTCTTCGCGGCATGGTTCGGCCAGACTTGGTTCGGGAGCGATCGGAAGCCCCAAGCCGCGCCGCCCCAAGCCGCGCCGCCCCAAGCCGGGCTGCCCCAAGCCGGGCTGCCTCAAGCCGCGCCGCCTGAATCCGATCCGCCCGAATTCGCTCCTCCCCAAGCCGCTCCTCCGCCGGTTCAAGCCGCGCTGCCGGCCGCCGCCGTGGCTCCGGCGGAGCCGCGGCTCGTGGTGCCGCCCGACGCGCTCGATGAGGACGCGCTCGATGAACCGGAGGTCGACACCGCACGGCCCGCCGATGTCGAGGCGCCCGAGGCGGCGGCGGTGCCGGCGCTGCCCGAACCCGCCCCGGCTCCCGAGCCGGATCCGCCGGAGGCGGCGCTCTCCCTCACCGAGCACGCCGCGTTCCGGGAGATCGCCCGCGCTCTCGGGGCGCGCTATGCCGGTGACGCGGCCCCGGAGGCGGCCGACGAGGCCGACGCGGCCGGCGAGCGCGTCGGCGGCTCGGTGACGCCCTTCCCGGGAGCCCGCGCCGAGGGCCCGCCCGATCCGGCCGCCCTCCTCGACGCCCTGCCGCTCGCCGTCCTGGTCCATCGCGGCGACGCCGTCCTGGCGGCCAATCGCGGGCTGCTGCAACTCACCGGCTACGACAGCCTCGAGCGGATCCGGGCGGCGGGCCTCGACCGGCTCTTCCGCGGCCTGCCGCCGGAGCGCCATGCCGGCATCGGCGCATCCCCGGTGACGCTGGCGATCGAGGCGGCCGACGGCAGCGGCCGGGCGATCGAGCTGGAGCGCGCGCAGCTGCCCTGGTCCGGCGGCCCGGCCATCGCCCTGCTGATGCGGCCGGTGCGCGGCGACGCGCCGGCGCGGATCTACCGGGACGGAGGCGGCACCGACGCTCTGGCCGCGCTCGACCACGTGGAGGAGGGCGTCGCCGTCCTGGACGGCACCGGCCGCCTGCTCACCCTGAACCGCGCCGCAGCCGCCTTCCTCGCGGGCGACCCGCGGGAACTCGTCGGCTCGGCGCTCGCCGCGCTGGTGCCGGCCGCCGATGCGGACTCGGTCCGCGCCGCCCTCGAGGCCGCCGACGGCTTCCCCCGAGCGATCGCGCTGCCGGCGCGCCCCGCCCTCCTCCGCGTCCTGCGCCTCGGGCCCGACCGGGTCGCGGTGCTGCTGCGCGAGCCGGTGCCTGAGCGCGCCGAGCCCGGACGCGCCGAGCCCGGACGCGCCTCGACCCGCTTCCTCGGCGAGCTCGACCGCGAGATCCGCACGCCGCTCACCGCGATCCTGGGCTTCGCCGACGCGATGCTCAGCGAGACCGACGGTCCGCTCGGACACGCCCGCTACAGGGCCTACCTCCACGACATCCACGCGGCCGGTGAGCAGGTCCTGACCCTGGTCTCCGATCTCGTCGATCTCGCGCGCCTCGAGTCGGGCGGCGAGGCGCTCACGGCGGCGTCGCTGCCCCTGAACGAGCTCGTGGCCGCCTGCGTCGCTGATCTCCAGCCCGAGGCGAGCCGGGCCCGGATCCTGCTCCGCACGAGCTTCGCCGAGGGGCTGGCGCCGCTCCAGGGCGACGCGGCGACTCTGTCGCGCGCGGCCCGCCTCGTGATCGGCAACGCGATCCGGCTGACCGGCGCCGGAGGTCAGGTCATCGTCTCGACCATGCCGGCCGAGAACGACGGCATCGCCCTGCGGGTCCGCGACACCGGCGGCGGGATGTCGCCGGAGGAACTCGCCGCCGCGCTCGAACCGTTCCGCGGCGCGACGCCCCGCTCCGATCTCGGTAACGGCCTCGGCAGCGGGCTGGGCTTGCCCCTGACGAAGGCGTTGGTCGAGGCCAATGCCGGGTCGCTGCGGATCTCCAGCCGCAAGGACGAGGGCACCTTGGTCGAGATCCTGTTGCCGGCCAAGCGCGCCTGAACCGGGCGCGGAGAACGGATCGCGCGTGCGGGCGGCTTCAGCCCGCGGCCTCGGCGCCGATCCGCTCCTCCGCATCCCCCCAGGCGCCGAGCGTCAGGGTCTGAGCGGGCGCGAGCGGCGGACAGCTCGGGCATTCCGGGATCGTCTCCGGGCGGGCGCCGCCGATCGCGGCCAGCGCCGCCCGGGCGTCCGGACCCTCGAGGACACGGGTCAGCAGCGCCCGGTCGAGGCAGGCGAGGCGGCCGTTCTCGTAGCAGGCGTAGATCCGTCCGCTGGCGGGATCCGCGAAGCGGACGCTGCGCATGCGCCGGACGCACTGGCGCAGGAACTCGGTGTTGCGCTCCGGGGCGAGGGCCGCCGCGCTCGGATAGACCGCCTCGGGCGACCGAGCCTCGATGTCGATCCGGCGATAGCGCTCGATCGCCAGGATGCCGGTGAGATCGAGGATGGTCAGGTCCGCGTTGGTGCCGAAGGCCACCGTGCGCGGGCGCTCGCCGAGCGGCACGCTGTTGTCCAGGAACTCGTAGTGCACGTCCTTCTCGGCGTTCAGCGCCCAGGTGAAGAACAGCCGCGGCATCCCGGAGAACGCCTCGACGTTGTGGGCGAGGAGATCGTCCACCGCCTTGAAGCGCCCGAACTGGAGGCCGCGCAGCCACGCCCGCTCGACCGTGGCCTCGGGCGGCGTGATCATGAACAGCATGAAGACGCGGTGCCCGAAGCGCGTCAGCAACTGGCTGCCGTCCTGCGTGCCCGAGACGGCGTTGAAGCTGTCGAAGCGGAAGCGGTCGATCAGCAGGTGGGTCATCCGGCCCTCCCGCGCCTTGCGAGCCATGTAGCGGTCGAGCTTGCGGTCGACGATCTCGACCTCGTGACCGGTGAGCGTGCCGGCATAGCCCGAGGCCGGCCCGATGCTGTCGTAATCGAGCAGGAACTTGCGCCAGATGTCCGGGGTGATGACCGCGAAGTTCGACCACGCCGTCCCGAGCCGCCCGGCGAGCGCGCGCTGGAACGGGCGCATGGTGCTCTTGCCCGAGGCCGAGGCCCCTTTCACGTTCATGATGACCGGGTGCGCCTGCGGACGGATCGCGGTGTAGCCCTCGCGCTCCACCGCTTCGGCGAACCACGGCTCGAGCAGGCGGCCGATCCGGTCGCTCGCGGCCTCGTTGAGGGCGAGGGTGAGGGCTAGGTCGCGCACCAGCGCCCGGTCGCCCACGAGGCCGCCGCGATGGCGGATCAGGCTGGACAGCGCGCGGGTGAGGCCGGCGCAGGCCGCGGCCTCGACCGGATCGCCCCCGGTATCGCCGGCCTCCGTCCGCAGGCGTCCGCCCCATTCGGCGAGGCGCGCCAGGGCCAGGGTCTCGGGTGCGGGCTTCGGCCCCGTCGGCGCGGGGGGCGCCTCGGCGAACCAGCGCTGCCAGAGCGAGCGCCGCGCCGGCTCGGGCTCCGGCGGCGCCTCGAGGATCGCCTCGAGGGCGGCGGCGATGCGCGCCGACAGGGTCTCCCGCACCTCGGCGTGGCAGGCCAGAATCGCCGCGCGGTTCGGGTCCACGTAGCCGGCGAGGATGCGCGCGACGATCGCCCGGAAATTGACGCCGAGATCGCCGTAGGTCTCGCCCATCGGCACGGCGAGATCCGCCATCACGCGGATCAGGATCTCGTGCTGGGCGAGGCGCTCGGGCCGGAACGCGACGACCTCGGTGAGGGCGAGGCCCGAGAAATCCGCCAGTTCGCGCGCGACGTCGAAGGGCGTCGTCACGTTCTCGGGGCGGAACACCGTCGCGAGCGGGAGGAAGGCCCGCGGCAGGACCGACTCGATCCCGGGGTTCCAGGGGCCGCGCTCCGTCATCGCCTCACCCGTCCGTGCGGGAGCGGGCGCCGGCGACCCGGCGGGCGGGCACCGGAGAGCCGGGGACGCGTCTCAGGCGGCCGCCGTCGCTTCCCGGAACAGGGCGGTGCAGCCCGCGTCGCGGTGCATGCTCAGGATGGAGGCGCGGTCGATCTCGGGATGGGCGGCGAGCACGCGGCGCACGCAGCCGACCACCTTCTCGTATTGGCCCGCATCGTAGTTCCGCTCGAGCGGGCTCACCGCGATGTAGGTTTCCACCACCAGGACGCGCTCCGCCCGCTCCGGCGTGACCTCGACGGCGATCCAGGAGGATTTGATCAAACGGCTGCTCGCCAGCATGGACGGCTCTCCCTCGTCGAGACCGCTTCCCTTGCAGTCTTGAGGCGTAAGATGAACGCCCGGCACCGGCTTGCCAAGACGACCCCGGCCATCTCGCGGTGCGAAACCGGTTGTTTGTGCGCCGCAAAAGCCCGGGACATTGTGTTGCGCGGCTCAAGACCGACCTCCGGCCGACTTCGTGCGCGGCGGATCGCGCCTGCCTCGCTTGAGGCCGGTGCCGGTCCGGGATACCGTGCCGCCGCGACAAGGCGGCGATGGACAGGCTCCCGCGCGCCACGGACCTTAGTTTGACAGTTGGCATCTGGCATGCCAACCGTCATCGACGCTTCTGCGGCGACGATCGTGCGCTCGCTGCCGCAGGACGTCGGAGAATGCACGCTCAAGAACGACGGTGCCGCCACGAAGCGGCGCCGCGGCAGATTCGGAGGGACACTGCATGGACCGCGGGGAGGCTGTCCGGCCGCGCGCGGCCTGCCCGGCCCGCGGCGCGGGCGCGAACCCCGCAGCGGCTGAGCCGCACCCCCCTCCCCTGAACCGACCCGATCGGAGATGTCCTCGCGCGGCGTGCCGCGGACAGGACGCATCGACTGGTGTATAAAGAACTGCACATACCAGCGGGTCCGGCGGCGCGCGCGATGACCCATTTCCCGTGCGGACGGCTCTGAAGATCCGATAAGGGCGCAGGCCTCCGTAATCCGAGCAACCGGTTTCAGATCGAGCGAGACGATGAGCAAGGCCCTGGAAGGCGTCAAAGTCCTGGACTTCACCCATGTTCAGTCCGGTCCCACCTGCACGCAGCTGCTCGCGTGGTTCGGTGCCGACGTGATCAAGGTGGAACGTCCCGGCGTCGGCGATGCGACCCGCGGCCAGCTGCAGGACATCCCGGATGTGGACAGCCTGTATTTCACCATGCTGAACCACAACAAGCGCTCGATCACGCTCGACTCGAAGAACCCCAAGGGCAAGGACGTGCTCTGGCGGCTCGTCAAGGAATGCGACGTCCTCGTCGAGAACTTCGCACCCGGCGCGCTCGCCCGGATGGGCCTGACCTGGGAGAAGATCCACGAGGCCAACCCGCGCATGATCCTGGCTTCGGTGAAGGGCTTCGGTCCGGGCCGATACGAGGATTGCAAGGTCTACGAGAACGTCGCCCAGTGCGCCGGCGGCTCCGCCTCGACCACGGGCTTCCGCGACGGCATCCCGATGGTGACCGGCGCGCAGATCGGCGATTCTGGCACCGGCCTGCACCTCGCCCTCGGCATCGTCACCGCTCTGTACCACCGCACCCAGACCGGTCTTGGCCAGAAGGTCGACTGCGCCATGCAGGACGGCGTGCTCAACCTCTGCCGCGTGAAGCTGCGCGACCAGCAGCGCCTGCAGCACGGCCCGCTCAAGGAGTACAGCCAGTTCGGCGAGGGCGTGCCCTTCGGCGAGGCGACCCCGCGGGCGGGCAACGATTCCGGCGGCGGCCAGCCCGGGCGTATCCTGAAGTGCAAGGGCTGGGAGCACGATCCCAACGCCTACATCTACTTCATCACGCAGGGCCCGGTCTGGGAGCCGATCTGCGACATCATCGGCGAGCCGAGCTGGAAGACCGACCCGAACTACGCCACGCCGAAGGCGCGCCTGCCGCATCTGAACGAGATCTTCACGCGCATCGAGGCGTGGACGATGAAGCACGACAAGTTCGAGGCGATGGACATCCTCAACAAGTTCGACATCCCCTGCGGGCCGATCCTGTCGATGAAGGAGATCGCCGAGGACGAGAGCCTGCGCAAGACCGGCACCATCGTCGAGGTCGACCACCCGACCCGGGGCAAGTACCTGAGCGTCGGAAGCCCGATCAAGCTCTCGGCGAGCCCGGTCGAGGTGACGCGCTCGCCGCTGCTCGGCGAGCACACCGACGAGATCCTGCGCGACGTCCTCGGCTACACCGAGACCGAGGTCGCGGAGATCGCGGGCTCGGGCGCCATCGGCGCCGTGCAGAAGATCGCCGCCGAATAGGCCCGCCCGCGCGCCGGGCGACGCCCCGGCGCGCGACGCCACGTGAGAGTGGGGCGCCCCGTCCCACCTCCCGAACGAAACCCCCCATCGCCCGCGGCACGCCCGGGCGGACCCCCCGGAGTCTGCATGCGCATCGCCTTCATCGGTCAGCAGGATTTCGGCAAGGCCGTGCTGGAGGCCTTCCTCGCCCGCGGCGATACGGTGGCCGGCGTGTTCTGCGCGCCCGAGAAGGAGGGCGCCAAGCCCGACGTCCTCAAGACGGCGGCGCTGGAGAAGGGCCTTCAGGTCTTCCAGTTCCCGAACCTGAAGAGCGCCGAGGCGGAGGCCGCCATGCAGGGCCTAAACGCTGATATCGGCGTGATGGCCTACGTGCTGCAATTCGCGCCGCAGAGCTTCGTCAACATCCCCAAGCACGGCACGATTCAGTACCATCCCTCGCTGCTGCCGCGCTATCGCGGGCCGTCCTCGATCAACTGGCCGATCGCCAAGGGCGATGCGGAGACGGGCCTGACGATCTTCCGCCCCACCGACGGCCTCGACGAGGGACCGGTGATCCTGCAGAAGACCTGCGAGATCGGTCCCGACGACACCCTGGGCGACGTCTATTTCGGCCGGCTCTTCCCGCTGGGCGTCGACGCCATGCTGGAGGCCGCCGACCTCGTGGTGGCCCAGCGCCACATCGAGATCGACCAGGACGAGGATGCGGCGAGCTACGAAGGCTGGTTCCGCGCCCGCGAGGCGGAGATCCACTGGGCGTCCCATGCCGGCCACATCTACAACGTGATCCGTGCGGCGAACCCGGCGCCCGGCGCCTGGACGACCCTGAACGGCCAGAAGCTGCAGATCTTCGACGCGCGGCTGCACCCGGTGCGGACGCTCGGCGCCGTCAAGGGCAAGCTCGGCGAGGTCGTCGCGGTGGAGGCGGACTCGATCCGCGTCACCGCGCAGGGGGGCCAGATCGAAGTGCTCAAGCTGAAGGCCGAGGGCGGCAAGAAGATGTCTGCCGGCGAGTTCGCGCGGTCGGGCGGCCTCGCCGTGGGCACGATCCTCGGCGGCTGAGAGCGGGCGTCCATTGCTGTGCCCACCACCGAAGCGGATGCCGGGTCGGCGCAGCGGCGCCCGGCCGGCGCGGGGCTGGAACCGCTGCCCCGCCTGCCGGGTTCCGGGGCGGCCCTAGGCCTGCCCGGCCTTCGGACCGTAGCTCCTGAACTTCTCGACGTTGCGGGCGATCTCGTCGTCGGGCAGCAAGACCGGCGTGCCGACCTGGAGCGCCACGGCGTATTGCCGGCACAGCGTCTCCAGCTCCACAGCGAGCCAGAGCGCCCGTTCGAGGTCGGGCCCGGTGGCGATCGTGCCGTGGTTGGCGAGCAGGCAGCAGGTGCGGCTCTCGAGGGCGGCGAGCGCCTGGGCGGAGAGTTCGGGCGTGCCGAAGGTGGCGTAGCCGGCGCAGCGCACCGTCGGGCCGCCGGCCGCCGCGATCATGTAATGCACGGCCGGGATCTCCATCCGGCACATGGCGAAGGCGGTGGCGTAGGTCGGGTGGGCGTGGACGACGGCCCCGATCTCGGGGCGCGCCGCGAGGATGTCGCGGTGGAAGCGCCATTCCGACGAGGGCTTGAGCGGATGGTCGTAGCTGCCGTCGAGCGCCAGGAACACGATGTCGTCCGGGCCCATGCGCGCGCAGGGCAGGCCGGACGGGGTGATCAGCAGCCCGTCCCCGTGGCGCAGGCTGACGTTGCCAGCCGTGCCCTGCGTCAGCCCGAGCGCCTCCAGGCTGCGGGCCGCCTCGACCAGGCTCTGGCGGACGCGGAAGCTGTCGTGACGCACCATGAACACGCTCCTGCCCGCGCGGGATCCCGGCGCCCCGACGCGCCCCGCCCGTTCTCTACGCGCGGCGGGCGCCCGAGGCCATCGGGCACCCGCGGGCGCCCCGCCTGGATCGCGGGGCCGCCGGCCCCCAGATCTCTAGCGGAATCCTTGCCCGGGAACCGCCCGCGACGGCCTCGAACGCCCGCGGCGGTCATCGCGATTGTGGGCTGCGGCCGAGTGCGGCTAGGACCACAATCGGGTTTGGGTTAGGTCTCTTGTCAGGAAGCGGCCGAAGAAACGTAGGCGTGCTCGAAAACCGGATCCGCGATGTCGAATACCGAACAGCTCACCATCAAGCCGATCGTCGCGAGTTCCAGCCTGCGGACCCTGGCCTACGAGGCGCTGAAATCCGCGATCACCAACATGGATCTGTACGGCCGGTCCGACGAGGTCCGCCTCGATGAGCGCAAGCTCTCGCAGGATCTGGGCGTCAGCCGCACCCCGGTGCGCGAGGCGCTCACCGTGCTTGAGCAGGAAGGCTTCGTCCGCTCCGAGGCCCGCCGGGGCATCTTCGTCATCAAGAAGACCCGGGCCGAGATCGTGGGCATGATCCACGCCTGGGCCGCGCTCGAGAGCATGGCCGCGCGCCTCGCCTGCGCCCGTGCCACCGACGCCCAGCTCAAGTCGCTGAGCGACGAATTCCCGGAATTCTACGAGGGCCGCCCGTCGGAGCACATCGACGAGTATTCCGACGCCAACATCCGCTTCCACCAGAAGATCATCTCGCTCGGCCAATGCGACGTGATCGCGGGCCTGTCCAGCAACCTGCTGATGCACGTGCGGGGCATCCGGAACACGGCGCTGCGCCAGGGCGACCGGGCCGAGAAGTCGATCCGCGAGCACGTGGCGATCATCAAGGCGCTCGAGGCGCGCGAGACCGAGCGCGCCGAGCAGCTGGTGCGCGACCACGGCCTCGGCCTCGCGCGCCACGTCGACACCTACGGGCAGTACCTCGACTGATCCGCGCGGTTCGGCCCGGAGGTCCGCGAAGAGCCTGCGGCGCCTGACCGATCCGGTTGCCTGCGCGCGGGTCGAAAGGTTTCGCTCACCAATTCGGTGATAGGGTCAACGAATCGTTGACGCGGCCGAATCGATGGGGGCTGACCGTGGCGCAGGCGGCCCGCACGCAGGATGGCGGTTCCCCGTTCGTCCTCTTGGTGTCCGACCGCTCGGCCGAGCGCCAGGCGCTCGCCCGGGCCGTGGCCCTGGTGACCGCGTGCCGCGCGATCGGCGCGGGCGATCCCCTGCCGGCCGAGCGCCCCGACCTCCTCGTGCTCGACCTCGACGCGACGAATCTCGCCACCACCGTCCCGGCGCTCGACGCCCGGCCCTGGCGCCGGGTCCCGCAACTCGTCCTCAACCGCGGCGGATCCGTCGACCGGCCGCTGCCGCCGCGCTCGCGCGTCCTCTCGGCCGCCGCGCCGCGCGAGGCAGTCCTCGCCGGCATCTTCGGGATGATCTCGGCCGTTGCAGCCCCGGCGCGCAGCCTCGGCCAACGCAGCGCCGCGGCGACCACCGTGGTCGCCGACCTGTTCGACTGCGCCGCGCTCGGTGCCCGGATCGACCCGGCGGAGGTCGAGCAGGGCACCGCGCTGGTGCTCGAAGCGGTCTCCGAAGCGGGCGTGCGCGCATGGCTCGAAGTGGTCTGGCGCCACGATTCGGGCGTCTACCAGCACACCCTGAGCGTGGCCGGCTACGCCGCCGCCTTCGGGACCCGCCTCGGCCTCAACGACCGCGACCACCGCCGCCTCGTCCGTTCCGGCCTGCTCCACGATATCGGCAAGTCGCGCATCCCCGCCGAGATCCTGAACAAACCCGCGCGGCTCTCGCCGGAGGAGATGCGCCTGATGCAGCGCCATCCCGGGCTCGGCGCCGATCTGCTCCTCGCGCAGGGCGATACCGAGCCGGACGTGATCGACGCCGTGCGCCACCACCACGAGCGCATCGACGGGCGCGGCTACCCGGACGGGCTCGCGGGCTCCGCCATCTCCGACCTCACGCGCCTCGTGGCGATCTGCGACGTGTTCTCGGCGCTGACGGAACGGCGGGCCTACCGCTCGCCGATCGCCGCCGCCGAGGCGCTCGCGATGATGGCCTCCGATCCGGGGCATCTCGACGCCGCCCTTCTGGCCGCCTTCGGCAGCGTCGTCCTGGTGGAGACCGCCTGAGGCCACGGCGTGTCCCGGCCGCCACAGGCGGGGCCGGCCGTCGGCGAAGGCGCGCGCCTGCCCCGGTTTCGCCGCAGGCACCCGGGAGAGGCAGGCCCTGCGCCCCGCACATCCCGCCTCACAGATCGCTCCCGTGCCGAACACCCGCTCCGCCGCTCTCCCGGCCGCCCTGCTCCTGGCCCTGGCGCTCTCCGCCTGCGGCAGCGGCACGATCCTGCCCGAGGCGGGGGGCCCGACCAGCGCGGTGATCCTCGACGAGACCGCGGCCGCCGCCGCGATCTCGCGCTACCGGGCCCAGCACGGGCTCGGGCCGGTCACCGTCGATCCGGGCCTCGTCAAGGCGGCCGCGTTCCAGGCCGGCAACAACGCGGGTGCCGGCCGGCTCAGCCACGATCTCGGCGGCACCTTCACCGCGCGGATGGCCTCGGCCGGGCTCGGCCGTACCTACACGGCCGAGAACCTCAGCGCCGGCTCGGAGACCTTCGATCAGGTCCTCGCCCGCTGGAAGGCGTCGCCGCAGCACAACGCCAACATGCTGATCCCGCAGATCCGCCGCATCGGCATCGCCCGGGTCGACGCGCCGGAGACGCGCTACCGGCGCTACTGGGCGCTGGTGATGGCGGGGAACTAGGCCCGTATCCAACCCCGTCGGGTCGGCGTCTCGCGGTCCCTGTTGGAACGCGCGGTCTCTCGGCGGGGAGCCGACCCCGGCGTCGGACGGCGCGCGAGGCCCGCGGGACGGGGTGGCGCGCCTCACTCCACCCGGTTCGGCGCGACGACGTTGCCGGTGCCGTTGTCGCGGTCGTCGGCGCTGCTGCCGAAGGAGTAGCCCCGATCCTCGCCGCAATAGAGGCGCCAGCCCCCGCGGGAATTCACCACCACCGGCTCGGCCCGGAGGAAGCCGCCGCCTCGGAAGACGTTGCCGGTCACCACGTTGTCGGACGGGGTCTGGTGGCGCACCGTGCCGCCCTCCCCGCAATTGCGGTAGAGCCGCACCGCCCCCTGCCCCATCAGGCCGCCCGTGACGGTGATGCGGTTGCCGGTGATGCGGTTGCGGGCCGAGCCGTCGACGGCCACGGCCTCGCGGCCGGTCTCGACGGCGATGTCGTTGTCCTCGATCCGGTTCTCGGCGCTCTCGGCGTCGAGGTAGAGCGCCGTCGCGGACGAGCGCCCGTCGAGGCGCGAGCCCCGCAGCGTCACTCGGGTCACGCCCGGCCCGAGATAGAGCGGGATGTGGCCGAGCGCCGTGATCGTGGAGTCGAGGATGGCGATTCCGGTGGGCGCCGCGGCCTGGGCCCGCTCCGTGTGGCCGAGGCTGTGCGAGGAGGCGCGCAGGGGCGCGGCCTGCCCGTTGACGCCCATCCCCCAGATCCGGACGTGGCCCAGGATGGCGCAGCCGCGCAGGGTGATGCCGGAGGGCCGGTCCCAGCCGCCCCCGGGCAACGGTCGCGAGCGGATCGCCACGGCGAACTGGTCGAGGCGAGGGGGCGGCTCGGCCCAGCCGATCGTGGCGCCGTCGCAGGTGATCGTGACGCCCGAGGCGGCCGCGCCTTCGAGCACGATCTCCCGCAGCACGTGCTCACCGGGCCCGAGCCGCAGGCTGCAGGTGAGCGCGAGGCCGGGTTCGCCGGGCGCGGGCGGCGCGAGCACCTGCGCCCGGGTCGCCGCGTCGCAGGGCGGGGCCGGGCGGGCGAGGGCCGGGGGATCGGGGGGAAGGGCCGGAGGCATGGCGCGCGCCTCGCATGCGAGCCGGGCATTTTCTGGACCGGCGCGCCGCTGCCACGCCCTGCCGCTCTGCCCTGCCACGCTGCTGCCATGCCCTTGCGCCGGTACCGCGGCGGTGGCGGCCGACCTAGATCAGTCCGACGGGCGGCCCCCTGCCGCCGGAGCCCCAGGTTGTCCGATCCACTCTCCACGCCCTCGCATCGCGGCCGGATGGAACCCGATGCGCCGCGCCGCGGCGCGCGCGGCAGCCTCGGGCGGCCGGGCAGCGACCTCGCGCGCCTCCCGATCGCTCTCGATCCACGCGGGCTCAGCCTCGTCGAGGGCGTGCGCGCGGCCTTCGCCTTCGGCCTCGTCATCCTGCTCGATCAGTGGCTCGCCTGGGCGCCGCTGCTGTCGATGGCGCTCGCGGCCAACCTCGCCTGCTTCTGCGACACCGGCGGCCCGATCCGGCTGCGCCTGCGGGTGCTCACCGCCTTCTCCCTGCTCGGCGGGCTGATCTGGGGCGGGTTCGGGTTCCTGCTGCCGCTCGGGCCCGTGGTCGTGGTGCCGCTCGCCTGCGCGGTGATCTTCGCCTGCGCCTATGCGCGGGTCTGGAGCGTCCAGGCCCAGGCCGCGGGCAACGTGCTGGTGGTGGTGCTCTGCATCGCCCTCGACCGGCCCCTCGGGGCCGGTCAGGCCGCGCTCACCGGGCTGATGTTCGTGGCCGGCGGCCTGTGGGCGACGCTGCTGGGGCTCGTGCTGTGGCGCCTGCACCCCTACCGCCCGACCCATCGCGCCATCGCGGAGGTCTGGCACGGTCTCGCCCGGCTCGCCGGCGATCTCGAGCACCTCGCCGCTTTGCCCCAGCCCAGCGTCGCCGCCTTCGATGGCCATGCCCGCGCCCATCGCCGCGGCGTGCGCGCGGGCATCGAGGCCGCCCGCAGCCTGATCCTCGACCTTGCCCGCTCGCGCGAGCGCGTCTCAGAGCGCAACGCGCAGGCCCTGCTGCGCCTGGAGGCCGCCGAGCAGATCTTCTCCGGGCTGATCGCCGTGGGCGACCTGATCGAGGGCCGCCCGGATTTCGAGCGGCGCGTCGCGGCCAAGGCCTATCTGCGGCGCCTGCGCCCGCTCCTCGTGGTGATCGCCCGCGCGATCCGGGAGGATTCCACCCTCGACCTCGCGCGTCTGGAGCCGGCGATCGCCCGGCTCGGCGCGGGCCTCGCCGCGGATCCGACGCTGGACCGCCTCGCCGAGCGCATCGGCGACCGCATCCGCATCGGGGCCAAGCTCTCGACGCCGGAGGGCTACCGGCCCGGCGGGGCCCTGGAGGACGGGCGGCGGCTGCCCTGGCGCGCCCGCTTCTTCGGGCCGCTCGCGGCGAACTTCACGCCGGCCTCGGCCAATCTCCGCCACGCGGTGCGCGCCAGCGTGGTCTGCGCCCCGGCGCTCGCCGCGACGCTCACGTGGTCCGGTCCCTTCACCCATTGGCTGGTGATGACCGTGGTGCTGACGATGCAGCCCTTCTACGCGGCGACGTGGCAGCGCGCGCTGGAGCGGATCGGCGGGACGGTGCTCGGCGGCCTGCTCGGCGCGCTGCTCGCCCAGCTCGCCACCACCCCGCTCGCGCAGGCCGCGCTGATCATCCCGCTCTCGATCCTCGGCTTCGCGGCCCGGCAGGTGAGCTACGGGTTCTTCGTGGCCTGCCTGACGCCGCTCCTCGTCCTGCTGATCGAGGTGATCGAGCCCGGCCATTCCTCGTGGGAGATCGCCGGGATGCGCGCGCTCTTCACCGTGCTCGGCGGCGTGATCGCGGTGGCGAGCTGCCTGCTGCTCTGGCCGATCTGGGAGCCCGACCAGGTGCGCAAGGAGCTGCGCCGCGCGATCCGCCTGCACGCCGACTTCGCTCGCGCCGTGCTCGCCGCGGACGACGACGCGGCGCTGGCGCGCCTCGCCCGCGCGGCCGGCGTTGCCCTGAACGACCTGGAGGCCGCCCTGTCGCGCGCCCTGCAGCAGCCGCGCGCCGGGCGCCATCCCGAGATCGAGGCCGCGCTCGTCGCCGACGCCACATTGCGCCGGATCAGCGCCCGGCTGACGGTCCTGCGCCACGCGGGCGCGCCCTCCCGTCCCGGGGACCGGGACTGGGAGGCCTGGATCGCCGGGACCCTGCGGGCGCTCGCCGAGGACGATCCGGACCTGCCCGAGCGCCCCGGCGCGGAGCGCCACGCGGCGCTTGCCCGCCTCGTCGGGCAGGTCGAGCTCCTGACCGGAACCCTGCGCCCGCGCGAGGCCGCCCGGGTGCCGGCGGACGGCGCGCGGCCGGCGCGCGCCTGAGGAAAACTCCGCCGCGCCGCGGTTTATCCTCCGGGCCGCCCCTATATCGGCTCGGCCCCCGTACCCCAACCGATCGAAGCCTCCCTTGGAAGACGCGCTGCTCCGCTGGATCCAGTCCACCGCCAACCTCAGGGCCGACGTCCTGGCCGTCGCCGGCACGCTGCTCGCCGTCGCCGTGACCGTGCACGCCCTGCTGCGCAAGCGGCGCGTTAGCGTGGCGGTGGCCTGGGTCGGGCTGGCGTGGCTCTCCCCGGTCTTCGGCAGCGTGCTCTACCTGATGTTCGGCATCAACCGGGTCACGCGGCGGGCCCGGCGCCTGCGCACCAAGCCCTCGGAGGCGCTGGAGCCGGCGAGCACCGAGGACGCGGTGGTGCCCCGCACCCTGTTCCCTCTCGACCGGGCGGTCCGGCGCATCACCGGCCTGCCCGCGCTCACGGGCAACGCCGTGCGGCTCTACCGCAACGGCGACCAGGCCTACCCGGCCATGCTCGAGGCCATCCGCGGCGCGCGCGAAAGCCTGGTGCTCACGAGCTACATCTTCCGCGACGACGCCACCGGCCGCACCTTCTGCGCGGCGCTGAAGGAAGCCCACGACCGCGGCGTCGCGGTGCGGGTGATCATCGACGGGATCGGCGGCGGATATTTCCTGACGAAGGCCTACCGGCGCCTGCACGCCGCCGGCGTCCCGGCGGGCCTGTTCATGCACTCGGCCCTGCCCTGGCGGATGCCGTTCCTGAACCTGCGCAACCACAAGAAGCTGCTGATCGCGGACGGGCGGCGCGCCTTCACGGGCGGCGTCAACATCTCGCAGCCGAACCGCCTCGCCAGCCGGCCCGACCACCCGATCCGCGACACCCATTTCCGGCTCGAAGGCCCGGTGGTCGAGCAGCTGATGATGGCCTTCGCCAGCGACTGGGCCTTCGTCAGCGGCGAGGTCCTCGACGGGCCGCGCTGGTTTCCCGACCTCGAGCCCGTGGGCGGGAGCGTCGCCCGCGCTGTCACCTCGGGGCCCGACGCCGACGTCGAGAAGATCGAGTCGGTGATCCTGCACGCGCTGAACGGGGCCCGCGAGCGGGTCCGCATCGTGACGCCCTACTTCCTGCCCGACGAGGTGGTGACGAGCGTCCTCGAACTCGCGGCCGAGCGCGGCGTCACGGTGGACGTGGTGATCCCGCGCCGCAGCGACCACGTCTTCGTCGACTGGGCGACCCGCGCCCACGCGATGCCGCTGCTCCGCGCGGGCGTGCGGATCTGGCTCGACGAGCCGCCCTTCGACCATTCGAAGGCGCTGGTGGTCGACGGCGCGTGGTGCTTCGTCGGCAGCGCCAACTGGGACATGCGCAGCTTCCGCCTGAACTTCGAGCTGAACGTCGAGCTCTACGATGCCGCGATGGCGGCGGAGTTGGAGACCTTCATCGAATCCAAGATGGGCTCGCGCCTGACGGTCGACGACCTCAGCGCGCGCTCCCTGCCCGTCCGCCTTCGCGACGCAGCCGTGCGACTGCTGCTGCCATACCTCTGAGCCGGCCGGGCTCCGGCGCCTCGGGCGCGGGCCCGAGATGGACGACGATCGGCCGGTGGTCGGAGGGGCCGCGCGGCAGCACGGCGTGCTGGTGGCAGACGAGGCCGCGGGCGAGGCAGCGGTCGAGGCGCAGGGGCAGCATCTGCACCATGTCGTGAGTGGGCTGGCGCGGGCCCACGTCCCGGAATCCCGGCATCAGCGCCGGCCCGACGATGTTGTAATCGCCGAGGATCGCGGCGCGCTCGGGCAGGTTGGCGATGACGCGGCGGAGCTGGCGCCGGTTGAGCATCTGCCCGTGCGAGAGGTGCACGTTGGCGACGCCGAAGCCGCCGAGGTCGAGCACCTGGCAGACCCGGTGGAACATGGCGCCGGAGGGCAGCGGCACGATCCTCGGCGGCGCCTCCCAGGGCTTCGGGCTCCACATCGCGAGGCCGTGGATCCGGTTCGGCAGGGGGGCCCAGGCATAGGTGCCGCCGACGCGCTCGCGCAGGGCCCCGATGCTGCGGGTGGCCTCCTGCATCAGCAGCAGGTCCGGCCGCTCCTGCTCGATCAGGGCCGCGAGGTCGCCCACCGCCGCGCCGGTGCGGCGCAGGAGGTTCCAGCTCACGATCTTGACGGTCGCCAGCGCCCGGTCGGCCTGGACGAGCGGCGCCTCGGCCACGGAAGCGAGGCCGATCGGCGTCGGACGGGGCTGGTGCAACATGCCTGCGGCTCTCGTCCCTCGAAACGGATGGGTGGCGACGGGTGTGACGGTCCGCGGCGACGCGCGTCAACGCGCGCCGAGGCCAGGCGTTCGCTGCTTCGGCGCCGGATCGGCCCGGAGCGTCCGCCGCGGCGCTGGATCCCGCTCCGGCGCGAAGCGGTGCCCTCAGCGGCAGGCGAGGCCGGGCGGGCAGCGGCCGGGATGGCCGCCGCCGGGATGTCCGCCGCCCTGCGGGGCCGGGCGTCCTTGCGGCTGCGGAGCAGGTTGCTGACGCTGCATCGCCTGGACCGTCCGCTCCTGCGCCGCCCGCTGCATCGCCTGCGCGCGCGTGGCCTGCATCTGCTGAGCCTGCATCTGCTGGGCCCGCATCGCCTGCATCTGCTGGGCGCGCATGATCTGCTGGTCGCGCATCGCCTGGCCCCGCTGCGCGGCCTGGTGGCGTTGCACCATCTGCTCGCGCTGCACGGACTGACCCCGCTGCAGGGCCTGACCCCGCTGCGCGTCGCCGGCCTGGGCGCGGTTCCGCCGGTCCTGCTCGCTGCGCTGCCGCTCCGCCGCGGCCTGCGCCCGCTGGATCGCGGCGCCCCGCGCCGCCTCGAAGGCGCCGGGAACCGATCCGCCGAGGCGGGGATCGCGGGCCATCGACGGCGGGCCGACGGGTAGGCCGGGCCGCGCCGCCTGGAGCGGGGCGGAAGCGGATCCCGGCGCCTGCGCGCCCGGGACCCGCCCGGGCGGGAGCGCGTGGGCACCGATCTGGGACGGCGCCGGACGAGGTCCGGCCGCCGGAGCCGGCTGCCCCGCGGCCGGCGGCAGCCCGGCCCGACCGGCCAGGGAGGGCGGGAGCGCGACCCGCGTCGCCGCGAGGCCCGCCGCGGCCCCCGCGATGGCCCCGCCGACGGCGCCCACCGCGCGGCCCGGCCCGGGGCCCCGGTTCTCGCCCGGCCCCTCGTGGAGGCGTCCGAAGACCGGGTTGTCCGGCGGCGGCGCCACGCCGGCAGGCGCGTGCACGTAGGCGGGCAGGGCCGCGTAGGCCGGGCTCGGCAGCAGGTAGGCGCCCGGCGGCGGCGGGGGCGCCGGCAGGTCGACGATGTAGGCCGGGCGCGCCGCCAGGATCAGGACCGGCGGCGGGGGCGGCGGCAGGGCGTAGACGGGATCGGCGAAGTATACGACCGGGCGCTCGACGTAGACGATCTCGTCGGCCGGCGGCGGCGGCAGGTCATAGGCGATCTCCGCGAAGCGGGGCGGCGGCTGCAGGGCCGCAGCGAGGCTGGCGAGGCGGCGTCGCGCCTCGAAGGCGTGGGGCCCGCGCGGATAGCGCCGCAGGTAGGACCAATAGGCCTCGGGCGTGCCGGCGAGCCAGCTGCGCCGCCACGTCGCCGCCTCGCGCCGCGCCGCCAGGATGGCGCGCACCCGCGCGGCCTGCGGATCGCCCGGATAGGCCTCCAGGAAGGCGGCGTAGCCCTCCGGCGTGTCGCGCTCCAGGCAGAGGGCGAAGGCCTCCCGCGCGCCGATCTCCTGCAGCGGGCGCGCGCGCAGCGCGGCGGCCTCGGCGCTCGGGTCGAGGGGGGGCGCCTCGGGAGTCCGCTGCAGGAAGCGGAAGCCCGGATCGATTCGGGCCGCGTCCCAGGGCACCAGCGCGCCGGCGCTGGTCTCGGCCGTGCGCAGCCGGACGCGATCGAACAGGGCGGCCGGGTCGAGGCCGCCGTCGCGGATCATCTCGGCGAGCGCCCGGGCATAGGCCCCGTAGGCCCCCGTCTCCGGCGGGCCGACCGTGCCGGGCGCCGCGTTGAGGGCGACGAGGCTGCCCGGCTCGGCCTCCATCAGGGCGAGGCCGCCCGCGAGCGGTTCGCCGCGGGTGGCGAACGGGCTGCGGCGCCCGGCATCGAGCACGAGGAAGCGGGCCTTGAGCGGCAGCGCGGCGAGGCGCCGGGCGTAGTCCGAGACCCGGAGCGCCGCCACCGCCACGTCGGCCGCGCCCTCGATCCGGGCATCCACCGGCACGAGGTAGTTCTCGCCGCCCACCTGCAGCCCGTAGCCCGCGAAGTAGACGAAGGTCACGGCGTCATGCCCGGCCGCGGCGGCCTTGTCGGTGAAGTCGCGCAGCGCCTGGCGCAGGGCCGCCTCGTCGAGGTCGCGCGCCCCCACCACGTCGAAGCCCGCGGCCTGGAGCGTCTGCGCGACGAGGCCGGCATCGTTCGCCGCGGTGGCGATGGGCGCGCCCGGATAGGCGGAATTGCCGACGACGAGGGCGATGCGCCGCTCGCCGCCCTCGGCCAGCGCCGGCCTGACGAGAAGCGGGAGGGCGGCCAGAAAGGCCGCGACGAGGAGGCGGAACAGGTCTATCGAGCGCATCGGCATCTCCTCCGGGCTCCGGCTCCGGCGGTTCGGATTGCAGGCTTGTGGCGGTGAATCGCGGCTGAACGGTGGATCGGGACCTGTCAGGACCAGGGTGGGGGACGGAGTTTCGGCGGGCATGAGCCGGTTCCGCTTCATCCACGCCGCCGACCTGCATCTCGGCAGCCCGCTCGCGGGCCTGTCCGCGCGCGATCCCGAGATCGCCCGTCGCCTCGCTGCCGCCGGCCGCCGCGCCTTCGAGGATCTCGTCGGCGCCGCGCTGGAGCGGGCGGTCGACTTCCTGGTGATCGCGGGCGACGTCTACGACGGCGACTGGTCGGACAGCAGCATCGGCCTGTTCTTCGCCCGCCAGATGGCCCGGCTCGACCGGGCGGGCATTCCGGTCTTCCTCGTGCGCGGCAACCACGACGCCGAGAGCGTGATCACCCGCGCGGTCAGCCTGCCGCCCTCGGTCCATGCCTTCCCGGCGACGCGGGCCGACACCGCGCGGCTCGAATCGCTGAAGGTGGCTTTGCACGGGCGCAGCTTCCCCAACCGGGCGGTGCCGGAGAACTACGCCCTCGCCTATCCGGCCGCCCTGCCCGGCTGGTTCAACATCGGGATCCTGCACACCTCCTGCACCGGCCACGCGGCGCACGAGACCTACGCGCCCTGCTCTATCGCCGACCTCGCCGGCCGCGGCTACGATTACTGGGCGCTCGGCCATATCCACGAGCATGCCGAGCTGTCGCGGGACCCCTGGATCGTCTTCCCGGGCAACATCCAGGGGCGCAGCATCCGCGAATGCGGTCCCAAGGGCGCGGTCGCCGTCACCGTGGCGGATGGGCGGGTGGCGGGCGTCGAGCGCGTCATCGTCGACCACGCCCGGTTCGAGCGGCTCGCGGTCGACCTGGAGGGGATCGCCCACGAGCGCGACGCCGTGGCCGCCGTCGAGGCGGCGATCCGGCCGCTCGCGCCGACGGGCGCCGGCCGGCTGACGGCGGTGCGGGTCCATCTCACCGGGGAGACGGCCCTGCACGACCGCCTCGCCGCGGACCGGGCGGGGCTCGCCGCCGAGATCCAGGCGGCGGCCCACCGCGTCCACGAGGACCTCTGGCTGGAGCGGCTGACGATCGGGACGGCGCGCCCCCGCGCCGCGGGCGCCGGTCCGTCCGGCCTCGCGGCGGCGATCGACCCGGCGACGCTGCTGGCCGCGATCGACCGCGACCCGGAGTTCCGCGCCCGCGCCCGCGCGGCGCTTGCCGAGATCGCGGCGAAGTTGCCCCCGGGGCTCGATGCGGACGACGCGGAGCTCGGTGCGGATCTCGATGCCCTCTGCGCCGAGGCCGAGGCTCTCGTGCTCGGCCGGCTCTCGGGCCGCACCTGCTGAGCCGACCGATGCGCCTCCTCAGCCTGACCCTCGAGCGCTACGGACCCTTCACGGACCGGGTGGTGCATTTCCGCCCGGACGCCCGCCTGCACGTGGTGCTCGGCGCCAACGAGGCCGGCAAGAGCTCGGCGCTCGCCGCCGTCACCGACCTGCTCTTCGGCATCGAGGAGCGCACCCGCTACGCCTTCGTGCACGAGATGCCCCAGCTGCGGCTCGGCGCCGAGATCCGCGCCGCCGACGGGCGAAGCCTGCGGTTCCGCCGCCGCAAGGGTCGGCGCAACACCCTGGTGGACGGCGCCGACGACGCATTGCCGGACGACGCGCTGGCGCCCTTCCTAGGCGGCCTGACCCGGGAGGTGTTCTGCCGCGCCTTCGGCCTCGATTCGGGCTCCCTGCGGGCGGGCGCAGCCGAGATGCTCGACGCCAAGGGCGAGCTCGGCGCGAGCCTGTTCGCGGCGGCCTCGGGCCTGCGCGGCTACCGCGCGCTGCAGGACGAGTTGGAGACCGAGGCGGCCGGCATCTTCATGCCGCGGGCCGCGCGGGAGCGCACCTTCTACCAGGCGCTCGGCCGCTACGAGGAGGCCCGCAAGGCGATCCGCCAGGGCGAGCTCCGCGCCGGCGACTGGCGCGATCTCAACGACGAGATCGCGGAGGCCGCGCAGCGCCTGGAGACCCTCGGGCAGGAGCGCGCGCGGCTGGCGGGCGAGCAGGCGCGCCTCGCCCGGCTGAAGCGGGTTGCGCCGCTGATCCGGGCGATCGACGCCGCCGCGGAGCGGATCGCCGCCGCGGATGCCCAGGACGGCCTCCCGGCCCGCCTCTCCGATGCCTGGACGGACGCGCTCGGCGCCGGGCTCGCCGCCGGGGCGGCGGCGCGGGCCGAGGCGGAGCGGGCGGCCGACGCGCTGGCGCGGGCGGATGCGGACCTCGCCGCCCTGCCCCTCGACGAGGCCCTCGTCGGCCGCGCCGAGGCGGTGCTCGACGCCTTTCGGGGCATCGCCCGCCACGACAAGGACGCGCAGGACCTGCCCCGGATCCAGGCCGAGGCCGACGGCTTCGCCCAGGATCTCGACCGGCTCGCGGCACGCATCGGCCTCGGCGACGTGGGCCGCCTCGGCGCCCGCCAGCCCTCCGACGCCGCGCGCGCCCGGATCGCCGGCCTGATCCGCGGCGGTCGCGCCTGCGCCGCCGAGATCGACCGCCTCGTCCGCGAGGCGGCCGCCCTCCGGCCCGGGCCCGGCGACGCCCTGCCGGAGGCGGCCGAGGCCGCGATCGACCCGGCACCCCTGCGGGCCGACCTGCGCAGCTTCGCCGGGCTCCGCGCCGAGGTGGCGCGCCGCGAAGACCTCGACAGCGCGGTCCGGCGCGAGGCCGGCCTGCTCTGGCTGCAGGCGGCGCGCCTCGTGCCCCCGGTGCCCGATCTCGGCGTGCTGGTGCAATCGGGCCTGCCCGCGCCCGAGACGATCGCCCGCCATCGCCGTGAGCGCGAGGCGCTGGAGCGGCGGCGCGAGCGGGCCGCCGACCGGCACGAGGCGGCCGAGCGCCAGGTCGCGGAGACGCGCCTGCGCGTCCGGCTACGCGAGGCCGGTCGCCCGATCCCCTCGCCCGCCGACCTCGCCCGCCTGCGCGAGGCTCGCGACGCCCTGCTCGAGACGGTCCTCGCGGCGCAGGATCCGGCCGCGACCGGCCGCTACCGGGCGGCAATCCTCGAGGCCGACCGGGCCGCCGACGCCCTCGTGGCCGATGCGGCGCGCGCCGCCGAGCAGGCCGCCGACCGCGCGCGCCTGGAGGCCGAGGGCGCCGAGGCGGAGGCCGCCCGCCTCGCGCGCGATGCGGTCCAGAGCGACCTGGATCGGGCCGAGGCCGCGTGGCAGGCCGCCTGGGCGGAGACCGGCATCGCGCCGGCCTCTCCGGACGAGATGGCGGCGTGGCTCGCCGAAGTGGAGAAGCTGCTCGAGACGCAGCAGATCATCGAATCGCAGAGCCTGGAGCGCGGGCGGATCGCCGAGCGGGTCGAGGCCGCGCGCGGACCCCTCGCGGAACTCACCCGGCGCGCCGGCCTCGCGCCCCTGCCCGATCTCGATCCGAGCCTGCTGCTGGCCCGCATCGAGGAGCGCGTCGCGGCGCTAGCCGAGAGCTGGGAGGGCCGGATCGCCGCTCAGGCCCGCGCCCGCGCCGCCGCGACGCAGCGGGAGCGGGTCGCGGCGGATCTCGCCGAGGCCCGCCTCCGCGAGGCGGCGTGGCGGCTGGACTGGGAGGCGGCGATCCCGGCCCTGGGCCTCGCGGCCGAATCCGGCCTCGACGAGGCGGAGGCCGCGCTCGCCGCCTGGCAATCGGTGCCCGCGATCCTGAACGACTTGGAGCGTCAGCAGCGCCGGATCGCGGGCCTGCGCCGCGACATGGAGGCCTATCGCGAGGCCGCCGCCCGCCTCGTCGCGGAGGTGGCGCCCGACCTCGCCGGCCTGCCGACCACCGCCGCGATCCGGGCGTTGCACGATCGGCTGCGCGACGGGCTGGAGCGCCGGGCGCGCCGGGCCGATCTCGCTGAGCGGCGCGAGGCGGCGGCCCAGGCCTGCGAGGCTGCCGCGCGGGAGGAGCGCCGCGCGAGCGAGGCGCTGGCGCGGCATCTCGCGGCTGTCGCGGGTGTCGCCGGGGCCGAGCCGGCCGGCCTGCACGCCCGCGCCACCGCCCGTCGCGCCCTCCGGGCCGAGCTGGAGGCGCGCCGCGCCGATCTCACCCGGGTGGCCGAGGGCGTCCCCGAGGCGGCGCTTCGGGCTGACCTCGACGCCACCCCGGCGGATCGGCTCGACGCGGCGCTCGGCGCGCTGGCGCTCGAGGAGGAGGCCCTCGACCGGCGCGGTCAGGCCGCCTTCGCCGACCGCGACCGCGGCGAGCGGCGGCGCCAGGAACTCGAGGGCGGCGTCGGCGCCGAGCTGGCCGCGGCTCAGCGCAAGGCGGCCGAGGCGGAGCTGCAGGGTGAGGCCCGGCGCTGGGCGGTGCTCAAGCTCGCGGGGCTCCTGCTCGGCAGCGCCATCGCCCGCCAGCGCGCGGGCCAGCAGGATCCGCTCCTGACCCGGGCCGGCGCCCTCTTCTCGGACCTCACGGGCGGCGGCTTCGCCGGACTGAGCCAGGATTACGATGCGGGCGACGAGCCGCGGCTGATGGGCCGGCGCCCGGCCGGCGGCCTCGTCCCGGTCGAGGGCCTGAGCGAGGGCACGCGCGACCAGCTCTACCTCGCCCTGCGGCTCGCCTATCTGGAGGATTACGCGGCGCGCTCCGAGCCGGCGCCCTTCATCGGCGACGACCTCTTCCTGACCTTCGACGATGCGCGCACCGGGCACGGGCTCGACGCCCTCGCGGCGATCGGCGCGCATGTCCAGCCGATCCTGTTCACCCACCACCGCCACGTCGCCGACCTCGCCCGGGCGCGCCTCGGCAGCGCCGTCGACGTGCTCGCGCTGTGAGGATTGTCGGCGGCCTCGGGGCCGCGGGCGCTCTCCGGGCCGCGGGCGTCCGGAAGGCCGCGCGCGGCCGGCCTCACGCGTCGAGGTAGCGGCTCTCGAGGTGGCGCCGGAACGCGTCGGTGCCGAGCGGCGCGCCGGTCGCCGCCTCGAGGATCGCACCGGTATCCTCCAGGCTGCCCTTGGCGTGCACGTTCCGGCGCAGCCAGCCGCGCAAGGGGCCGAAATCGCCGGCGGCCAGCGCCGGCAGCAGGCCGGGCTCGGCCTGCCGCGCCGTTGCGAAGAGCTGGGCGGCCGAGAGCGCGCCCAATGTGTAGGTCGGGAAGTAGCCCCAGGCCCCGCCCGGCCAGTGGATGTCCTGAAGGCAGCCGAGGCGGTCGTTGGGCACCTCCAGGCCGAGCAGGCCGCGCATGCCGTCGTTGAAGGCGCCCGGAAGGTCGGCCACCGCGAGGTCTCCGGCGATCATCGCGGTCTCGATGTCGTAGCGCAGCAGGATGTGGGCCGGGTAGGTCGCCTCGTCGGCATCGACCCGGATCAGGCCGGGCGCGACCCGGGTGTTCAGCCGGTGCAGGTTCTCCGCCTCCCACGCCGCGCCGGACCGGCCGAACGCCTGCCGCAGCTGGGGCGCGAGGAAGCGGAAGAACTCGGCCGAGCGGCAGGCCTGCATCTCGACGATGAGGCTCTGGCTCTCGTGCAGGGTCATGCCGCGCGCCTCGCCCGCGGGCTGGCTCCGCCACGCCTCCGGGCGGCCCTGCTCGTAGAGGGCGTGGCCGGTCTCGTGCAGCACGCCCATCAGGGCCTTGGCGAAATCCGCCTCGTCGTAGCGCGTGGTGATGCGGACGTCGTCGGTGGCGCCGCCGCAGAACGGGTGCAGGCTGATGTCGAGCCGCCCCCGCGTGAAGTCGAAGCCCGCCGCCTCCATCAGCGCCAGGCCGATCCGGCGCTGCGCCTCGATCGGGAAGGGTCCGTCGAGTGGGAGCGGCGCCGGCTCCCGCGCCTGCCGCTCGCGGATGCGCGCGACGAGGTCGGGCAGCCAGGTGCGCAGGCCCGCGAACAGCGGGTCGATCGTGGCGCGGCGCATGCCCGGGTCGTAGCCGTCGAGGAGCGCGTCGTAGGGGGCGAGGCCGAGCGCCGCGCCCTTCGCCGCCCCGATCTCGCGCTGGAGTCGCAGCACCTCCGCGAGGTGCGGCGCGAGGGCGGCGAAATCCGACTGGGCGCGGGCCGTGCGCCACGTCATCTCGGCCCGCGAGACGGCGCGCGAGCTCGCCTCGACCAGATCCGGCGGCACCGCCGCCGCGTGGGCATGGGCGCGCGCCATCTCCCTGAGGTTGGCGCTCCGGGCCGGATCGAGGGCCTCCTCCCGGGCCGCCGCCAACCGGTCCGCCATGTCGGGGGCGGTCAGGATCTCGTGCGACAGGCCGCTCAGCACCGCGAGCTGGTCGGCCCGCGCCCCGGCCGCCCCGTCGGGCATCAGGGTCTGGCTGTCCCATCCGAGGATGCCCGAGGCTCCGTTCAGGGCCGCGAGCCGGGCGAAGGTCTGTTCCAGGCTGGAATAGGCGTGCATGTGAATTCCCGAGACCGCGGGTCAGACGGCGGACCCAGCGGCGCGACTTTACTGGTGCCGGGCTCGTCGAACCACAGCGGCAAACGGCCGTCCCGGGTTGTCGGCGGATCTTGGCCGCGAGATCGTGCAGGACACAGAGTTGTGTGCGGACAGATCCGAACAATTGTGCAGCCCGACCATTCGGCCTAAACTCTTCCCCGATGAACAAGATCGATCCCGGCTTCGGCATCAACCGCCGCTATCTCCACGACGAGGTCGCGGATCGGATGCGCGCGCTGATTCAATCGGGCGAGATGGAGCCTCGCGCGCGGGTCAACGAGAGCGAGCTGACCGAGCGCTTCGGGATTTCCCGGACACCGCTGCGCGAGGCGATCAAGATCCTGGCGACGGAGGGGCTTCTCGAACTCCTGCCCAACCGCGGCGCCCGGGTGGCCAGCATCTCCCAGAAGGAGATCGAGGAGATGCTGGAGGTGATCGGCGGGCTCGAGGCCACGGCCGCCGATCTCGCCTGCAGCGCGATCACCGAGCAGGAGATCGTCGACATCGAGGCCGACCATGCGGCGATGGTGACGGCCTGGAAGTCGGGCGACGAGGTCAATTACTACCCGCTCAACCGGCGCATCCACGAAGCCATCATGTCGGCGAGCCGCAACGCGATCCTGGCCGGCCTGTATCTCAGCCTGTCCGGGCGCATCCAGCGCTCGCGCTACTCCGCGCACCAGACGGCGGAGCAATGGTCGCGCGCCGTCGAGGAGCACGAGCGGATGATCGCGCTCCTGCGCGCGCGGGACGGCACGGCGCTCTCCGCGCTGATGCGCGCGCACGTGCGCAGCAAGAAGGCGGTGATCGCCGCGAGCTTCGGTGACTCCGTGGCCGAGGCCGGCTGACCCGCATCGCAGGATGCGGCGCCCGGGGAGCACCCGGGCCTGCCGAGGAACAGGTGCCGCGTCGGCGCCGTCCCGACCGCGCCAGGATCGACATCGGAACGTCGCGGGCGCCGCCGATCCGGCCCGCTGAACGCGTCGGCACCGGCGCTGCCGGGCGTCGCGTTCCGGTCCCTCGCGGCTGGGGCACGCCGCGATGATGCCGCGGGACCGTGACGGTTGCCGCGAACCGCGATCGATGCGTACACTTCCCAAGTCTTCGGCGCAGAAAGACCCGAATCCGAAGCACTCGCACCTGAGCCGATCCGCCAAAAATCGTCGGCCCGACAGCGTCTGATGGGAGTGATCAGTCTACTGACGGAGGCGACCGTGTCGATTTTCGGATTTTCTGCGTTCAAGTATTCCAGCAATTGGACCTACAAGACGTCCCGCGAAAAATCCTTCAGCATCGTCGGCACCGTCGCGAAGGGCAAGTTGATCCTCGAGAACAAACCCGAGCAGAGAGAGCTCTATCTCGACTACACGTACATCGCCGCATCGGTGAGCAAAGGTCTCCCGTTCGGCGTCAACTCCTCGTCGTTCGACGATCCGAGCACGGGCGTCGGCGAAGTCGCGACGGACAAGTATTTTCCGGATTTCTGTTTCCCCTGCGGTGGCTGGCTGCTGTCGCTCGGTGGCACCGGAGGCGCGCTGTTCGGCTACAGCGATCCGCAGAACGGGCTGGCGCTCAACATGTTCCTGTTCGGCAACAAGCCGTTCGCCGGGCTGCGGTGCTACGGACAATCCTGGAGTTCGACGCCCGGTGCCGGCGTCGGTGCGGGCTATGTCCGCTATGTCGAGACCAGCGACCCGAACTGAGGGACGCGCCGATGCGCCGGGCGAGCGTCCTGGCGCGCGGCGCGCTTTGACCGGCGGCAGCCGGGTCCCGTGTCGCCCGGGGGCCGACGACGCACCGGGGCGGATCCGACGGCGCCGGGAGCGTCGCGAGCGGGCGGCAGCGAGCATGGGGTTTCGACCGCGCCGACCGCTAGTCCCGGCAGCCGAGCGCCGCGACAGGGCTTGCGCTAGCGACCGGTCCAGACCGGCGGGCGCTTGGCCAGGAAGGCCTCCATGCCGGCGCGGAAATCGTCGCTCATGTAGCAACTGAGGATCAGGTCGTCGCCCGGACGGCCCTCGCCCTCGCTCTCCGGGGTCTCGGCGAGGCGCCGCAGCCCCTCCTTGGTCGCCCGCAGGGTCAGAGGCGCGTGGCCAGCGAGCAAGGTCGCGAGCTCGGTCGCGCGCGCCTCGAGGGTGGCGGCGTCCTCCACCACCTCGCCGATCAGGCCGATCCGCAGCGCCTCCTCCGCGCCGAGCAGGCGGGCCGTGAAGATCATGTCCTTGACGCGGGCCGGCCCGACGAGGTCGGACAGGCGCTTGAGGTTGGCCATCGACAGGCAATTGCCGAGGGTGCGGGCGATCGGGAAGCCGAAGCGGGCGTCGCGCGTGGCGATCCGCAGGTCGCAGGCCGCCGCGATCGCCGCACCGCCGCCCGTGCAGGCCCCGGCCACGACGGCGACGGTCGGCACGGGCAGGCGCTCGAGATCGCCGAGCACGCGGTCCATGAAGCGCTCGTAGCCGAGGGCGTCCTCGGGCGTGGTGACGGTGCGGAACTGGGCGATGTCGGTGCCGGCCGCGAAGGCCTTGTCGCCCGCGCCCGCGATCAGCAGCACCTTGACGGCCGGATCCGCCGCGACCCGCGCGCAGATCTCCACGATGCCGCGGTACATCGCGAAGGTCAGCGCGTTGCGCGCCTGCGGCCGGTTGAGCACGAGGCGGGCGATCCCGGTCGCGTCCACACGGAAGAGAAGCTCCTCGCCCGCGGGGGCGGGAGCGGTGTCGTCGGGGGACATGGCGGATCCTCGGAAGCGGCTTCGCCCACCCGTCTGGAGCAACTCGGGCGCTCCGATCAAGCGCCGCCCGGGCCCCGACATGGAAACGGGGGCCCGAGGGCCCCCGTCCGCCGTCCGGTCTCAGCCCGGATGGTCGCCGTCCTAGACGGTCGCCGGCTTGAGGGTGGCGGGGACGCCGCGCTCGGCGATGCCGGGCTCCAGCACCTTCCCGCGCGGACCGACCCAGCTGCCGACCCACTTGCGCTGCCACAGCATCAGGCAGCCGAGCACCACGAGGGCGAAGACCGCGTAGGCGACGAAGCCCGTCGCGAAGGCGCCGGTATATTGCTTCGAGAAGCCCATCACGTTCGGCAGGATCGCGCCGCCGAGCGCACCGATCTCGCCGATCATCGAGCCGGCGACCGCGGTGTTGCCCGGCCAGCGCAGGGGCACGAGCTGGAACAGCGCGCCGTTGCCGGCGCCGAGCGCCGCGAAGCAGAGCATGAACAGGATCGTGGTGACCGCCAGCGACGGGGTCGCGGTCAGCGCCAGGAAGGAGGCGATCGCGGCGAGCAGCACCAGCGACAGGACGAGGATCCCGCCCATCCGGTCGGCGAAGTAGCCGCCGAGGATGCGGATGCCCGAGCCCATCAGGGCCGCCAGCATGGTCAGGCGACCGGCCTCGACCTTGGTGACGGCGAACTGCTCGTAGAAGAAGGTCGGCAGGAAGTTCGACAGGCCGATGAAGCCCCCGAAGGTGATGATGTAGATCAGCGAGAAGGCCCAGCCGTCCTTGGTGAACAGGCAGGAGACGTGCTCCTTGAAGCTCTGGTGCTGGCCGTCCGGCGGCTCCTTGGCGAGGACGATCATCACGGCGATCGGGATCAGCATCACCGCCCCGGCGAAGCCGTAGACCGTCTGCCAGCCGTAGGCCTGGGCGAGCGGCGGCGCGAACAGCACGGCGAGCACGGTGCCCGAGTTGCCGGCGCCCGCGATGCCCATGGCGAGGCCCTTGTGCTCGGGCGGGAACCAGCCGGAGCCCAGCGAGAGCGCGACGCCGAAGGAGGCGCCGGCGATGCCGAGCAGCACGCCCATCGCCAGGACGTCGTTGTAGCTCGAGACGAACAGGAAGCCGTAGATCATCGCGAGGACGATGATGCCCATCTCGGTGAGCGCGGCGTTCTTGCGGCCGATATACTGCGCCAGCACGCCGAGGGGGAAGCGCATGATCGCGCCCGCCAGGATCGGCAGCGAGATCATGAAGCCGGTCTGGGCCGGGCTGAGCTTGTAGGTCTCGGTGATGAAGGGGCCCATCGCCCCGTTCAGGACCCAGATCGCGAAGCAGAAGTCGAAGTACAGAAATGCGGCGAACAGTGTCGGGGGGTGGCCCGATTTCATCACGGTCTTGAAGCTGGCCATGGAGAGATGCTCTGCGAGTTCGAAGGCGGGCCGCTCGCGCGACCGCTCTTGCCGGGAAGGTCCGGACTCACACCGTCCGCATCCGGGGCGCCGTTGCCCCGAGGCGCCACCAGGGCGCGCAGGGACGGAATTGCAGCATCCGTGCCAACATCCGCCGGTTCGCGCCTGTAGAGATCTCGGGCCGGACGCCTCCCGGCGGGCCGAAGCACTGCCTTGCCGGAGAGCAATGGTGCCTCAATGTGCAGGTCGAGGCGCCAGCCGCGGTGGATGTCGGGCCCGCGCCTGTTGCGCGAAATCGACGGCTGCCCGCGGAGATGGCGTCCGGGCCCGGACGCACGTGACGCGACATTGCGCTTTAGGCTAGGGATTGTCCGACGCGCTCGGCCGTGTGGGGCAATTCGACCGGGATCCGCGCCTCCGCCTCGCCTTCGCGGCGGAGGGGATGATCAAGGAACGTCTTTCAGAGCCATGTCCGATCTTTTCTCCGGCCTCACGCGCCGCAGCCTGCTCGCCGGATCGGCGAGCGGCCTCCTTCTCGCCGCGACCGTGCCGGGCCTCGCGCAGCAGCAGGGCCTGGGCGGGTACGACGACGATCTGCTCTACCAGGATCAGAACGGTGCCCTGTACCGCCGCCTGCGCGGCCGGTACGTGCCCTATAGCGGCCCCGTCGTGAACGGCCGCCCGGCGCTGCCGGAAGCCGACGCCCCGCCGCCCCAGGCGAGCGCGCCGCCGGCGCCCGGCGCGGCCCCGGCCCCGCGCAACGCGGTGAACCGCCCGGTCGATGACGGGCCGATCGACTACGCCACCGCCTACGCCGCCATCACCGACGATCCGTTCCCGGTGCCCGCCTTCAACTACAAGAAGACGAACCCGGCCTTCCTGCGCCAGGAGATCGCCTATTCGGGCCGCTACGAGCCCGGCACCATCGTGATCGATCCGCGCGCGCACCAGCTCACCCTGGTGCAGCCCAACGGCCGCGCCCGCCGCTACGGCGTCGGCGTCGGCAAGCAGGGCTTCGCCTGGTCGGGCGACGCCACGATCAATTCCAAGCAGGCCTGGCCGGACTGGTACCCGCCCAAGGAGATGATCGCGCGCCGGCCGGACCTCGCCTCGCAGATCGACAAGCTCCAGAGCGGCCTCGGCGTGGCCGGCGGCCCGCGCAACCCGCTCGGCGCGCGGGCGATGTACCTGTGGCAGAACAACAAGGACACGCTCTACCGCATCCACGGCACCACGGAGCCGCACACGATCGGCCAGTCCGTGTCCTCGGGCTGCATCCGCATGATCAACCAGGACGCGATCGACCTCTACGGTCGCGTCGAGGTCGGCGCCAAGGTGGTGGTGCTCAACTGACCGTCGAGCCCTCCCGGTCGCCGGCGCGATCGGGACGGCCCAAGAGCCTTGCCTTGCCGTGACGGGCAGTCGTGGCCGGCCGGTTGGCGCCGGGGTACGCCCTCAGACCCGCACGATGCGGCGCTCGCCGCGGATGCGCCGGATCGTGCCCGTCGCGGAGCGGTAGACCACCGTCTCGGTCTCGATCGCGTTGGGGCGGAAGCGCACGCCGCGCAGCAGCGAGCCGTCGGTGACGCCGGTGGCCGCCACGATGACGTCGCCGCGGGCGAGGTCGGTCAGCGCGTATTTCCGGTTCGGCTCGGTGATGCCCATGCTCTCCGCGCGGCGACGCTTCTCGGCGCTGTCGAGGATCAGCCGGCCCTGCATCTGCCCGCCGGTGCAGCGCAGGGCGCCCGCCGCGATGACGCCCTCCGGCGCCGCGCCGGTGCCGAGATAGATGTCGATCCCGGTCTCGTCCGGGCTCGCCGTGAAGATGATGCCGGCGATGTCGCCGTCCGAGATCAGCCGCACGCCGGCGCCGGTGGCGCGGATCGCCGCCACGAGGTCGGCATGGCGCGGCCGGTCGAGGACCAGGGCGGTGATCTCGCCGGCCTTGACGCCCTTGGCGCGGGCGAGCGCCGCGATGGTCTCGGTCACCGGCATGTCGAGGTCGACGAGGCCCGGCGGGTAGCCCGGCCCGATCGCGATCTTCTGCATGTAGACGTCGGGGGCGGCGAGCAGCGAGCCGCGCTCGGCGATGGCCAGCACCGCGATGGCGCCCGGCATGTCCTTGGCGCAGAGGGTGGTGCCCTCCAGCGGATCGACCGCGATGTCCACCGCCATGCCGCCGCGCCCGAGCTTCTCCCCGATATAGAGCATCGGGGCCTCGTCGCGCTCGCCCTCGCCGATCACCACGGTTCCGTCGATGGGCAGCGTGTGCAGCTCGTCGCGCATGGCGTCGACGGCGGCCTGATCGGCCTCCTTCTCGTTGCCCTGTCCGCGCAGGCGTGCGGCGGCGATCGCGGCGCGCTCGGTCACCCGCGCCAGTTCGAGGCCGAGGATCCGCATCGCGACGTTCCGCGACCCGTCGGTCACCGCCTCAGCCATCGTTCCCTCACCTGTCCTGGCCCGAATCTTTTCGGTGCCGGCCTTTCCATATCCGCTCGCGGCCCACCTGTGGGCGTTGATCGGATCCCGATGTGATCAACTTGTGAGCGATCGCACAGTTTCGCGCCGCTGCATGTCCGGATTCGACGCCTATTCGCGCTCGATGCGGATGAGTTGCGGCGGTTCGGCGAGGAGGCCGTCCTCGGCGATGGCCTCGAGCGCCGCCCGGATCGTGCCCTCGGTCGCCGCGTAGGTGATCAGGACGAGCGGCACCGGCTGGCCGGAGCGCCCGCGCGGGTCGGTCACCGCCGCGCTCTCGCTGCGCCGCTGCAGGATGCTCTCGATCGAGATCGCGCGCTCGGCCATGCGGGTGGCCACGCCCGCGGCGACGCCCGGCCGGTCGTGCACGGTGAGCCGCACGTAGTAGCCGCCCTCGTGCCGCTGCATCTCGGCGCGGGCGAGCGGCACCAGCGCCGCGGTCGGCCGTCCGAAGGCGGGGCGCACCAAGCCCGCCGCCACGTCCGCGATGTCGGCGACGACGGCCGAGGCCGTGGCCTCGCCGCCCGCGCCCGGTCCGATCAGGGTCAGCTCGCCCACCGCGTCGGCATCGACCGTCACGGCGTTGGTGACGCCCATCACCTGGGCGATGGCCGAGGCGCGCGGCACCATGGTGGGATGGACGCGCTGCTCGATGCCCGCCGGGGTGGCCTGGGCGACGCCCAGGAGCTTGATGCGGTAGCCGAGTTCGTCCGCCATCCGCAGGTCGAGGGGCTGCACCCGCGAGATGCCCTCGACCGAGACGCCCTCGGCGTCGACCACGGTGCCGAAGGCGAGGCTCGTCAGGATCGCGAGCTTGTGGGCGGTGTCGAAGCCCTCGACGTCGAAGGTCGGGTCGGCCTCGGCGTAGCCGAGCGCCTGGGCGTCCTTGAGGCAGGCCTCGAAGGTCAGGCCCTCGCGCTCCATGCGCGAGAGGATGTAGTTGCAGGTGCCGTTGAGGATTCCGTAGACCCGGCTCACCGCGTTGCCCGGCAGCCCCTCGCGCAGCGCCTTGACGATCGGGATGCCGCCCGCGACCGAAGCCTCGAAGGCGAGCGCCACGCCGGTCTGCTCGGCGGCGCGCGCGAGTGCCGCGCCGTGATGGGCGAGCAGCGCCTTGTTGGCGGTGACGACGTGCTTGCCGGCGGCGAGCGCCGCCTCGACGGTGGCCTTGGCCGGCCCCTCCGCCCCGCCGATCAGCTCGACGAGACAATCGATCCCCGGGTCGCGCGCCAGGGCGACCGGATCGTCGAACCATGCGATTCCGGGCAGATCCAGGCCGCGATCCCGACTGCGGTCGCGCGCGGACACCGCCACGACGCGGATCTCGCGGCCCGTGGCCTGCGCCAGTGCGTCCGCGCGGCGGGCGATCATCCGGACGACGGATGCGCCGACGGTGCCGAGACCGGCGACGCCGAGGCGAAGGCTCTGTGTCATGGTTCCTTCCGGCCCCGCGACGGCCGCAGCGGGGAACGGAGGTTCGCGCGGTCCGGCGGGCGCGCACTTCTGCAACGATTCCGGCGCCCCCGCAAGAAAGCCCGGTTTCAGGCTGGGATCATCGTCCGCCGCCGGTAGTCCGTGGCGGTCGCGATCAGCCCGTAGAGCACGCAGGCGTTCAGCACGTGCCAGAGCCAGTGTGTCCCCGACGGCAGCGCGCCGCAGAGCGCGCGGTCGCCGGTGCGGGCCGCGAGCGAGGCCAGGAACAGCCCGGCGACGGCCAGGAGGCGCCGGCCCGCCGCGCGCCGCGCCGGCTCCGGCCGCCGCAGCAGGGCGACGGCGACGCCCAGGAGCGCGAGCAGCGCCGGCAGGTAATCGACCGAGCCGTTGGTGAGGGCGTCGAACGAACCGCCGGATAGGGCGTCGAGCGCCGGGGTCAAGCCGGTGCCGAGGGCCAGGAAGGCGACGGTCCCGGCCGTCGCGGCGGCGAGGCCGAAACCGAGCATCCGGTGCAGGGCGAGCCAGAGATAGCCGTGGATGAACAGCGCGATCGGGACCACGTCGGCCAGCATCGACCAGCGGATTGCGAGCGTGTGGAACAGGAAGGACCCGATTCCGACGACCCCTGTGAGCGCCGCGAGCGCGAGGCAGGCCCGGTCGAGTGGCGCGCGCGCCGCGCGCGCGGCCGCCAGCGCCGCCCCGATCAGGAAGGCGCCGTTCGAGACGGCGTTGCGCGGCTCGGCCCAGAAATCCGGCCCGGAGCGCTCGCAATAGGCGCGGATCGGCTCGAACCAGTCGGTCATGGGGGCGTGCTTCCGTCCCGGACGCGCGACAGGGTGTTGCGGGCCGGCCCACCGGTCGCGCGTCGACGGGCCGTCCCCGGGAGCAGGTTCGGGAACCGCGACGGCTCCGGGGATCACGCCTGCATCGCGCGCCCCGAGACGGAGCGACGCCGATCCGGGGGGCTCCGATCCGCGCGTGCGGATCCCGCACCGTATCGGGTTCGGCCCTGGCTCGCGCTCCGCTCGCGGATCGCCACTCTAGGAGACCCGCATGACAGGGATGCGACCGTTCCGGCGCGCCCAGACGCTCGCTTACGAGAATGGCGGTCGCGGATCAAGGCTTGGCGACGTCGGAAAATCCTATTGCCGTCTCTTAAAATACAACCGATACAATCTTGACGAATCAATAGAGCGTCTCGCACATGCCGATTTCAGATATGGAGCCGGAATTACAGAGCAGAACTCGGGTTTCGATGGCTTTCGAGCGCGAGCGAATGCATTTCTCGATCCCGGCGTTCCAACGGCGATCAGAATCAGTGTCATAAGTCTGGGGATCCGCGATGGACGGTCAGCAACAATCGGCGTTGAAGATCGATACGGCGAACAAGGCTCAATCGTCTCAGGCTTTGATCGTGCAGGCCTATTGCAACAGCGTATTGGAGCAGCCTCCGGTCGAGATCTCCACCGTGTCGGATCTGGCCGTCTACGAGCGGTCGATCAACGACGGCCTGACGGCCGCGCAGGGCCACGCGAATACCTATCTGAACGACATCCAGCCGGACATCATCCGAAACATCGCGAATGTCGGCACTTATTACGCGCTTCACGATACGGTTCCGGACGTGCTTCCCCCCGGCTCGCCGGAGGCGGAATGGATCGCAACCCTGACGGCGCTCGCGACGCAGTCGAAGGCCTACAAGAGCGCCGCGGAACAGGTGGCGACACGCCTGGGCAGCCTGCACGAGGCCCTAGCGACGGACGCGGACGCGTTCCAGCGCATCGTCTCGGACCTCAACACGGCGGTGAGCGGCGACGACGGGGCGCTGGCCCGGGACAACGAGGAACTGGCCGATCTGCAGGGCAAGATCGACGGCGCGATCGGCGGTCTCGTCACTGGCTCGCTCGCCGTCGCGGGCGGCCTCTTCCTGATCTGCGTCGGCGCGATCGCAAGTTTCGACACGGCGGGGACGACGGCTCCGGCGGTGGTCGGCGGCATCGGCGTGGTGGTCACGGGTGTCGGCGGCGACGTCGCGTCCGCGATCGTCCTGGCCAATCTCAACACGGCGAAAGCCAGCGTCCTGCACGACGAGGCGTCCCTGAAGACCGAAGTCAAGCAGGCGGCGGCGATCCTGGCCGGCTACCGGGGGCTGCTGGGGCAAGTGAGGATCGCCGTGGATGCGGCGACGGCGATGCAGGAGGCCTGGGACTTCCTGATCGGGGATCTCGGCACCCTGACCGCCGATCTGCAGAGCGGCATCACGTCGCCCGACACGGCGCGCGGGCTGTTCCTGGCCGCCGCCCATTCGGTGGTCAAGACGGTCCTCGCCGACATCGCCACGATCCAGGAGCAATTGGCGGGCGTGCAGGTGATCGTGGCCCCCGCCGGTCAGACCGTCAGCGATCTGATCGAACAGCAGGTCGGTCAGCTGGCCGCGGCTTGAGCGTCGGTCGCGTCGTTCTCGGGGAGGCGGACGGCCTCCCCCTTCTCATCCTGGGCGGGATCCCGCGAAAGGACGTCTCATGACCGGCTACCTCTCGCAGGCCCTGGCCAATCTGGAGGGGGCCGCCCTCCGGATCACCGGCCTGACCGGTCTGCCACCGCAGGCCGAGCCGATTGCGGCGAGCGCGTCGGGCCTCTTCTCCGCGACGGTCGTGCGGATCCGTCAACTCCAGAGCGCGGTCGCCGCCTTCGCGACGGATGCCAAGCCTGAGATCCTGGCCGCGGAGCCGGACCGCGCGGGCCGGTCGCCGCCGCTGCCCGCTTCCCCGTCACGTCCGGAGGGGCGCCGTCCGGGACTGCCGGTGCGGGGCGGATCGCGACCGCCCGCACGTCGAGATCAGCGCGATGGGGATCGGCTGTTCCGCGCCTGAGCCGGGCCAGGGAGAGGCTTCCGGGATGCCCGCCGATCCATGCACGCAAAGCGTGTTGTCCTCTCAAAGCGCGACTTAAAGTCCAGTTTGCCTTGGTGCACTAAGATACAATTGATGACACTGCGCCTATTGAGCGCAGTCATGGTCGGATGGTCTCTGTTGCTCGCTGTAATACCGACTAAATACAGGTTTATTCATCATCAATTAACCTCCAATGGGCATTCTGGTGTCAGGGGCGCTCTCGATCGCCGAGCCCCTCTCGGTCCCCGCGAAGGGTCGACCGGGCCGGCGCGAGTTCCCATCGTCACACCCCGGAGAACGCTGATGTTCGGCACCCGTGTCGGATCGGACCTGCGCGCCAAGCTGGAGGCCCTCGACCGCTCGCAGGCCATCATCGAGTTCGCGCCCGACGGGACGATCCTGGAGGCCAACCGCAACTTCCTCGAGACGGTCGGCTACACGCTCGACGAGATCCGTGGCCGCCACCACAGCCTGTTCGTCGAGGCCGGCCATCGCGAGAGCGAGGCCTACCGCGCCTTCTGGGCCGCGCTCGGCCGGGGCGAGTACCAATCCGCCGAGTACAAGCGCATCGCCAAGGACGGGCGCGAGGTCTGGATCCAGGCCACCTACAACCCGGTCCGCGACCGCGACGGCCGGACCGTCAAGGTGGTGAAGTTCGCCACCGACATCACCGAGCGCAAGCGCCACAGTCTCGACAGCGACGGACAGATCGCCGCCCTGAACCGCTCCCAGGCCGTGATCGCCTTCGGGCTCGACGGGACCATCCTGGCCGCCAATGCCAATTTCCTCGAGGCGGTGGGCTACACGCTCGACGAGATCGCGGGCCGCAATCACAGCCTGTTCGTCGAGCCGGGCTATCGCGAGAGCGCGGCCTACCGCGATTTCTGGGCCGCGCTCGGTCGGGGCGAGTTCCAGTCCGCCGAGTACAAGCGCATCGCCAAGGGCGGTCGCGAGATCTGGATCCAGGCCACCTACAATCCGGTCACCGACCCGGAGGGCCGGCCCTTCAAGGTGGTGAAATTCGCCATCGACATCACCGCCCAGGTCCTGGAGCGGCAGCGCCGCGCCGAGGCCCAGCGCGTCATCGGCACCGACCTCGACGCGATCGGGCAGACGGTGGAGGCCGTGACGCGGCAGACGAGCGAGGCCGCCAGCACGGTCGACCAGATCTCGGGCGACATCCAGGCGGTGGCCTCGGGTGCCGAGGAGCTGTCGGCCTCCGTCGGCGAGATCAGCCAGCAGGTCACCCACGCCGCGCAGATCGCCGCGCAGGCCGTCGACCAGACCGAGCGCACGGGTGCCATCGTCGCCGGCCTGAGCGGGCAGGCGTCGCAGATCGGCGACGTGATCGGCCTGATCCAGGGCATCGCGGGGCAGACCAACCTGCTGGCCCTCAACGCGACCATCGAGGCGGCCCGGGCCGGTGCCGCCGGAAAGGGCTTCGCCGTCGTCGCCTCCGAGGTGAAGGCGCTGGCCGAGCAGACCGCGAAGGCGACCGATCAGATCCGGGCGCAGATCGCCGCGACGCAGGCCGCGACGCGGGACGCGGTGGATGCGATCGGCTCGATCCAGGCGACCATCCACACCCTCAACAGCGTGTCCGGGGCGATCGCGACCGCTGTCGAGGAACAGTCGGTGGTCACGCGCGAGATCTCCGGCAGCATGCAGACCGCCTCGCGCGGCGCGACCGCGATCGCGGTCGGCATGACGGAGATCGCGCAGGCCAGCCGGCAGCTCGACGAGACCACGCGGCAGGTCCGCGCCGCCGTCCGCGCCGTCGGCTGAGCCCGGCGGCCCCCGGCCTCACGGCGCCCTCGGTGAGGGGCGCGGGGCCGGGCGGCGCCGTCGCATGCGGCGCTCGGTCCCGGTGGGATGTCGAGCCGTCGATGCCGGGCCCCGCCTTGTCAGGCGGACCCGGAAACCCGATGACGGGCGCGGGTCTCGGGAAAGCGTCGCGATGCGGATCACCACCTGGAACGTCAACTCGATCAAGCAGCGCGTCGGCCACCTCGTCGGCTTCCTGGAGGAGGCGAAGCCCGACGTGGTCTGCCTCCAGGAGCTGAAATGCCAGGACGAGGCCTTTCCCCGTGCCGAGATCGAGGCGGCGGGCTACGCCGTCGAGACGCTCGGACAGAAGGCCTATAACGGCGTCGCGCTGCTGGTCCGCACGCCGCTGACGATCGCGGAGGTCCGGCGCGGCCTCCCGGGCGACGAATCCGATGCGCAGGCGCGCTACATCGAGGGCCTGATCTCGGGCGAGGACGCCGCTCCGGTGCGGGTCGCCTCGATCTACCTGCCGAACGGCAATCCGGTCGCGAGCGAGAAATACCCCTACAAGCTCGCCTTCCTCGAGCGCCTGCGCCGCCACGCCCGCGCTCTGCTGCGGTCGGAAATCCCGCTGGTGCTCGCGGGCGACTACAACGTGATCCCCGAACCCGAGGATGCCGCCGACCCGGAGGCGTGGCGGCAGGACGCGCTGTTCCTGCCGCAATCGCGGGCGGCCTTCCGGGCGTTGCTCGCGGAAGGCTTCACCGACGGGCTGCGCGCCTGCGACCCGCGCGACCAGCTCTACACGTTCTGGGATTACCAGGCGGGATGCTGGTTCCGGAACCAGGGCATCCGCATCGACCATCTGCTGCTCTCGCCCCAGGCGGCGGACCGGTTGGTCTCGGCCTCGGTGCAGAAGCACCTGCGCGGGCTGGAGAAGCCCTCCGACCACGTGCCCGTGACGGTGGAGCTGCGCCCGGCCTGAGGGCGGCGCGCACGCCGATCCGCTGTCAGCGCCGCCGCTTGACCGAGCCCACCGTCTGCATCTGCACCTGGGCCTCGCTGCGGTCGTCCTCGCTCGCCGCCGCCCAGTTCTTCTCGTAGAGCGAGACGATCCACTCGTCCTTGCGCCCCTGCGCGCCCTCGCGGGCGAGCGCCAGCCACATCAGGCCGCGCACCCGCTGGGTCGGCACGCCGCCCATGCCGTTGACCAGAAGGTCGCCGAGCAGCGCCTGGGCCGGATGGTGGCCCTTCTCGGCGGCGAGATTGAACCAGCGCGCCGCCTGCCGGGCATCGGCCTCGACGCCGGTGCCGTCGAGGTAGAGCCGGGCGAGGTTGTACTGCGCGTTCGGGTCGCCGAAATACGACGCCGCGTAGTTGAACATGTCGTAGGCCCGCTCCGGGTTCGGGCGCACGTAGGTGCCCTTGATCCCGTCGAGGAAGTAGGTGCCGAGCGCCGTGAAGGCGCTGGCGGTCACGCCCGAGGTCTGGGCGTCCGGCCCGTCGTCGGTGGCCGCGTCGGCGATGCGCGAGAAGTATTCGAAGGCCTTCAGGTCGTCGTGCGGCACGCCGTCCCCGTCCGCGTACATGCGGCCGAGCTTCCACAGCGCCAGGGCGTGGCCCTGGCCGGCGGCGTATTCGAGGGCGCGGGCGGCGCCCTCCTTGTCGCCCGCATTGTACTCGCGCACGCCCGCGCGCAGCGCGTCCTTGGCGGAGCGGTAGCTCTTCTCGGCCACCGGCACCGGCGTGCGCACGCTCGCGTCGAGGGCGCGCGGCGCGGGCACCGACCCGAAGGTCAGCACCAGGGCCGCACCGGCCATCGCCGCCAGCCGGGCGCCCGCCATCCACCGGGGCCGACACGGATCGGCCCCGGCCGGCCGCGTCGGCCGGCTGAGGTCAGTCCTAGATGTCCGCATAGGTCTGCGTCTCCTTGGCGCCGCCCGGATGGGTGACGGCACCGGTCACGGCCGGGCCGACGCCCTGCGCGTACTTCCAGAGATAGCCGGAGGTGGCGGTGTTCGCCCGCGGCGCCCAGGCCTTGCGGCGCTCGGCCAGCTCCTCGTCGGACAGGGCGACCTCGAGCGTGCCCTGGATCGCGTCGAGGGTGATCATGTCGCCGTCGCGCAGCAACCCGATCGGGCCGCCGACCGCGGCCTCGGGCCCGACATGGCCGACGCAGAAGCCGCGGGTGGCGCCCGAGAAGCGCCCATCGGTGATGAGCGCGACCTTGTCGCCCATGCCCTGGCCGTAGAGGGCGGCGGTGGTCGAGAGCATCTCGCGCATGCCGGGGCCGCCGCGCGGTCCCTCGTAGCGGATGACCAGGACCTCGCCCTCCTTGTAGCTGCGGCTCTGGACCGCGGCGAAGCAGGCCTCCTCGCCGTCGAAGACGCGGGCCGGTCCGGTGAAGACCTGCTTCTCCGCCGCCATGCCCGCGACCTTCACGATCGCGCCCTCGGGGGCGAGGTTGCCCTTGAGGCCGACGACGCCGCCGGTCGGGGTGATCGGGGCGTTGGCCGGGCGCACCACGTCCTGGTCGGGATTCCAGGCGACCTTCTCGAGGTTCTCCGCGATGGTGCGGCCGGTGACCGTGAGGCAGTCGCCGTGCAGGAAGCCGTGGTCGAGGAGCGTCTTCATCAGCAGCGGGATACCGCCGACCTCGAACATGTCCTTGGCGACGTAGCGCCCGCCCGGCTTGAGGTCGGCGATGTAGGGCGTGCGCCGGAAGATCTCGGCCACGTCGAACAGGGTGAACTCGATGCCGCACTCGTGCGCGATCGCCGGCAGGTGCAGCGCCGCGTTGGTCGAGCCGCCCGACGCCGCGACCGTCGCGGCGGCGTTCTCCAGCGCCTTGCGGGTGACGATGTCGCGCGGGCGGATGTTCTTGGCGATGAGCTCCATCACCTTCTCGCCGGCCGTGGCGCAGAATTTGTCCCGGATCTCGTAGGGTGCCGGGGCGCCGGCCGAGTAGGGCAGCGCCAGGCCGATCGCCTCGGAGACGGTGGCCATGGTGTTGGCGGTGAACTGCGCGCCGCAGGCGCCGGCCGACGGGCAGGCGACCTGCTCCAGCTCGTCGAGGTCCTCCAGGCTCATGTCGCCGACCGCGACCTTGCCGACCGCCTCGAACAGGTCCTGCACCGTCACCGGCTTACCCCGGAAGGAGCCGGGCAGGATCGAGCCGCCGTAGATGAAGATCGACGGCACGTTGAGGCGCACCATCGCCATCATCATGCCGGGCAGCGACTTGTCGCAGCCGGCGAGCCCCACGAGGGCGTCGTAGGCATGGCCGCGCATGGTCAGCTCGACGGAATCGGCGATGACCTCGCGGGACGGCAGCGAGGCGCGCATGCCGCCATGGCCCATGGCGATGCCGTCGGTGACCGTGATGGTGCAGAACTCGCGCGGCGTGCCGTGGGCGGCGGCGACGCCCTTCTTCACGGCCTGGGCCTGGCGCATCAGCGAGATGTTGCAGGGGGCGGCCTCGTTCCAGCACGAGGCGACGCCGACGAGCGGCTGGTGGATCTGCTCGCGGGTCAGGCCCATGGCGTAGAGGTAGGAGCGGTGCGGCGCGCGGTCCGGCCCCTCCGTGACGTGGCGGCTCGGCAGCTTCGACTTGTCGTTCAAACGCGCGTCCATCACCCAGATCCCGTCTCGTACTCTGCGATCGATCCCGAGATGTGGGGTGCGCGCCGACGCTCGACATCGCCCGTGAGGCGATGTGCGAAGGGCTGATCCGCGTCTCCGGAATTCCTCGTCACGGGGCGGTAAAACTTTGGAGAATCTGCTGTTTACCGCCGATCCTGAGGTGGTCCCGGTTTATGGCGGGAACGCGGCGGATCGGGGCAGCACTCGGGGCAAACCCGGGATGCTTTCGCGGTGTTGCGACCTCGCCACAGCCACGCTTAGGCCCCCGATACTTGGTCGATGAGCGCGTTAACCTTGCTGAGGTTCGGCTTTCAGCGGCAGCGGTGCGGATGCCCCGCCGGGGCCGGTCAGGCGGTCGCTCTCGTCCTTGAGCCGCACGCCCGTGAGGCCGCGGGCGAGGGCCTGGGTCAGCAGCCACGCGAGCTTGAACGCCGCCGCGTCGTGCGACAGGCCGGCCGCGCGGACGTTCGAGATGCAGTTGCGCTCCGCGTCCGAGCGGCCGGGCCGCGGTGCGAAGGTCAGGTAGAGGCCGAGGCTGTCGGGCGAGGAGAGCCCCGGCCGCTCGCCGATCAGCACCGCCACGGCGCGCGCGCGCAGCGCCGCCCCCACCGCGTCGCCCAGCGCGACGCGGGCCTGGGCGGCGATGGCGACCGGGCCGATCCGCCAGCCGGCCTGCGCCGCCCGGGGCAGGAAGGCCGCGAGCAGCGGCGCCGCGTTCTCGTGCACCGCCCGGGCCGAGAGCCCGTCGGCCACCACGAGCGCGAGGTCCACGGCCTCGGCGGAGGCCGCTTCGAGGCGGTCCCGGCTCTCCGGCGACAGGCTGCGGCCGAGATCGGGCCGGCGCAGGTAGGTCGCGCGGTCGGGCGCCTCGGAGGTCACCGCGATGGTGGACAGCCCGAGCGCCGCGACCGCCTCGGCCACCGCGTCCGCGTCGAGGGGCGTGTGGACCGCGTCGCGGGCCTGGGCATGGGCGAGGCCGAAGCCCAGCACGGAGCGCGTGGTCTGGCCGCTGCCGGCGCGGCCGAGCCCGATCCGGGCGGGCGTGAGGCGGGCGAGCCGGGCCCAGATCTCGGCAGGATCGCTCACGCCGCGAGGTCCGACGCGCCGGCGAGCAGGCGGTCGCCGCCGCCCTCGATCAGCGCGCCGCCCGGATCCGTCAGGCCGATCGCGTGCAGCCACGCCTCGAATTCCGGCGCGCGCTTCAGGCCGAGCACTTCCCGCAGGTAGAGCGAATCGTGGAAGGAGGTCGACTGGTAGTTCAGCATCACGTCGTCGGCGCCCGGCACGCCCATGACGTAGGTGCAGCCGGCGGCGCCGAGCAGGGTCAGGAGCGTATCCATGTCGTCCTGATCCGCCTCGGCATGGTTGGTGTAGCAGACGTCGACGCCGAGCGGCACGCCCATCAGCTTGCCGCAGAAATGGTCCTCCAGCCCGGCCCGGATGATCTCCTTGCCGTCGTAGAGGTATTCGGGCCCGATGAAGCCCACCACCGTGTTGACGAGGAGCGGCCGGAACGGCCGGGCCACCGCGTAGGCGCGGGCCTCGAGCGTCTGCTGGTCGATGCCGTGATGCGCATTGGCCGAGAGCGCGGAGCCCTGCCCGGTCTCGAAGTACATCCCGTTGTCGCCCAGCGTCCCGCGCTTCAGGCCGAGCATCGCCGCGTGCGCCTCCTTCAGGAGGCCGAGGCTGATGCCGAACCCTGCATTGGCGCCCTCGGTCCCGGCGATCGACTGGAACACCAGATCGACGGGCAGGCCCCGCTCCATCGCGGCCATCGTGGTTGTCACGTGCGTGAGGACGCAGCCCTGGGTCGGGATCGCGTAGCGCTGGATCAGGTCGTCGAGGAGGTGGAGCAGGTCGGCCAGCGCCTCGACCGAATCCGAGGCCGGGTTGATGCCGATCACCGCGTCGCCGCAGCCGTAGGAGAGCCCGTCGAGAATCGCCGCGGTGATGCCGGCGGGGTCGTCGGTCGGGTGGTTGGGCTGCAGCCGCACCGCGAGCGTGCCCGCGAGCCCGATCGTGTTGCGGAAGCGGGTGACCACGCGGCACTTGCGCGCCACCAGGATGAGGTCCTGGTTGCGCATGATCTTCGAGACGGCCGCGGCCATCTCGGGCGTCACCGCGGGTGCGATCCGGGCGAGCGTCGCGGAGGAGGCCGTCAGCAGGAACTCGCGGAAATCCCCGACCGTCAGATGGGCGATCTCTCGGAACGACGCGGCGTCGTGGGTGTCGAGGATGAGCCGGGTGACCTCGTCCGCCTCGTAGGCAATCAGGGGGCGGGCCAGGATCTCGGCCAGCGGCACCTCGGCGAGGCACCAGCGCGCGGCCCAGGTCTCCTCGGCCGACTCCGCCGCGAGGCCGGCGAGGCGATCCCCGGAGCGGACCGGCGTCGCCTTGGCCATCAGCGTCGCGAGGTCGGCGAAGGCCCATGTCCGCGGGCCGACGATGTGGCGGTAGGCCATGGAGCGGGATCCTCCGGACGCGACGGGATCACAGGATACCATGATCCCGCGATCCCGGCGCCGCTCCTGCGGCGATCAGGCCGCGCCCGCGTGGGGCGCCGGCACCTCCGTGGAGATCGCGTCGACGGTGCGCTGGGGCGGGCTGCCGAGGCCGTCCGCGCGGGCGATGCGGATCTGCTGGTTGACCGGCTGCATGTTGCCGTAGGGCGTCGAGAAGGCGATCTCGGCGGCGTCGCGGCCGACGCCGATGCGGACGAGGCCGTCGAGATCGGCCTGGCGCGTCGCGTCGAACAGCCACCAGCGCCCGTCGAGATAGGCCTCGAACACCGCGTGGAAGTCGCTCGGCACCAGGCCGTGGGCGTAGCAGCTCACGAAGCGGGCCGGGATGCCGAGCGCCCGGCAGAAGGCGGTGCCGATATGCGCGAAGTCGCGGCAGACGCCCGCGCGCTTCAGCAGGCTCTCGTCGGCGGTGGTCTCGCCGTCGCTGGTGCCCGGCTTGTAGGTCAGGTGATCGTGGATCCAGTTGCAGATCGCGTTCACGCGCTGATGGCCCTTCGGGAGCGCCCCGAACTCGGCCTGGGCGAAGGGCGTCAGCCGGTCCGAGGAGACGAAACGGCTCGGCAGCAGGAAGGGCAGGATGTCGAGCGGCAATTGCGCGATCGGCGTCTCGTTGATCGTCGCCGGATCGGCCCGGTGCACCGTCAGCTCGACCTCGGCGTTGTATTCGAGCGAGAACTGACCCATCGGCACGTTGACGCCGAGGTATCGGTTCTGGAGGTCCGGGGTGATGTAGACGTCCCGCTTCAGGTTCGGCGTCAGGACCAGGGATTCGCTCAGGATCTCGACGCTCTTCAGCTTGGCCACCTCCAGGTTGAAGATGAAGGTTGTGTCCGAGAGTATGTTATAAGACAGACTGCATCCGAGATTATAGCGCATTCAAGCCTCTCCTTCGTGTCTGGGGTCATGCAAGGACCGCGCCCCGGCGAGCGGTGCCGGATCATCCGAAGCCGCCGCGATCACCTGCCTCGATCCGACATCCGCTAGGACCGTATCCCCCGATTGAGGGATGTGGTTGCGCCGGGAAAACCTAAGATTGGCATTCGGGTGATCGCTCGCGTCGGCTGCGCCCGGTCTGGGCGCGTTGCGCGGCCATCCGAGCTGTCGCTTCGCGACCGGCGTGCGATCCTGAACACAGGAGGCTGATCGGCATGACCCCCCAAGATTTTATCGATTACGCGAAGCAATTCGTAGGTCTGCCTTACATCTGGGGTGCCGACGGGCCGAATGCGTACGATTGTTCGGGGCTCGTGCAGAAATTGCTCGCCTATATTGCCCTCGACCCGCCTGGGGATCAGACCGCCAAGGACCTGTTCAACTATTTCAAATCCAATGGCCGCGCCCTCCCGGTCACGCAGGCATCGGCGCAATGCGGAACGCTCGTGTTCTACGGCGTGCCGAAACGCGTCGGGCACGTCGCGATATGCCTCGACAACACATACATGATCGAGGCCGGGAAGGGGGGCCCCGACACGACGACGATCGAGAAGGCGCGCGCCCGGCACGCCGCGGTCATGATCAGCGCGATCAATCGCCGCTCGGATATCGTGGCGTTCCTCACGCCGAGAGACCTGCCGTGGATCGCCGGCGCGCTACCGGCCGGGCCGGTCGGCCCGTTCCAGCCCGAGATGGCTGCGGCCTTCCTGCCGGTCGCGCCGCAAGTCGCCGCTGGCGCGGCCGTGCCGGCCGACGAGGCGGCGGCGCTTCGGGTCTATAGGCCGATCATCCTCAAGGAGAGCGCGTATTACCGTGTCGATCCCTATATCGTCGCGGGCATCGGGTCTCGCGAATCCGCCTGGGGCACCAATCCGCTGATGAAGCCGCCGGGCCCATCCGGAACCGGCGACCGAACCCGCCGCAAGGCCAGGCCCCCGCTCCGGCCGAATGGTCTGCCGCCCGACGGGCTCGGCTTCGGCCGGGGCCTGATGCAGATCGACTGGGACGCGCACGATTTCGCCCGAACCGGTCCCTGGCAGGATCCTGAGGAAAACATCGGGTACGGTTGCCGGGTCCTGCGCGACAGCCTGGGCTATCTGAGCCGTCACCTGGCCGGCTGGCCCGATGCCGACATCCTGACGGCGGCGGTGGCGGGCTACAATGCGGGAGCCGGGCGTGTACTCGAGGCGGTTCTGAGAGGCGGCATCGCGCAGGCGGATTCCGTGACGGCGAACCGGAACTACGCGGCTGACGTCCAGCGGCGGGCGGCGGGTTTCCGCGCCGCCAACGTGTTCCTGTAAATCCTCGGGCCGTGCCGATGCGGGCGCCTCCCTCGGCGCCCGCAGGTGTCATGGCCGGGCGCCGCCCGGATCGCGCGGGCACAGGATGACGGTCAGCGAGCGCACGCCCTGCGCGCCGTGGATCAGCACGCCCTCGATGTCGGCCGTGGCCGAGGGGCCGGTGTGGAGCACCGCGTAGGCCGCGGCGCCGAAATCCGGCCGGCGATAGGCGGCCTGGACGTTCGGCAGGATGTCGTCGGGATCGAGGAGCACCACGAGGTGCTGCGCGAGGTAGGCGACGGCGTTGACCACCAGCTCGCGCTCGGTGAACAGCACCGAGCCGGTCTCGGCGATGCCGAAGACGGCGCGCACCACCGCCACGTCGACGTCGTTCACCGCCCGCGGCTCGGTGATCGCGGCGAGATCCCGGTTGCCGGCAAGCTCCGGCACCGCCGAGGCGACGACGCGCGCGGCGGCGAGACGCTCGCGCACCGACGCGAACAGATCCGCCGGGTCGGGCTCCGCGAGGCGACCGCCCATGCGCTTGAGGCGCTCGCCGAATTCCGCGACGTGGTCGGGGCCGACGAGCGGCGCGAAATCCGGGATCGGCGGCAGCGGATAGTCGCCCGCGGGACGGTTCTGTCGGATCTCGGCGAAGATGGCCTCGCGCACGCTCACCGGGGGCCGTCCTTGCCGGCCTTCGAGGACCCTGTGTCCGACGAGGCCTTGTTCGACGAGAGCGTGTTCGACGAGGCCTTGGCCATACGGTTGGCCTTGTACCAAGCGTGGAAGCTCTGGTGCGGGGCGTCGGGCATCTCGCGCTTCTTCCCCCAGGTGTTGAGCGGGTTGTAGACGGCGAAGCGCGGCAGGACCTTGAGCGCGGAATCCGCCGTGCCGATCGCGGCGCGGTAGGCGGCCGGGCGGCTGAGCACCGCGCCCGCGGCCTTCATCAGCCCCTGCTTGAGCAGGGGGATCTGGTGCTCCTCGGCCAGCACCTTGCGCCAGGCGAAGATCTGCTCGTGGATGTTGATCTTCACCGGGCAGACGTTCGTGCACGAGCCGTTCATCGTGGAGGAGAACGGCAGGGTCGAGTATTTCCGCTTGTTGAAGGTCGGATCGATGATCAGCCCGATCGGCCCCGCATAGGTCGCGCCGTAGGACAGCCCGCCCGAGCGCCGGTAGACCGGGCAGGTGTTCATGCAGGCGCCGCAGCGGATGCATTTCAGGGAGGTCCAGAACTCCTCCATCCCGAGGCGCGCGGCGCGGCCGTTGTCGACCAGCACCATGTGCATCTCGGTGCCGGGCCGGGGCGCCCGGAAATGCGAGGTGTACTGGGTGATCGGCGAGCCCAGAGCCGAGCGGGAGAGCAGGCGGATGAAGACGCCGAGATGCTCGACCTTCGGGATCACCTTCTCGATGCCGATCGAGTGGATCTGGAGCTTGGGCACGTTGCCCGAGAGGTCGGCGTTGCCCTCGTTGGTGCAGGTCACGACGGTGCCGGTCTCGGCGATGGCGAAGTTGCAGCCCGTCATCCCGGCATCGGCCTCGAGGATGTGGGGCCGCGTGGTCTCGCGCTGGCGCTCGGCCAGATAATGGGCGTCGTCGTTGTCGGGGTCGGTGCCGAGCGTGCGGGCGAAGACCTCGGCCACGTCGCGGCGGGTCTTGTGCACGGCGGGCGCCACGACGTGGCTCGGCTCCTCGTTGTCGAGCTGCTGGATGCGCTCGCCGAGATCGGTCTCGATGATCTCGATCCCCTCCCCGGCCATGAAGTGGCGGAAGCCGCATTCCTCGGTGAGCATCGATTTCGATTTCACCAGCGTGCGGGCGCCGTGGTCGCGCAGGATGCCCAGCACGATGCGGTTGTGCTCCGCTCCGTCGCGCGCCCAGTGCACGTGGACGCCGTTGGCCTTGGCCGCCGCCTCGAACTGCTCGAGATAGACGTCGAGGCGCGAGAGCGTGTGCGCCTTGATTTGCGAGGCGAGTTCGCGCAGCTCCTCCCATTCGGGGATGCCGTGGGCGGCGGTGTCGCGCTTCTTGCGCAGGTCCCACAGGCGCTCGTCGTGGGCGGCGGCGTGGAGGGGCGCTGCGAGGAAGCGCTCGGCCGCCTCCCCCTGGTCGATCGGCCGGTCGCCGCGGATCTTGGCGCCGCGCGGCTGCGGCTCGTTGACGGTCGGCGCGCGGATCGGCTTCGAGGTGCCCTCCGCATGGTCGAGGCGGCGCCCGTCCTGATCGCGCTCGCTCGCGTCGTCGCGCGCGCGGACCGCCGGGTTGACCACGCCTTCCTTCGCCAGGCCTTCCTTCGCCAAGCCTTCGTTCGCCGCGCCTCCGTTCACAGAGCCTTGGCGCTCGCGCGGATCGAGATCCCGGATGCCGGTGTCCTCGGCGCTCATGCGGCGGCTCCGTTCAGCACCTGGGCGATGTGGATGTATTTCAGCGGCAGGCCGAGGCGCTCGGCGCAGCCCTTCTGGTGCATCAGGCAGGAGGAATCGGCCGAGATCACGTACTCGGCCCCGGCGCGCTTCTGGTCGGCCACCTTGTCGTAGCCCATCTTGGCCGAGACGGCCGGCTCGAACACCGAGAAGGTGCCGCCGAAGCCGCAGCACTCGTCGGGCCGGGCGAGATCGACCAGCTCCACCCCCGCGACCTTCTTGAGGAGGTCGAGGGGCTTGGAGAAATACGGCAGGTTCAGCTCCGAGGGCCGGGCGTGGTGGATGCCCCGCAGGGCGTTGCAATTGGCGTGATAGGCGACCTTGTGCGGGAAGCGCGCCCAGGGCAGCGCCTCGACCTTCAGGACGTCGTGCAGGAATTCCACGAGCTCGTAGGTGCGCGCCCGGACGTGCCGGACCGCGTCCGTCTGCGGGATCGCCGTGAGGTGCTCGCGGACCTGATGCACGCAGCTTCCCGAGGGCGCGACCACGTAGTCGAAGCCCGAGAAGTTCTTCACGAACAGCGCCTCGGTGGCCGCCGCCTCCTGGTGGCAGCCGGTATTGGTCATCGGCTGGCCGCAGCAGGTCTGGTCGTAGGGGTAGGTCACGTCGAGGCCGAAGCGCTCCAGCAATTCGAGCGTGGCGATCCCCACCTCCGGCTCGAAGGCGTCGACGTAGCAGGGGATGAACAGGCCGATGCGCATGGATCTCTCTTCAGCCCTCGGCGTCGGGGCTCACGCGGACCAGCAGCTTGCCGAAATTGCCGCCGGTATAGAGGGTGTTCAGGTGCTCGATCGCCCGGTCGAGCCCGTCGCGCACGTCCTGGCGCGTCTTGAGGCGCCCCTCCGCCATCCAGCCGACGAGATCGCGGATCGCCTCCGGGTAGCGGTCGAAATAGTCGAGGATGATGAAGCCCCGGATGGTGAGCCGCCGCATCAGGATCAGCGGCCATTGCCCGGGCCACTGGGCGGGCTCGACGTCGTTGTAGCCCGAGATCAGCCCGCAGAGCGGCATGCGGCCGAAGCGGCGCATGCGCGCGACCGCCGCCTGCATGATCGCGCCGCCGACCTGCTCGAAATTGATGTCGACGCCCTCCGGCGCCAGCGCGTCGAGGCGCGCGCCGACATCCTCGTTCTTGTAGTCGATCGCCGCGTCGAAGCCGAGCTCGTCCACGATGTAGCGGCATTTCTCGGGGCCGCCCGCGATGCCGATGACGCGGCAGCCCTTGATCTTGCCGATCTGCCCGACGACCTGCCCAACGCCGCCGGCGGCCGCCGACACCACGAGGGTCTCGCCCGCCTTCGGGCGCCCGATGTCGAGGAGGCCGAAATAGGCGGTCGGGCCGACCATGCCGAGGGCCCCGAAGGCGGTGGCGAGGCTCAGGCCCGGCGGCAGCTCAAGGCGGTTCAGGCCCTCGCCGTCCGTGATCATGTGGTCGGCGAGCACGCCGAGCCCGGAATAGATCTGCCCGAGCGCGACGCCCGGCTTCCGGCTCGCCACCACGCGGCCGGTGACGAGCGCCCGCATCGGCTCGCCGAGGCCGACCGGCGGCATGTAGCCCTCGGCGTCGCTCATCCAGATGCGGTTGGTCGGGTCCAGGGAGATATAGAGGACCTTGAGGAGGAACTGACCGTCGGCGAGGTCGGGCAGCGCCTCCCGCTCGAAGCTCAGGTCGCCCTCGCGGATCTCGCCCACGGGACGGCGCCGAAGGCGCCAGACCTGTCGTTCGGTCGCCATGCCAGTCTCCCTCGTCCGGACCGCGGCGCCCCGGCCCGCCGCGTGTCGGGACCGCCGCGTGTGATGCGCGGCGGACCCTGGAATCTGTCCAGCCTCGGATCTAGCGGATGAGGTTGGTCTTGGCGAGGTCGAGGACGGAATCGCCGCGCCCGCTCATCACGGCGCGCAGCATGTAGAGGCTGAAGCCCTTGACCTGCTGGCCGTCGATCTTGGGCGGGATCGAGAGCTCGTTGCGCGCCACCACCACGTCGAGGAGGGCCGGCCCGTCGAAGGCCAGGATCTCGGCCACCGCGCCGGGCAAATCGGCCGGGTCCTCGACCCGCAGCGCGAAGATGCCGGCCGCGCGCGACATCGCGGCGAAGTCCGGGTTGTCGAGGGCGACGCCGGTCTCGAGATAGCCCGCGGCCTTCATCTCCATCTCGACGAAGCCGAGCGAGCCGTTGTTGAAGACCACGACCTTCAGGGGCAGCCGGTGCTGGCGCAAAGTCAGGAAGTCGCCCATCAGCATGGCGAAGCCGCCGTCGCCGCTGAGCGCGATCACCTGCCGCTTGGGCTGGGCCGCCTGGATCCCGATGCCCTGCGCCATGGCGTTGGCCATCGAGCCGTGCACCCACGATCCGATCAGCCGGCGCAGCCCGTTCATCTTCAGATAGCGCGCGGCCCACACCGTGGGGGTGCCGACATCGGCGGTGAAGACCGCGTCCGCGGTCGCCGCCTCGCTCACCACCCGGGTGAGGTATTGCGGGTGGATCTGCGTGCTGCCGGGTTTCGGCGTCGCCAGCTCGTCGAGCCCCTCGCGCGCCTTGGCATAGTGCTTCAGGCTCGCATCGAGGAAGCTGCGGTCGGTCTTCGGCTTGAGCTTCGGCAGGAGGGCCGACAGCGTCGCCGCCACGTCGCCGACGAGGCCGAGATCGATGCGGCAGCGCCGACCGAGCTCGTGGGGGCGGATGTCGATCTGCGCCACCTTGGCGTCGTGCGGGTAGAACTGCTTGTAGGGGAAGGCCGTGCCCAGCATCAGCAGGGTCTCGCAGCCCATCATCGCGGCGTAGCCCGACGAGAATCCGATCAGCCCGGTCATGCCGACGTCGTAGGGGTTGTCGTACTCGACGTGGTCCTTGCCGCCGAGCGCGTGCACGATCGGGCTCTTCAGGGTCTCGGCGAGCTGCATCAGGGGGCCGTGCGCCCCGGCGCAGCCCCGCCCGCACAGCAGCGTGATCTTGCGCGAGCCGTTGAGGAGATCGGCCAGCGCGTCGAGATCGGGATCGGCCGGGCGCACCACCGGGCGGGGCGGGAGCAGGCTGGCGCGGCTGCTGACCGTGCGGACCGGCGCCTCCTTCATGGCGACGTCGCCCGGGATGACGACGACGGCGACGCCGCGCTGGCCCACAGCGGCCCGGATCGCGTTCTCGAAGACGTAGGGCAGCTGCGCCGGGTCGGAGACCAGCTCGCAGTAATGGCTGCAATCGCGGAACAGCTCGGTCGGATGCGTCTCCTGGAAATAGCCCGAGCCGATCTCCGCGGAGGGAATGTGGGCGGCGATGGCCAGGACCGGCGTGCCGGTGCGGTGGCAATCGTAGAGGCCGTTGATCAGGTGGACGTGGCCCGGGCCGCAGGAGCCGGCGCAGACCGCGAGCGCCCCGCCGTTGATCTGGCTGTCGGCGCCCGCCGCGAAGGCGCCGGTCTCCTCGTGCCGGACATGGACCCACTCGATGACGCCGCGCGCCCGGATCGATTCGGTGATGGCGTTGAGGCTGTCGCCGACCACGCCGAAGATGCGGCGGACGCCCGCCTCCTGCAGGGTCTCGACGACGAGGTCGGCGATGGTGCTGATGCGCATGGCGGGGCTCCGTGATCTCAGAGCCGAACACCCACGATAAGCCTGATGTTCCTGGCGGAATCGCTCAGTCCGGTATGTCCTCGCCGCGCTGCACCACGCGGGCGAAGAGATCGCCCAGCGCGGCGAGGCTCGCCGCCTGGAGGGCGGCGGCGGGCACCACCGTCCCGTCGGGCGCCGGCAGGGCGCGCGTCGCCGTCGCGGCGGCCACGACGGTCGGGCGGAAGCCCAGGTTGAAGGCGGAGCGCGCGGTGGAGTTGACGCACATATGCGTCATGAAGCCGGCGAGGATCAGCTCCGAGACGCCGGCCGCGCGCAGGCGCGCCTCGAGATCGGTGCCTACGAAGCTGCTCGGATAGGCCTTGGTGATCACCGGCTCGGCGCCCTCCGGCGCCACCTCGTCGCTGATCTGCCCGATCGGGGCCGTGAGGTCGTAGGGCGAGCCCGGCCCGGCATCGTGCCGGACGTGGAAGACCGGCACGCCCGCCGCGCGCGCCCGCAGCAGCAGAGCCCGCGCCTGCGCGATCGCCGGCTCCACGCCCTCGAGGCGCATCACGCCGTCGCGGTAGGTGTTCTGCAGGTCGATCATCACCAGCGCGGAGCCTCCGAGCGGCGGCGGCTCATCGCCGAGCCCCGACAGCGTGCGCAGGGTCGTGAGATCGCTCATGGTCGTGATCCTCCCGGTTTTGCCGGAAGGGTGGCCCGGATGGAGGCCGCGGGCAACCGGACTTTCGGCGGGTCGGCGGCGCGATCCAGGCAACCCGCCTCCGCTGCCCCCGCGCGAGATCGCGGACGGACGGCCTTGGGTGGTTCGGTGAGGCAGGGGGGCGTCACGGCCCGGCTCGTCGGCCATCCGCGGATGCGAAGGGATCGCGCGCATCGCGATCGGCTCGTGGCAGGGGCAGCCCGGACGCGGCAGGCGAGGCGGTGCCGCGCAGGTGGGGGCCAGCGTGCCGGCATCGCGAATGTCGGTCCGGAGCCCATCTGGAACCTGCGCGGGCGAGGCGCCGCGCTACATACCTCTCGGTTGCACCCAGGAGGTTTGTGTGAAACTGTTTATGGGACCGCTCGTGCTCGGGCTGTTGGCGCTGACGGGTGGGGCGCGCGCTGCGCAGCCGCCCGAGCGCATCCGAGGCACTGTTGAGGCGGTCGAGGCCGGATCGATGACCGTCCGCACGATCGACGGCGCTGTCGCGACCCTCGGTCTGACCAAGGACACCAAGGTCATCGCCCTGGTGCGATCGAGCCTCGGCGCCATCACGGCCGGGTCCTTCGTCGGGACGGCCACGAAGGGCGACAATCCTCCGCAGGCGCTGGAGGTGCACATCTTCCCCGAAGCCATGCGTGGAACGGGCGAAGGGCACCGCGACTGGGACATGATCCCCGATACCCTGGCCGGAGGCGGGCGGGTGAAGAGTGCCATGACCAACGGCACCGTGAAGGCCGGCGCGACAGAGGCCCCGCGGGTCAAGAGCGCGATGACCAACGGCACGGTCTCGGGGAGCAGCGCCTCCGGCGGCGCGCAGACGCTGACGCTGACCTACAACAACGGCCAGTCGAAGACAGTCGTGGTGTCGCCTCAAACGCCGATCGTGTCTTACGAACCCGCAGACCAGTCGGCCCTCCGCCCCGGAGCGAAGGTTTTCGTCACCGCCGAGCGGGACGGCGACAAGCTCACGGCGATCCGGGCGGCCGTGGGCAAGGACGGGATCACCCCGCCGATGTAGCGGGCGGCCGTCCGAAGCCTGCGCGGCGAGGGTTGGCAAACGGGCTTCGACGCGGACGGGCCGGTCTCGGCAGGGGCGAGAAGCCGGTCGAGACTGGTGGCAGGCCGGCCGACGAGCAGAGGGGGCCGGGCGCCCACCCGCACTTCGGCGGGTCGGGCCATCTCGGCACCCCCCTGAGACGGGCTGGTGGTGGGGACGGCGTTCGACGGTTGCGTTCTCAGCGAAGGCCGTCGGCCGGGCCGCCGGCATGCTGGCCGGAGAAGCGGTAGGCCGGCGCCGCATGGTATTTCGAGGCTGACAGGGGGGCGAAGACTGCGCTCCGAGCACCCGCGTAGCCCGAGTAGGCGCTGGCCGGGTAAGGCGAGTGCTTGGAATCGAAGCCCTGCGCGAGAGCGGGCGTGGCCAGAGCGGCGGCAAGGACAGCGGCAGCGAGAGTAGACAGTTTCATCATCATCTCCTGTGTGCGCGGATCACGTTGAGCGGACATCATCCGGTCAACAGTGTCGAGCGAGGAAGATCGTCGGTGCGGCGGTCTTGATCGCCTCGGCTGTGCTTGGCCGAATGTGAACCTGCAACGGACGAATACTGCCGATGGTTCACGATAATATGTGTGGTGTCGCACGCCCGGGATCGCCGTATCGGTCCGTTGCTGCCGGCCGCGCGCGCGACGATACGCCAGCACGTCCGTCCCGAAGGCGATCTCACGGATGAAGCGGGGCGCGGCGGAAGGAGGCGCGGGCTCAAGGGCCGCCTTCCCGCAGTCGACGGTCATCCGAACTCGGCCTCGTCCGTCAGGCATTCTAGGGGGCCGGGGTGAGAGGTCCGTCCGGTCGGGCTGGTACGGGGGGGTGTTCCAGCGCCTCGATCAAGCTCTCGACGGACAGCATGAAGCGTCGCACAGCCTGCTCGGCATGACGGCGATGCGCGTCATCGGTCGGAAGAAGGTCCGTTGCCGAGTCGAAGGCAGCGGGCAAGGTCCGCAGCGCGGCGCGGATGGATTGGCGCAGCACCACGATCTGATGGAGCCGTGAGCCCGGGTCGGCGCCAGCCGTGAGGCCCGCCGCGAGGCCGTCGGCCAGACGCCGACTGCCTGCACCATCGAGCCGCACGGGGAGCGTGTAGATCTCGACCATGGCGTCTGTTCCCTGCGGCCCCTGTCGTGATGCGTGGATGGTCGGAGACGGTGACGAGGCCGTCGCCGGTCGGGGTCAGCGTGCCAGGACGCGGGCCGCGCCCTTGGTGACCTCGACGGCCTGCGACACGCTTCCCACCGCCTGGGAGATCGCGCCGATGTTCTGCGCGATCGCGCAGACGGCTCCGGCCGCATCCTGCATGTTCATCGACATGTCCTGCGTGACCGCGCTCTGCTCCTCGACCGCGGCCGCCGTCCGCACCACGTAGTCGCGCATGGTCTCGACGGAGGCCTGGATCGTCTGCAGCGATCCGACGACCTGCGTGGAGACGGACTGGATGCTGCCGATCTCGCCCGCGATCTGATCGGTGGCGCGCGAGGCTTGGTTGGCGAGGTTCTTTACCTCTTGCGCCACCACCGCGAAGCCGCGGCCCGCCTCTCCAGCCCGCGCCGACTCGATCGTGGCATTCAACGCCAGCAGGTTGATCTGACTGGCGATGTTCTGGATCAATCCGACGATGCCACTCATGGCCGTCGCCGTCGCCGACAGCTTCTGGGTCAGATCGCCCGCCGCCTGCGTCTGCAGATGCGCCTCATCGCTCGTCGCGCGCGCCTTGCTCATGCCGGCCGCGATCTCGGTGACCGAGCGGGCGAGTTCCTCGGCCGCCGCGGCAACGGACTGGACGCTGTCCGACGTTTTCCCGGCCGCCGTCCGCGCCAATTCGGACTCGCTGTTGGAGCGGTCGATCGCCCGGTCGACCTCGGCGAAGTTCTCGTCGATGAGCGCCTTCAGTTCGGTCAGGCGTTCGACGTCGGCGGTGACGTCGCTCGCGAACTTGACGATCTTCGAGACCGTCCCGTGCCGGTCGAGGATCGGGTTGTAGGACCCTTCGATCCAGACCGGACGCCCGTTGCGGGCAACCCGCTTGAACTGCGCAGCCTGATATTCGCCCCGGCGCAACGTGTCCCAGAACGCACAATAGTCGCGGCTACCGCGGATCTCCGGCTCGACAAAGATGCTGTGGTGCTTCCCGCGGACCTCGTCCAGGCTGTACCCCATGAGATCGAGGAAATTCCTGTTGGCCGAAACGATGGTGCCGTCGGGCTGAAATTCGACGACGGCCTGCGATCGGCTGATGGCGGCGATCTGGTTGGAAGAGTCGAGGTTGAGCAGCCGCTCCTGGGCATCGGCCCATTCGACCAAGAAGCCGATGGACTTGCCGGCCTGCGACAGCGGGGTGACGAGGAGGTCGAAGACGCGCTTGCCCACCCGGATCGTCGCCTCGTGCGGCTTGTCGAGGGCTGCGAGCATGCGGCGCTGGTGGGACGGGTCCTTGTGGAAGATGTCGATGGTGCTGCCGATGAGCGTGGCGGCATCGAACCGCGGCAGATCGGCTTTGAGGTCGGCCTCGGCCTCCTGCATGAACCGGGTGAGGGCCGGATTCATGTAGGTGATGGTCATGCCCGCATCGGCAATCATCACGTTGGTCCGGAGTGCGGCCAAAGCCGCGATCTCGCTGGCGTTCCCGGCCGGCGATCTCCTGCGGAACCACGTCATCGTGAACTCCAGGCCTGAAACAGGTAGCGAAGGGCGCTGGCGTGGCGCCCAAGATTGCATTCGACCGCGCCTGTACTGGAGCTAGTCTATTGTTTAGACCCCTAACGAGACCTGAATTTATCTTCAGAGCCGAGGAAAATCGATGACCGACTTTCGGTCATGGCCTTAAGCGAAGGTTAATGGCCCCTGAATCTATCTGTTGCCTCGGAGGGCGGAGCCAAGAACCTGATCGATCCCGTGCGCGTGCTGGCCGAGCCACGCGATGCCAGGATCCTGGTCACCGACGCCGAGCTCGCTCGGCCCATACCGGCGATCCTGAACGCCAACGCGGCCTTCCTGCGGATGAGCGGTTACGCGGCGGGTGACGTTCTGGGCCAGACGCCCGCATGCTGCAGGGGCCCGGCGCCGGCCCGAAGAGCACCCGCTAGGTGCAGCATGCGCTTCGGGCGGAGGCGCGCTTCCTCGGACGCGTGCAGAACTATCGCAAGAGCGGCGAAGCCTACCTGTGCGAGATCGACGTGCGACCGCTGCGACGCCCGGACGGCACCACGGACGCGTTCATAGCCTTCGAGCGAGAGGGGGGTCCGCCGGCGGGGCAGACCGACTCAGGGGCGCGCCGGCCGCTACAAGCCGGTCCACGCGGCCGGTTTCGGTGATCGTCTGGCCTTGGAAGCGCCGCTCTTCGCCTGATCGCGCGCAGGGTCTGACGCAAGCGCTGCCCGGATGGCGGCGCGTCGCAGGACCGCTTTCGGATCCTGCGCGGCCGGCCGAACCCCGCGAGGACAACCCCCGGAACGGTGCGCGAGCGCCACGTCCGCGGGATCCTGCCCGACACGGGCGTGGGGCTCCGTCGTCAGGGGCGGAGACCGTCACAGACCGCGACGCCGTCGAGGGCCGGCGATGCCCCCGCGCAGGTCGGGCTCGGACCGGGCGAGCCGGCGTCCAGCCTGTGCCTGCCTGATCACCTCCGCGAGGATCCCCGCGTGGTGCGCGGAAACGTGGTCGGACACCGACGCTGCGTCGGTCGTCACCCTCTGCGCTCCCGGTTCGCGACACCGCGCTTGCCTGGGGCCGGCACATCCCCTCATCGCCCTGTGTCCGGACCGGGAGGCCCCGCCCTTGATCCCGGTCGCCCGCAGGGTCAGCGCTTCGCCGCGCAGCCCGGAGGCGGGCCCGTCCGAGGGGCGCGCCGATCGCATTCCGACCCCGGAGCGGCCCGGTCGCGGCCCTCCGGGGATCGGCCCGGGCCTCTACCGCTTCGTCAGCCCGCCCAGCACGTTGCGCAGGATGGCGTCGCCCACCTGCTTGCCGACGCTGCGGGCCATGGAGCGGGCGGCGTTGCCGATGACCTGCTCGGCGAGGCTCGGCGGCGGGCGGCGTCCGCCCTTGGCCGCGGGGGCGCCGCCGAACACGCTGCCGAGGATCCCGCCGAGCATGCCGCCGAGGCCGCCCTCCGTGGCGCCGGCCGTCCCGGCGGGGCCGGCGTCGAGGCCCTTGCGCTTGGCCAGCATCTCGTAGGCGCTCTCGGTGTCGACCGCCTCGTCGTAGCGGCCGCGCAAGGGGCTCTGGGCGATGAGCGCGGCCCGCTCCTCGGGCGTCAGCGGCCCGACGCGGGCCTGCGGCGGCGCGATCAGGGTGCGCTCCACCATGGAGGGCGTGCCCTTGGCCTCCAGGAAGCTCACCAGAGCCTCGCCGACGCCGAGTTCGGTGATGGCTGCCGCGACGTCGAAGCCTGGGTTCTGCCGGAAGGTCTCGGCGGCGGCGCGCACCGCCCGCTGGTCGCGGGGGGTGAAGGCGCGCAGGCCGTGCTGGACCCGGTTGCCGAGCTGGCCCAGCACCGTCTCGGGCACGTCGAGGGGGTTCTGCGTCACGAAATAGACGCCGACGCCCTTGGAGCGGATCAGCCGCACCACCTGCTCCACCGCGTCGAGCAGCGCCTTCGGGGCGTCGTCGAAGAGGAGATGCGCCTCGTCGAAGAAGAAGACCAGCTTCGGCCGGTCGAGATCGCCCACCTCCGGCAGCTCCTCGAACAGCTCGGAGAGCATCCAGAGCAGGAACGAGGCGTAGAGTCTGGGACGCCGCATCAGCGTGTCGGCGGCCAGGATGTTGACGACGCCGCGCCCGTCGCGGTCCTTGCGCAGGAAGTCCTGGAGATTGAGCGCGGGCTCGCCGAAGAACCGGTCCGCCCCCTGGTTCTCCAGCACGAGAAGCTGGCGCTGGATCGCCCCCACGCTCGCGGCCGAGACGTTGCCGTAGGTGCCCGAGAGGGCCTTCAGGTTCTCGGCGCAGAAGGCGAGGAGCGCGCGCAGGTCCTTCAGGTCGATGACCGGCCAGTGGTTCTCGTCCGCCACCCGGAAGGCGATGTTGAGCACGCCCTCCTGGGTGTCGTTGAGTTCGAGCAGGCGGGCGAGCAGCAGCGGGCCCATCTCGCTGACGGTGCAGCGAATCGGGTGGCCCTGCTCGCCGAAGAGGTCCCAGAACACGGTCGGGAAGGTGTCGGGCTCGTAGGCGATCCCGAGCTCGGCGGCCCGCTTGACGAAGGCGGGCTTGGCCTCGCCCGCCGCGGCGATGCCCGAGAGGTCGCCCTTCACGTCGGCGGCGAAGACCGGCACCCCGGCATTCGAGAAGCCCTCGGCCAGGACCTGCAGCGTCACGGTCTTGCCGGTGCCGGTGGCGCCGGCGACGAGCCCGTGCCGGTTGGCGAGCCGCAGGGTCAGCGCTTCGGCCTTCGGGGATGGGCCGACGCTCTTGCCCACGAGGATCGTGCCGTCGTCCGCCATCGCGCGACTCCCATACCGATTCCCTGCCGGCCAAGGTTATGAGGCTGCGCGCCCGGCTTTTCCAGGCGTTCGCGCCGCCCGGCTTGATTTCCTGCGTGGCAAGCCCGAAGGACGCGGGTCATCTCGACACGCATCCCAGCGCAGAGGCCCGATTCATGGACGAACTGATTGCCCGCGTGACCAACCGGACCGGGCTCGACGCCGCGACCGCGCAGACCGCGGTCGGGCACATCCTGGCCTTCCTGCAGAAGGAGGGGCCGGCGACCGAGGTGAGCCGTCTGATGGCGGCGATGCCGGGCTCCGAGGCGCTGGTCGCCGACGCCAATGCCGGCGAGGGCGGCGGCGGCCTGATGGGCATGCTCGGCGGCCTGATGGGCGGCGGCGTGATGGCGCTCGGCCAGAAGCTGATGTCGGCGGGGGTGCCGATGGGGCAGATGCAGCCCCTCGGCCAGGAGCTCTTCGCCTACGGCCGCGAGAAGGCCGGCGAGGACGTGATGGGGCCGATCGTCGGCGCGATCCCGGGCCTGAACCAGTTCGTCTGAGCGGGCCGGCCGGCATCGGCCGGTCTGTCATAAAAGCGTGCGCGCCGCGTGGTCTGAGTGTCGTCCGCGAGGTGCCGGGCCCGCCATCCCGCGGGGATGGGGGCCGCCGCCCTCGGGGGTGAGCTTCGACGATGGTCGCGAACTTCACGCGTGGGGCCGGAGCGGCCTGGGCCAGCGGCTGGGAGCGCGGCGTCGCCGAGCCGATCGCCAAGCTCAAGCGCCGCTCGGCCGAGGCCGGCCTGCCCGGCTTCGGCGGGCGCAGCCTCGTGCCGCCCGGCGCGACGCCGATCCGCTTCGCCGAGCGCTTCAAGGCGCCGCTCGCCACGCCGGGCCTCGGCCCGAGCCTTGGGCGCCTCGGCACGCTCGAGGTGCGGCTCGCCGTCAAGAAATCCGAGATCCGCCGGGCGCAGCGCCTGCGCTACCGGGTGTTCTACGAGGAGATGGCGGCGATCCCGAGCGGGATGGCCGCGCTCTCCCGGCGGGACGCGGATGCCTACGACCCGATCTGCGACCATCTCCTGGTGATCGACCACGCCGCTACCGAGGCGAAGCCGTTCCGCAAGCCGCGCCCGCAGGTGGTCGGCACCTACCGGCTGCTGCGCGGCGGCGTCGCCGAGCGGCATTTCGGCTTCTATTCCGCCGGCGAGTACGATCTCGCGCCGCTGCTGGCCGCGCATCCGGGCAAGCGCTTCCTGGAGCTCGGGCGCTCCTGCGTGCTGAAGCCCTACCGCACCAAACGCACGGTCGAGCTGCTCTGGTCGGGCATCTACGCCTATATCCAGCACCATCGGATCGACGCCCTGATCGGTTGCGCCAGCCTCGAGGGCACCGACCCGGACCGCCTCGCCCTCCCGCTGAGCTTCCTGCACCATTACGCCCGCGCGCCGGAGGCGTGGCGCGCCGCCGCCCTCCCCGGGCGGCACGTCCCGATGGACCGGCTCTCCCGCGAGGCGATCGATCCGAAGGCGGCGCTCCAGGCCCTGCCCCCGCTGATCAAGGGCTACCTGCGCGTCGGGGCGACCTTCGGCGACGGGGCGGTGGTGGACCGGCAGTTCGGCACCACCGACGTGTTCGTGATCCTGCCGGTCGAGGCGATCGCGGCGCGCTACGTCGGGCATTTCGGCCCCGCCGCGAATCGCCGGGCGGCCTGAGCGCCCGGCGCCGGCCGCGGGGCCCGGCGATCGCCCGCGCGCGCCAGGGATCCCGGACCCGAACGGTGGCGAGCGTCGCGATCGCGAGTCGTCCGGCGAAGGATATCGGCAAGATCTTCTTGATAGCGGCCCGCGCACAATACGTAGCGTGCGGATCGAGCTTGGACGGCCGGACTGTGTTTGCTAAGCCCGGGTCGATAAAGCTTTCGTACCGGGGAATCACTGATGATCAAGGGTCTTGCCGCCGTCAGCGCCGCAGTGATCGCGTCCGCGGTCCTCGTCGGAACGTCCGACGAGGCGAGCGCGGGCTGCCGGTCGTGCGGCCCGATCGCGCCCGTCTACAATTACAGGACCGTCAATCGGGTCCTGAACCGGACGCAGTACCGCGACGTCCAGCGCACGAATTACGTCCACCGGACGCGCCACATCTACAACATCACCCGCGTGCGTCCGATCGTGCAGGTCCACACCGTGACCCGGGTCCACCACTACACCGTGCCGGTGGTGCATAACGTCAGCGTGTCGAGCGTGCAGCGCCTCCCGGCCCAGTACGTCCACACCAACAGCGTCCAGAACCTCTATCACGGCTGCGGCTGCCGCTAGACGGTTCGGCCTCCCGGACGGGACGCGGCGGCTCCGGCCGTCACTCCCGGCCGACCGTCACTCCCGACTGGCCGTCACTCCCGGCTGGCCGTCCTGGGCCCGGCGGATAGGCACGCTCGCGGACAGACGGGCGCGCGCCCGAGCACGCGCTCCAGCGCGGCCTGCGGACCGGGCGCGCAGAGCCGCCTGAGAAAACCCTTGTCCTCGCTGCCGATCCCCGGGATGCGGCAGGAGGCGGACATCGTCCGCTCCGCCTGGCCCCAGAGCGTCGAGACGGCAATGCGCGTCTCGCCGCGCATCAGCCCGCGCGCGGTCGCGGCATCGCTCTCCGCGGCCTCCAGGTAGAGGGCGACGAAGCTCATCAGTGCCGCGAGACCGTCGCGGTGGGCCGATTCGACGACCGGGTCGCGCAGGCCGTCCAGCGCCATCGCGGTATCGAGGTCGTGCGTGTAGGCGTTGAGCTCGTCGAGCAGGTAGCGGAAATCCGTCGCCGCCGTCGCGCCGCCCGGGCGCAGGTAGGTGTCCACGAAGACGCTCGGCTGGAAGGCGCGCGCGATCCTGCCGGGCGCCATCGGCGTCGCGCCCTCCGGCGGACGCGCGACCGCGCCGCCCCCGATCAGCGGATAGGCATCGGTCTCGCCGGTCAGCAGGTGCACGGATTCGTGCACCGCGGTCGGCAGGCCGAATTGCGTGTCGCCGCACTCGATCCAGCTGCGGAAGAAGGCCTTGTCGGCGACACGCTGGAAGACCGTGTAGCCGTTGCGCGATGCGCCCTTGAGGACATCGATCGCCCTGGCGTCGCACCCGCCGGCCATCGCCGGCCCGACGCCGAGAAGCGCCGCGCCCTGGAGGACGAGGCCGCAGACCGCTGTTCGCACGCTCTTTCGCATCGGCCCGGATCCCTCGCCGGCCGATCGTCGCTCCGGATGGTTAAGGATCCGCATCGTGCGGGATCGACGGTCCGCGACCCCGCGTCCCGGAACGTCGGCTTCTCACACGGGCTCGTCGGGTACGCGGGGCGGGCGCGGCGATGCCGGATCCGCATCGATCCGGGCGGCGTACCCCGCCGGCCCGGCCCCTACTCGGCGTCCTTGAGCGCCGCCAGGCCCTCCCGGTAGGTCGGGAAGGCCAGGTCGACGCCGAGTTCCTCGCGGATCAGCCGGTTCCGCACCCGCTTGTTCTCGCCGTAGAAGCTGCGCGCCATCGGGCTGAGGTCGGCGGTCTCGAAATCGATCTCGGGCGGCAGCGGCAGGCCCGCGAGCGCGGCGGCGTACTCGGTGACGGTCTGGGGCGGGGCCGGCTCGTCGTCGGTGACGTTGTAGACTGCGCCCGGCCGCGGGCGGGCGATCGAGGCGGCGAGGGTCTGGGCGATGTCGTCGATGTGGATGCGGTTGAAGACCTGGCCGGCCTTGACGATGCGCTGCGAACGGCCCTCGCGCAGCTTCACGATCGGGTTGCGCCCGGGCCCGTAGATGCCCGAGAGCCGGAAGACCTGCACGGCCTTGCCGGTCTCGGCACCGAGCGCCTGCCACGCCCGCTCCACCGCGAGCCGGCCCTTCGAGCGGGCGCTCAGCGGCGTGGCGGGCATCGTCTCGTCGATCCAGGCCCCGCCCTGATCGCCGTAGACGCCGATGGTCGAGAGATAGCCGATCCAGCCGATCCGGCTCGCCGCGATGGCCTCGCGATAGCGCCGCAACACGGGGTCGCCCTCGGCGTCCGGCGGCACCGAGACGAGGAGCGCGTCGGTGTCCGCCAGATCCGCCGCGATGCGCGGGTCGGCGCCGTCCGGTCCGAACACGCGAACGGCGAGGTCGCCCTCCGCCGCGATGGCGCTGGCGCGCTCCGGCTCCGTCACCGTCGCGACGACCCGGGCGAACAGCGCTCGCTCCCGCTCGACGAAGCGCCGGGCCGAGAAACCGAGGCCGAAGACGAACAGGTTCATGGCTCCAGCCTCTCCGGATCGGCGCCCGGTCCCGTCCCGAGCGCCGCCTGCCACTCCGCCCGCACGTGCGGATCGGTCTCGCTCGCGCCGTGGCGGGCATGCAGGGCGGCGAGCGCCGCGCGGTCGAGGTAGCGCGCCAGGGCCCAGACCGCCATGCCCCGCACCAGCGGCGCCGCGTCCGCGAGGCGACGCCGGGCGGCCTCCGCCAGCGCCGGGTCGCCCGCATTGCCGATCGCGATCATCACGTTGCGCAGGAAGCGGTCGCGGCCGGTGCGCTTGACCGGCGTGCCGGCGAAGCGTCGGCGGAAGGCCGCGTCGTCGAGCTCCGCGAGTTCGGCGAGCGGCGGCGCGGAGAGATCGGGCTGCGCCGCGAGGCGCGCCTCCGCCGAGGCCGTGGCGAACTTGTTCCAGGGGCAGACCGCGAGGCAATCGTCGCAGCCGAAGACGCGGTTGCCCATCGGCACCCGGAATTCCTCGTCGATCGGCCCGGCATGCTCGATCGTCAGGTAGGCGATGCAGCGCCGGGCATCGAGCCGGTAGGGAGCCGGGAAGGCCCGGGTCGGGCAGGCGTCGAGGCAGGCGCGGCAGGAGCCGCAATGGTCCCGGCCCGGCGCGTCCGGCGCGAGCGCGGCGCTGGTGTAGATCGCCCCGAGGAGCAGCCAGTTGCCGTGCTCGCGCGCGATCAGCACCGTGTGCTTGCCCTGCCAGCCGAGGCCGGCGGCCTCCGCCAGCGGCTTCTCCATCACGGGCGCGGTATCGACGAACACCTTCACGCGCACGTCGCCCTTGGCCGAGAGGTAGCCGCCGAGCTCCTTCAGCTTGCCCTTCAACACCTCGTGATAATCGCGCCGCTGCGCGTAGGCCGCGATCGCGCCGCGATCGCGCCGGTCGAGAAGGTCGAGCGGATCGGTCTCGGGCCGGTAGCTCATGGCGAGGACGAGGATGCTGCGCACCGCCGGCCACAGCGTCGCCGGGCTCGCGCGCTGATCGGCCCGCTCCACCATCCAATCCATTCCGCCCTGGGCGCCGGAGGCAAGCCAGAGGCTCAGGCGCTCCGGCAGGGCCGGCACCGCGTCCGGCGTGGTGACGGCGAGCGCGCAGAAGCCGAGGCTCCGGGCCCGGTCCTCGACCAGCCGTCGCAGCGCCGCCCCTTCGTAGATCCGTCGCTCGGTCAGTGGCCTGTATCCGTCGCGCCTCGCGTCCGTGGTGGTCCGGGTCGCCCCGGGGCCCGCGCGGACGGCCCCTGCGGGAGAGAGGGCCGTGCCCCGGATCCGGTCCTGTAACGCCGAACCCTCCGGGGCGGACGGGCTCTCAGAAATCGAGGTCCGCGTAGTGCGAGGCCGGCGCCATGCCGGCGACGCGGTCCGCCAGAAGGCCGCGGAAGGAGGGCCGCGACTTCACGCGGGCGTACCAGTCCCGCGCGGTCTCGTCCTCGTCCCAGGGCACGTCGCCCAGGTAGTCGACGCAGGAGAGATGGGCCGCCGCCGCCAGATCCGCATAGGTCAGATGGTCGCCCGCGATCCAGCGCCGGCGCGCGATCAGGTAGCCGATGTATTTGAGGTGGTAGCGCACGTTGGTGCGCGCCGCCCGGATGGCGTTCATGTCCGGCGGGCCGCCGCCGTCCGCGCTCTTCATGAAGCGCTTCGAGATCTTCTCGGTGACGAGGTAGCCCGTCACCTCCTGCTCGAACTTCACCAGGAACCATTCGAGGAGGCGCCGCACCTCGACGCGCTCGGCCGTGGTGTCGGGCATCATCCGGCGCCCGGAGAGGCCGAGGCCCCGCGTCTCGTCGAGATATTCCGCGATGATGCCCGCGCCCGGCACCACGAGCCCGCTCTGCTCCACCAGGACGGGGGTGGCGCCCGCCGGGTTGATCAGCAGGAAGTCGTCCCGGCGCTCCCACGGCCGTTCCTCGTACAGGACGGGCTCCATGCCCATCTCGGCGAGGACGAGGCGGATGAAGCGGGAATTGGCACAGAACGGAAAGTGATAGAGCGTCGCCATCGAGGCCGTGGTGAACGGGCGGAGTGCCGGTGGGACGCACCGCGCTGGTTTTGCGGGACCGGGCCGGATGAGGGATATGGCTCGAACGTTGCCGCCCCCTTAACACGGCGGAACGGCTCCGGTAACTGCCCGTCAACCCTAATCGAGCCACGTTGCGCGCGCCATGGTGCGCCGCATTCGGAGCGTGCACGGCTCGCTCACCACAGTCGAGGCGATCAGATGATGGATGCGATGAGCATCGCGAAGGCCGTTGTGCTCGCGGTCGTCGAGGGCGCCACGGAATTCATCCCGGTCTCGTCTACGGGGCATCAGCTCCTGGTCGGGCATTTCATCGGGTTCCACTCGCCCAACAACACCTTCGAGGTCCTGATCCAGCTCGGCGCGATCCTGGCCATCCTCGCGGTGTATTTCCGCCGGCTGCTCGGCATCGCCCTGGCGCTGCCGAACGACCCCAAGGCCCGCCGCTTCGTGCTCGGCATCCTGGTGGCCTTCCTGCCCGCGGCGATCATCGGTGGCATCTTCTCGAAGATGATCAAGGCCTACCTGTTCAACCCCTGGATCGTCTGCGCCACCCTGGTGGCCGGCGGCCTCGTGCTGCTGGTGATCGACGACACCGACCTCGATACGCGCAAGCACGACGTCTACGACTTCTCCCTGCCGATGGACTTCAAGATCGGCATCTTCCAGTGCCTGGCGATGATCCCGGGCGTCTCGCGCTCGGGCGCCACCATCGTGGGCGCGATGCTGATGGGCGCTGACAAGCGCTCGGCCACCGAATTCTCGTTCTACCTCGCGATGCCGACCATGGCCGGCGCCTTCGCCAAGGACCTGCTCGACAATTACAAGAACCTGCGGGCCGACGACGTCGGGCTGATCGTGATCGGCTTCGTGGTGGCCTTCATCTCCGCGCTGATCGTGGTCCGCACGGTGCTCGACTACGTCTCCCGCCACGGCTTCTGGCTCTTCGCGTGGTGGCGCATCATCGTCGGCTCGCTGGGCTTCATCGGCCTGATCATCCTCGGCTGAGACCCCCGCCCCTCGGCGGATTGCCACGCTCGGCGCGGCGTGCGAGGGCAGGTGACGAAGCGGCGGCCCTGTCAGGGGGCCGCCGCGCCGCCTGCCGTGAGACGCACTGGGCCTTCGCGATGGAAGACAGACCGCTCGCCGACCTCTTCGAGCCCGCGACGCGCGAGCGCTGGCTCGGCCTCGTCGAGGGCGTCCTGAAGGGGGCCGATTTCGAGAAGCGGCTGGTCTCGCGCACGGCCGACGGCCTGCGGATCGAGCCGCTCTACGACCCGGCCGAGCCGGCGCCGCAGCCGATGCGGGCGCCCGGTCCCTGGCGGGTCTCTCAGCGGGTCGACCATCCGGATCCGGCCTGGGCCGGGCGCCAGGCGCTGACGGACCTCGAGGGCGGGGCCGACGCGCTCACCCTCGTCTTCGCCGGGGCGCCCGCCGCGCGGGGCTTCGGCCTTCCGGTCGGCGGCGGCGTCGACGCGCTCGAGACCGCGCTCTCGGGGGTGATGCTGCCGCTGATCGGCCTGCGCCTCGATGCGGGCGGGCTCGCCCTGGAGGCGGCGGAGCTGCTGCGCGACCTCGCGGCCCGGCGCGGCGAGGACCTGGCCGCCTGCGACATCGATCTGGGCATCGATCCGGTCGGCAAGCTGGCGGCGAGCGGCAATCTCGGAGCGGTCTGGGCCGAGATCGCGCCGAAGCTCGGGGCGACCGTGCGCACCTTCGACGCCCTCGGCTTCCGCGGCCGCGCGCTGCTCGCCGACGGGCGCCCCTATCACGAGGGCGGGGCGGGCGAGGTCGACGAGCTCGCCGCCGTGCTCGCCACCGCGGTGACGTATCTGCGCGCGCTGGAGGCCGAGGGCATCGACCTCGACCGCGCGCGCGACGCGATCGGCGTGCTCCTCGCCGCCGACGCGGACGAGTTCCTCGGCGTCGCGAAGTTCCGCGCGATGCGCCGGCTATGGGCGCGCGTGGAGCAGGCCTGTGGTCTCCCACCTAAGCCCTTGCGCCTGCACGCCGAGACCGCGTGGCGGATGATGACTCGCCGCGACCCCTTCGTGAACATCCTCCGCACCGCGATGGCGGCGAGCGCGGCGGGCCTGGGCGGCGCGGACGCTGTGACTGTCCTGCCCTACACCCAGGCTCTGGGGTTGCCCGACGCCTTCGCCCGCCGGGTCGCCCGCAACAGCCAGATCGTTCTGTTGGAGGAATCGGGGCTCGCCCGGGTCGCCGATCCGGCGGCCGGCGCCGGCGGCTTCGAGAGCCTCACGGCGCAACTCACCGAGAAGGCTTGGGAGTCGTTCCAGCAGATTGAGCGGGAGGGCGGCATCGTGGCGAGCCTCAGCATCGGCAAGCTGCAGCGGCGCATCGAGGTGCTGCGGGAGGCACGGGCGATGAACGTAGCCACCCGCCGGCATGCCCTCACCGGGGCGACCGAGTTTCCGTTTCTCGCCGAGAAGCCGGTGGCTGTGCTCGATGTCGCGGCGCGCGTGTCGGAGACCGGCTCGAACTTCGGTACAGGTTTCGCCGTGGCCTGCGATGCGTTGCCGAGTCACCGTCTCGCAGAACCCTTCGAGGCATTGCGCGACGCCTCCGACGCGGTCCTCAAGAAGTCCGGGACGCGGCCAGCGATTTTTCTGGCCAATCTCGGGCCAATCTCAGCCTTCAACACGCGTGCGACCTTCGCGGCCAACGCCTTCGCGGCCGGCGGTATCACGGCGCTCGGGAATGACGGGTTTGGCGACGACGTGGCCCTAGCTCATGCATTTCGGGAGTCGGGTGCCAACCTTGTCTGCCTTTGCTCCTCCGATGCGATCTACGCCGAGCGTGCCGTGGCTGCAGCGCGGGCCCTGAAGGCCGCCGGCGCCGGAACGATCTACCTCGCTGGTCGATCCTCCTCGGACGAGCCCGCGCTTCGCGAGGCGGGGGTCCACGGCTTCCTGTCCGCGGGCGGCGATCTGCTCGCGCTTCTCAACGAGGCCCTGCGGCGCGTTGTGAAAGGTTGACGCGCCGGCTGCGTGCGCCGCAACCGAACTCGCCTTGACGAGTTTCCGGCACGACCGTGGGCGCTGCAAGTCGGCTGGCCGGCAACGCTCACGGTTGCCCTGCTCCTTCCCCGAGCGTCCTCACGCCAGACGGCGTTCCCATCCGTGAGGCGCGCGCCAGCGTGACGGAAATGCCGAACATGAAGGTCTTCGCCCTCGCTGCTGTCTCACTGACGCTGGTCGTGGCCGGGATCGGCAGCGCCGATGCGGCCCGGAGGAAGGCTCCGGTGCCGAACCGATTCGATGGCAACTGGAGCATCGAGGTCATAACCGAGTCCGGATCCTGCGACCGGGCCTACCGTTATGGCGTTCGCATCGACCGGGGGGAGGCAAGCTATCCGGGCGGTGATTTCCAGGTCAGTGGCCGTGTCGCCTCGAACGGTGCGGTGCGCGCGACCATCTCGAACAGCCTCGGCAGTGCCAACGTGGTGGGACGTCTGGCGCGGGAAGGCTATGGCAACGGCACCTGGACGGCGAGCGGCGGCAGCCAGTGCCGTGGGCGATGGAACGCCGAGCGGCGCAGCTGAGGCCTTCGCCGAGAGCGCCTAGAAATCCAGCGAAGCGAGCACCGGTGAACTCCTGACCTGTGCCCGGCAGGAGACACCGCGCAGGCGAAAGACAGGGATCGCCGCCTCGCCGCGGCGAGGCCCTGTTCCGGTCGCAATCGGCAGGGAATACTCAGGTCGTCAGCTGCCTGTTCGAGGCCCCGCATGAAGACCGCGCTTCTCGGATCCTTCGTCCTTCTCGCCCTCATGTCCGCCGCCCAGGCGCGACCGCGTGGCAATTCCGACGCCGAGGCGACGCTGGCTCCGCTGCGCCAGGCAGCGACCGATTGCTTCGCCGAGACCGTGATGGCCAATCCGGGGGCGATGAATCATGCCCGAGCCGGTCGCTGGTTCCAGGCTGCCGGGGTGATCGGCTTCCTTTGCCGTCCCGAAGTTGACGCGATGGTGATCGCCTACGACCGGATTCGCGGCGCGGGCAGCGGAGAGCGCTACTTCAAGGGCGCCTACGCCAAGCACCTCGACCAGCAACTCGCCGCTCGCCTGCAACCGCTGCTGGAGCGGAAGGCCCTGGCCAGCGCCGAGCCGCCGGTCGACAAGGCGGCCCCCGAGGACGCGCCAGGCAACTGAGACGATCGACAGCGCAGCGCGATATCCTTGGGCAGACCCCACGGGTGATCTCTGCAGCTGCGCAAGATCCCGAGTGGTTTCGGGATCGGCAGCGCTCGGACAGAGACTCGGAGACCGCCCTCTTCCTTCAGGATTGTGAGGGCTACGGGACATGGCCTACGAGCTTCATTACTGGCCGACTATTCAGGGGCGCGGCGAGTTTATCCGACTCGCGCTCGAGGAGGCCGGAGCGCCTTATCGCGACATCGCCCGCGGCTCGGAGCAGGATGGCGAAGGGCTGGCCGGGATGATGCGGATCCTTGAGGATCCTAACCGATCGCGTCCACCATTCGCCTGCCCGTTCCTTCGCGACGGCGATCTGCTCATCGGGCAGACCGCCGCGATCCTGCTGCACCTCGGACCGAAGCTCGGCCTCGTCGCCGAGGATCCGGCAGACAGGCTCTGGACCCATCAGATCCAACTGACCCTCGCGGACGTGGTGGCGGAGGTGCACGACACCCACCACCCGATCGCAATCGCCCTCGCCTACGAGGAGCAGATGCCGGAGGCTGCCCGCCGTGCAGCCAATTTTCGCCGCGAGCGCCTACCTGAATTCCTCGCGTGGTTCGAGCACGTGCTCGCGCGAAGCGATGGCTTTCTCGTCGGCGATCGCTTGAGCTATGCCGATCTCTCGCTCTTCCAGCTCGTGGATGGACTGCTCTATGCTTTCCCGAAAGCGATGGCCGCGGCGTTGCAGACAGCTCCCCGGGTGGCTGCGTTACACCACGCTATTCGCGAACGTCCTCGGATCGCCGCTTACCTTGCGAGCGAGCGCTGCGTCCCGTTCAATGAGCAGGGCATATTCCGCCGCTACCCGGAGTTGGATGGTTAGAAGCGCTCCCGATCCTGTGGTCCTGAGCAGAAACTTGGCACGCATGTCAGGATAGACTATCGGGCGCGTGGCCGCCTTCCACTCCGGTACAAGAGACGCGCGCTTCTGTTGTGAGATGGCGTTTTAACGTTCGTGCGCGTAGATGCGCTCAGCATTCCGGAAGATTTACAGCAAGACCGGCAAGACTCGTCTCTTTGTATTTGGCGCTCATTTCCTCGCCGGTCTGTCGCATCGCCGCGATGCAATTGTCGAGCGGCATGAAATGCGAGCCGTCGCCGCGCAGGGCGAGAGAGGCGGCCGCGACCGCCTTGGTGGCCCCAATGCCGTTACGCTCGATGCAGGGCACCTGAACCAATCCTGCCACAGGATCGCAAGTCATCCCGAGATGGTGCTCGAGTGCAATCTCGGCCGCGTTCTCGATCTGAGCAGGCGTTCCGCTCAAAACCGCGCAGAGACCGGCCGCCGCCATCGCGCTGGCCGAGCCGACTTCCCCCTGGCAACCGGCCTCGGCTCCGGAGATCGAGGCGTTGTGCTTGATCAGTCCGCCGATCGCAGCCGCCGTGAGTAGAAAATCCGGGATGCGTGCTGGGTCAGCACCCACGCAGTGGTCGGTGTAGTAGCGGATCACGGCCGGGATGACGCCGGCCGCCCCATTGGTCGGTGCGGTCACCACTTGGCCGCCCGCCGCATTCTCCTCATTGACCGCCATCGCGTAGACGCTGAGCCAGTCGGTCATGACGTGGGGCTGCGCTGCATTCGATCCGCGCTCGCGTTCGAGCTGGTCTCGGATCCGCTTGGCCCGCCGTTTGACGCGCAGGCCGCCGGGCAACTCGCCGTCCCGCGAGAGCCCGCGTTCGATGCAGCCGTTCATGACCTCCCAAATATGCGCGATTCCCGCATCCACTTCCGCTTCGGAACGGCCGACCGCTTCATTGGCGCGCTTCATCGCCGCGATCGAGAGCCCGCTGTCGCGGGCCATCCGGAGCATGGCCGCCGAGGTGTCGAACGGGTATGGCCAGAGCCTTGGATCTGCGGCGGCGGACGGAGGCGGGACGTCGGCGTCGCGTTGCGCCGCGGTAACGACGAAGCCGCCGCCGATCGAGTAATAGGTCTCCGACAAGATCAGCCCGCGCTCCGCGTCGTGTGCCGTGATCACCAGCCCGTTCGCGTGGCCGGACAAAGCGGGCCCGAAATCGAAGACGATCGCCGTGAGCGGATCGAAGGAGAGGTCCGGCAGCCCGGCGGGGGAAAGGCGCTTACTTGCGCGCAGCGCCTCCAGCGCGCGTTCCGCTGCTTCCATATCGATCGTGGCCGGCCGGAAGCCGAGAAGGCCGAGGGCCACCGCCCGGTCGGTCGCGTGCCCGCGTCCGGTGAAGGCGAGCGAGCCGTGCAGGCTCACCCGGATCGCGGCAGCCGCGTCCTTCGCCTTGCTCACCCGCAGAAGGTCGAGGAAGTCGGCCGCAGCCGTCATCGGCCCCATCGTGTGCGATGACGATGGACCGATGCCCGGCTTAAACACGTCGAACACGCTCAGGAACATCAGAACTGCCCGCTGCGATACCGGTGCAGCCGATCATGGAACAGGTCCGGCCGCCACTCCGAGATAAAAGCGTTCGGCTCCCCAATCGCTATGGGTCGCGTCTCCGTCACGTCCTAGACGGCGCGATCACCGAAGCGGGAGCGGGCTTTGCCGATGGTCCTCAGGCCATGGAAGAAATGCGCCACCTCGCTTCGCCGTGCCGCCGATCGTCCGTTTCAACGTTCGGGCGCGGCGCGCCAGAATCCAAGCCAGTCGAATCGCGGCGGCTTGCCGTCCGGCTCGACGGCCACCGTCGCGGTCCGGCCGGACACCAGCCGCACGCCCGCGGGTGCCTGATCGAGGGCGATCCGGACGGGCACCCGCTGGGCGAGGCGGACCCAGGCGAAGGTCGGATTGACGCTGGCGAGCAGGTTCGAGCCCGCAGTGCGCTCGCGATCCTCGATGCCGCCCGCGAAGCTTTCGACGTGACCGGTGAGCATCGCCGCCTCGCCCATCAACCGAACGCGGGCCTTGTCGCCAACCCGGATCCGCGGCAGCTTCGTTTCCTCGAAATAGCCCTCGACGCGCAGCGTATCGCTGTCGATCAGGGCCATCACGCCGCGGCCGGTGGTGACGTACGTGCCCGGTCTGAGTTCCATGTTCGTGATCCGGCCGTTGACAGAAGCTGTCACGGTGGAGCGTTCGAAATTGAGCTTGGCGAGGTCGCGGTCGGCGGTGGCCTGATCGTAGGCCGCCTTGGCCTCCAGATCGGCCGCGCGCGCGGCCTCCAGGCGCTGTTGGGACACGGCGGCGTCGCTGAGCTTCGCGTAGCGCTGGTAGTCGGCTGTGGCTTGCTCGGCACTGGCCCGCTTGCCCTCCACCATCGCCTCGGCCTGGCGGAGCGCGAGGGTGAAGCGGTCGGGGTCGATGTGGAACAGCACGTCACCGCGTTTGACCACTTGGTTGTCCGTGACGAGGACTGCTGTGACGAGGCCCGAGACATCTGGAGCCACCGCGACGACGTCGGCGCGCACGCGTCCGTCCCGTGTCCAGGGTGCCTCCATGTAATAATTCCACAGCGCCAGTCCGACGACGGCCGCGAGGGCGACCATCCCGAGGGTGACGAGGACGCGCAGTGTGAGTGTGAGAATCCGTTTCATCGCGTGGGGCCGGGGATTGCAACGGTGGGAGCGGGTGCGGGATTGGACTTATCCTCTCACCCGGTGAGCGGCACCCCGATCGCGACGACGAGTCCGAGAAGCGCCACGTAGAGGGCGAGGTCGAAGAGGGGTCTGTGCCAGACCAAGCGGTAGAAACCGCTTCGGGCCAGGACCCGGCGGACTAGCAGGCTGAGCAGGAACGCGACCAGCATCCAGGCCGCGAGCGCGGGCACGAAGATGCCGTAGAGATCGAATTCTCCGCTCATGCCGCGAGCCCCGGCTTCGTGGTCGGAGAGGTCGAGCGGTAAGGCGCTGCATCGGAGAACAGGCCGCGCCGGATGCCGACGAGGCCCATGAGCGCGGCGCGGCCAGCCGCTTGGTGGACCTCCTGAGAGACCGCATCGAGCGCCGCATCGATGGCATCGAGCAGACTTGCCGGTGCTGCTGTCTCATCGGCGCGGAAATGGCGCGCCAGATCGCTGAGAAGACGCTCGACTGACAGCCGCGCCTGAGCGGGAAGGCGTCCGCGGTCGCGGCGCAGTTCCACGACATTGATACCGACGCGGACCTCCGCGAGGAGGTCGGCGGTCCATTCCGCATCGTCCGCTGGAATCGCTGACAGACGCGGTGCGATCAGGCCGACTCGGTCGAGCATCAGGGCCGCGAGTTCGAGTCCGTTCTGCGCTCCGCGTCGCTCGGCTGCCGACGCGAGGCCGCGCCGGTTCACCCGACGCAGGCGCCGCGCCGACCAACTGGCCCCGACCGAGCGGACGAGCCGGGTGACGATGGCTGCCACCCACATTCCGAGGATGACCGCGACGGCCGAGTTGGTGAAGGCCGCGAAGTCCCCGGTGTAGCTGCTCTGAAGCGCGATCAGGGTCGAACCGTTCACGGCCGCGCCCATCGCTATGGGAGCCGTCCTCGGCCGGGTCATGAGCACGCCGCAGAGGATCAGGGCCGGTGCGAGTGCGAGCGCCAGCATCTCGAAGCTCGTCGCGAGGGGCAGGATCGCGAACAGATAAGCACCCGCCCCGATCGCACCGACGATGGCTGAATTCGCGAAGTTCAGGATGAAGGGTGCGGGGTCGTCCTGCGTGGCGAAGAAGCAGCAGCCGACCGCGGCCATCATGGGGGCGCCCGCTCCGTCCGGCCATCCGGTCGCGATCCAGATCGCGCTGGTCAGCAGGATCGAGAAGAACACGCCGAGCGCAGACAGGAGAGCCATGCCGTGGTCGCGATGGCGGATCGTGCGCGCCGTTGCCGTGTAGCGGAACGCGAGATCCTCGGTCACCGGCGTACCTTCGGCGATATGCCGCTGTAGCAGCCGCACATCCTGGCGCAGGTCAATGAAGTCACGCAGGCGCGCCAGGAGGCTCGCGAGGATGAGGTCGTCCCAGGTGGGTCGCGTGTCGAGGTCAGGTTCCAGATCCTCGGTGGTCGCCCGCAGATGCGCGGCCGCGACAGGCTCGGTGGTGCCGGAGGCGAGCCAGGCGGCCACTGCATCGAGAAGTCTGCGCAGAGGCTGCGGAAGGGTCCGGACCCGTTCCAGCGTCTCGATCCGGTCGGAGAGCGCCGACACGATCGGCAGGAACATCAGCATGTGCTGGCGCAGCGTCGCCATCGCTTCGGCCGAGCGTTCGGCACCCGTCATGTCGTAGCGCAGCGGCGTCGCCAGAGCGTCGAAGGCCACGGCGTCCGAGGCGAGGCGCAGGCGCTTGGCTTGGGTGTCCCCGGTCGTCCGCGCGCCGCCGAGCACGTCGGTGACCCAGCCGCGAGCATCCAGCAACCACGCGTCGAGCCTGCCGGTCAGCGTCGGGACGACGGATTGCGGCAGGACAATCGACGACATCAGGCTGGCGCAGAGGATGCCCAGCGTGATCTCTTCGGCACGGGCGACGGCCGTGTCGAAGATCGCCCCGGGGTCGCCGACGGACGGGAAGCCGACGAGAGCCGCGGTGTAGCCGCCGAGCATCATCAGGTAGCTGCGCGGCGTCCGGTCGAGCAGGGAAAAATACAGGCAGAGCGCGACCCAGACGGCGATGGCGAGGCTCAAAAGCTCGGGCGAGGTCGCGAGGTTCGGCACCAGGATGACGCTCACCACCGCACCGATCACCGTGCCGCAAACCCGATACACCGCCTTCGAGCGCGTTGCCCCGGCCAGCACTTGGCTGGTGATGTAGACGGTCCCGACGGCCCAGTACGGGCGCGGCAGATCGATCCAGAGCGCCAAGAACAGCGCCAGCATCGCGGCCGCGAACGTCTTCAGCGCGAAAGCCCAGTCGCGCCAGCTCGGAAGCGTCATCGCGCGCGCTCCAGGGACGGTGCCTCGGCCGTATCGACCATCGAGGTTGCCCGCGCGTGGTCCTGCACCGCGCGAAACACCCGCAGGCCTGCCTCGAGATCCGCCGCGTCCACGGTAGCGAATACCATTTCACGCAAACGCGTGAGATCGTCCTCGATGGCCGCCACAACGGCAACGCCTGCCGCGGTGAGGCTAAGCACCTTGGCGCGCCTGTCGGTCGCGTCTTCCCGACGCAAGACCAGTCCCGCCGCGCAGAGTTGGTCCAGAAGCCGAACGAGCGAGGGGCCCTCGATGCCGAGCGCCTCGGCGAGGGCGTTCTGCCGGGGCTCCCCGCCCATCCGACCGATCAGCACCAGGGGAAGTGCCTTCGCCTCGGAGATCCCGTGAGCCCCCGTCGTCTCATCGGCGAGACGCCGCCACTGGCGTCCCGTCAGCAGGAGCATGTGGGTATAGGCCAAGCGCAAACGGCTCAGGTCGTGGGCGGCCATTCGACTGTCCCGTGGGCGGACCCGGCGGTCTCCCGGCCATCCCTAACGATAGCACACTATCTATAAGGCTGCGATCTGACAAGCCATCGGTGGTTTCCCCGACCGAGCGGCGATATATTCCATCGCATCCCGCGATCCAGGCTCCGCTCACGCAGCTGGCGCACGCTCGCTGCGACCCCGGTAGGAGAGGGCCTCGGCGAGATGTGCGCGGCGTACTCGCGCTTCGCCGTCGAGATCGGCGAGGGTACGGGCGACGCGGAGCGTCCGATGGAAGCCACGAGCGGAGAGGCGGAGCGTCTCGGCCGCGCTCCGAATGAGTGCCGCACCGTCCGGGTCGGGACTCGCCACCTCCTCGATCAGCGTCGCCGGACAGGTGGCGTTGGTCGTCGCCTCCCCGAGTCCGCGCGCCGTGTAGCGCGCGCTCTGCAGATGGCGGGCTGCCGCGACCCGGGACGCCGCCTCGCGCGAGCCCTCGGCCGGTGGCGGCAGGATCAGGTCCGCCGCGGTGACGGCTGCGACCTCGATCCGCAGATCGATCCGGTCGAGGAGCGGGCCGGAGATGCGCGCTCCATACTGTGCGGCGCAGCGCTCGTTGGGACCGCGTCGGCACGTGTAGCCGGGCTCGAACGCTTGGCCACAGCGGCATGGGTTCATCGCGGCCACGAGCTGGAACCGGGCCGGGTAGGTGATGCGATGATTGGCCCGCGCGATCATCACCGTTCCGGTTTCCATCGGCTGGCGCAGCGAGTCGAGAACCTGCGGGGTGAACTCGGGGAACTCGTCGAGGAACAAGACTCCCCCATGCGCGAGCGACGCTTCCCCGGGCCGGGCCCCGAAGCCGCCGCCCACCAGGGCCGCCATCGAGGCGGAATGGTGCGGTTGGCGGAAGGGGCGCCGGTTCGAGAGCGCCCCCCCGTGCAGCTCGCCGGCCACCGACTGGATCATCGAGATGTCGAGCAGCTCGCGCGGCGTCAGGGGTGGCAGGATCGAGGGTAGCCGTGCCGCGAGCATCGACTTGCCCGAGCCCGGCGGCCCGTTCATCAGGAGATTGTGGCCGCCGCTCGCCGCGATCTCCAGGGCGCGCTTGGCGCCTTCCTGGCCCTTGATATCCGAGAGGTCCGGCAAGGGGCCGCCGGGTGCCGCGATGGCCGGTTCCGGGCGGGCCATGACTTGGCTGCCCTTGAAGTGGTTGGCGAGCTGGATCAGCGAGCCCGGCGCCAGCACATCGAGATCGCCGCCGGCCCAGGCCGCCTCGGGGCCGCTTCGGGCCGGGCAGATCAGCCCGAGTCCGCGCGAGGCCGCAGCGATCGCCGCCGGCAGCACACCGTTCACCGCTGTGATCGACCCGTCGAGGGCGAGTTCGCCGAGCACGCAGTAGCCGGCGAGCGCATCCGCCGGCAATGCCCCGATTGCCGCCATCACCCCGAGGGCGATCGGCAGGTCGTAATGCGATCCCTCCTTCGGCAGATCGGCAGGCGCTAGGTTGACGGTGATGCGCTTGGCCGGGAGCGCGAGGCCCGAGGCGATCAGCGCGCCCCGCACCCGCTCGCGCGATTCGGCCACCGCCTTGTCGGGAAGCCCCACCACGGCGAAGTGCACGAGCCCTGGGATGATCTGGACCTGCACGTCGACGGCGCGCGCCTCGATGCCCTCGAACGCGACGGTGGCGACGCGGGTGACCATGCGGCAAATCCTCGGCTGAAGAGGATAAACCTAGGCGTAGGACAGGACCGGCACAACCGAGGCCGGAACCCCATCGGCGTCGGCCAGTTCTCTGCGCTCCACAATCCAGAAATGGGAGACGCAGCCATGCGCCCGATCACGACCCTCCTCGCCGCCCTGATGATCGCCGGGGCTGCGGCCGGCGCCCGGGCCGACGAGAAGCTTCCGCCCGAGCAGCAGGCCAAGGTCGAGGCCATGCTGCGCCAGGAAGGATTCACCAAGTGGAAGGAGATCGAACTCGACGACGGCATGATCGAGGTCGACGACGCGATCGACGCCAGCGGTAAGCGGGTCGACCTGAAGCTCGATCCGAAGACGCTCGCCATCGTCAAGCGCAAGGCCGAATGACCGGTGGCGGGGCCATCCTGACCCAACGATCCACAGCCCGAACGGGCAGCTTGCATCCGGGCGGCGGCCCGGCCATATAGGCGGCGGGGGGTTGGCGAGGGACGTTTCACTCGCCAACCGGGTCAGGTCCGGAAGGAAGCAGCCCTAACGAGACCGAGCGGGTCTTCGTCCAGCCTCCCACCCTCATCACCGATGCGGCGCGGATCGCGCCGGGCCGAGGATCGGTCCGGCCCCGGCAGCGCCCCGCCAGATGATTGCATGGACGCGCGCACGGGCACCCCAGACGATGAGCCGGGGCTTCCCGGGTTCCCCGCGGCGCCAGCTGCGGCCAGCCCCTATCGGGTCCTCGCGCGCAAGTACCGGCCCCAGCATTTCGACGACCTGATCGGGCAGGGTGCGATGGTCCGCACCCTCGCCAATGCCTTTTCGGCCAACCGCATCCCGCAGGCCTGGATGCTCACCGGCGTGCGCGGCGTCGGCAAGACCACGACCGCCCGCATCCTGGCTCGCGGCCTGAATTACGCCCGCACCGGCGTGCCCGATACGGGCCCGACCGTGACGATGCCGGAACTCGGCGTCCACTGCCAAGCCATCATGGAATCCCGGCACATGGACGTGCTGGAGATGGATGCCGCCTCGCATACCGGCATCGACGACGTGCGCGGCATCATCGACGGCATTCGCTACGCGCCCGTCTCGGCGCGGTACAAGGTCTATATCGTGGACGAGGTCCACATGCTCTCGGAGAAGGCCTTCAACGCCTTCCTGAAGACGCTGGAGGAGCCGCCGCCCCACGCGAAGTTCGTGTTCGCGACGACAGAGATCCGCAAGGTCCCGGTCACCATCCTATCGCGCTGCCAGCGCTTCGACCTGCGCCGGGTCGAGGCCGACGTGCTCGCCGCGCATCTCCGGCGGATCTGCTCGGCCGAGGGGGTGGAGGCCGAGGATGCCGCGCTCGGTGCCATCGTCCGCGCTGCCGAGGGCTCTGTGCGCGACGCCCTCTCGCTGCTCGATCAGGCCATCGCGCACGGAGCGGGCGCCGTCTCGGCCGCGAGCGTCCGCGACATGCTCGGTCTCGCGGATCGCGGGCGCATCGTCGACCTGTTCGAGGCCGCGATGCGCGGCGATATTCCGGCCTCCTTCGCCGAGTTGCGGGCTCAGTACGATTCCGGCGCCGATCCTGCCGTCGTTCTGTCCGACTTGGCCGGCTTCACCCACCTCGTTACCCGCCTCAAGCTCGTCCCGGAGGCGGCCGGCGCCGATCCGACCCTCAGCGAGGTCGAGCGCGTGCGGGGTAGCGCCTTCGCCGAAAAAATTTCGGTCCGTGCCCTGTCCCGAGCCTGGCAGATCCTCCTGAAGGCGCTGCCCGAGGTGCAGACCGCACCGCGCCCTCTCGCGGCCGCCGAGATGGCTCTCGTCCGCCTCGCCTACGCAGCCGATCTTCCCACACCCGACGAGGCCCTGCGGCAGCTCAATGCCGAGGCGCTGTCGGGACCAGAGCCAAGTCCCGCGACGGGCCGGCCTCCCCTCCCCCCAATCCCCGATCTGCGCTCCGATACGGCGCGGCGGAGCGAAGCACCTGCTGGGATGAGCGCTGCGCCTGCCAGGACGGTCGACGTGCCAGCCCAGCCCGATCCGCCGAGGGCTGTCGCGTTCGGCACGTCCGGACGCCCGCCGCTCGTGCCCGCCCCCGAGGCCGTCGTCGCACCGACGCTCGTCGTGGCTCAGGAGCCGGAACGTCCGCTCCTGCGCCGCTACGAGGACGTTGTGGCGCTCGCCGATCAGCGCCGCGATATTCTCCTGAAGTCCGCACTGGAGCGCGATGTCCACCTCGTCCGCTTCGAGACAGGTCGGATTGAGTTCCGTTTGGCCGAGGGTGGGCGCAAGACGCTCGCGACGGATCTCGCGAAGGCGCTCGATCTCTGGACTGGACAGCGCTGGACCGTGACGCTCTCGCGGGACGCGGGCGAGCCGACTCTCGAGCAGCGTGCGCGCGCCGAGAACGAAGTTCGGCGCGAGAGCGCGGCAGCTCACCCTCTCGTGCGCGCCGTGATGGCGCGGTTCCCCGGCGCGCAGATCGTCGACGTCCGCGATCCGCTTCCGGATGCCGGTGCGACCGCCGAGCAGGAAATCCTGGGCGAGGCCGACGCCGCGGACGGGGACGAGGGTGAGGCGTAGCGCTCCGCCGCGTGCCGGCCTACATGGGCGTGACGGACAACACGGGACCGGGATCGATCCGCATGCGCGACCTCATGAGCATCATGAAGCAGGCTCAGGCCATGCAGGAGAAGATGGCGGCCCTGCAATCCGAGCTCGATGGCGTTGAGGTCAGGGGCGCGGCCGGCGGTGACGCGGTCCGCGTCACGATGACCGCGAAGGGGCTCGTCAAGGCCGTTCAGATCGATCCGAGCTTGATGGTCGCCGACGAGCGCGAAATCTTGGAAGATCTCGTGGTCGCTGCGATGAATGATGCCCGCGTCAAGGCGGAGCAGACGGCTCAGGAGCGGATGGCCGAGCTGACCAAGGGGCTGCCTCTGCCGCCTGGCATGAAGCTCCCCTTCTAGGCCGTCCGATGATCAATATCCTGAAGCCGAATCGGCCGGCTCATCTCCATCGGGAATTTGCCGGAACCCTGTACATCGACTTCCTGGCCGAGCTGGCACGCAAGCGCGGGACGCGGAACTATCTGGAAATCGGTGTCCATTTCGGGCATGCGCTCTGCCGGATCGCCTGCGACACGGCAGTCGGGATCGACCCTGACTACGTGCTGGAAGAGGACGTGACCAAGCTCAAGCGGCGCACGCTTCTGCACCGCTGCACCAGCGATCGCTTCTTTGCCGAGACGGATGTCCGCGCCCTCGTCGGTGGCGGGATCGACCTCGCCTTCCTCGACGGGTTGCATCAGTTCGAGTTTCTGCTGCGGGATTTCTACAATACCGAGGCCGTCTCTGACCCGAACGGGCTGATCGTCCTGCACGATTGCATGCCGCTGAACGTCGAGATGACCACCCGCGATCCGGCAGCCGATCGCAGCGATCTTCTCAAAGGCATGTGGACCGGCGATGTCTGGAAGCTGATTCCGATCCTCCGGACCTACCGGCCTGATCTCGACGTCGTGCTGGTCGATTGCCCGCCGACCGGTCTTGTCTGCGTCACTGGACTCGACCCCGAGTCCCGGATTTTGTCGAAACGCTACCGGGAGATCGTGCGCGCCTTCCGCGATATTCCGGATGCCGCCGAGCGCATCGCTACGATTTACGCGGAGACGCCTGTCCTGCGCTCAGCCGACATCCTGAACGGTCACGATCACTCGTTGTATTTCCGAGTGTAAGCGGCGGCTGAATACTGCTCTTCTATCGAACGCCGCGGCCTTAAGGCCGCGGCGCGCTCATTTTAAGCTGCGATAGACTGGGAGGTGGGGCGGGCTTCCTGCACGTCGGCATCCACGTGCGCTTCGAAGCGTTTGAAGTTTTCGTTGAACATAGCGACCAAGCGTGCGGCCGTCTCCGCGAAGAGCGCCTTGTTCGCCCACGTCTTCACCGGGGTGAGGATGTGGGGCTCGACGCCCGGCACCGAGACCGGCACCGCGAGGCCGAAATACGGGTCGCGGCGGAACTCCGCCTTCGAGAGCGAGCCGTCGAGCGCCGCGGTGAGGAGTCGGCGCGTCACCCGGATCGGCATGCGGCGGCCGGTGCCGACGCCGCCCCCGGTCCAGCCGGTGTTGACGAGCCAGCAATCGACGCTGTGCTTGGCGATGAGGTCGCGCAGCAGGTTGCCGTAGGTGCTCGGGTGGCGCGGCATGAAGGGCGCCCCGAAGCAGGTCGAGAATGTCGCCTCCGGCCCGGTCAGGCCGCGCTCGGTGCCCGCGACCTTGGCGGTGTAGCCCGAGAGGAAATGGTACATCGCCTCGGCGCCCGTCAGCTTGGCGATCGGGGGCATCACCCCGAAGGCGTCGCAGGTCAGCATGACGATGTTCTTCGGGTGCCCGGCCCGGCCCGTGGCGCTCGCGTTGGCGATGAAGTCGAGCGGGTAGGCGCAGCGGGTGTTCTCGGTGAGCGAGGCGTCGTCGAAATCCGGCACGCGGGTGAGCGGGTCGATGATCACGTTCTCCATCACCGTGCCGAAGCGCTCGGTGGTGGCGTAGATCTCGGGCTCGGCGTTGCGCGAGAGCCGGATCGTCTTGGCGTAGCAGCCGCCCTCGAAGTTGAAGATGCCCTCGTTCGACCAGCCGTGCTCGTCGTCGCCGAGAAGCTGGCGCGAGGAATCGTTCGACAGCGTGGTCTTGCCCGTGCCCGAGAGCCCGAAAAAGATCGCCGAGCCGCCCTCGGCGTCGAGCGCGGCGTTGGCCGAGCAGTGCATCGGCATCACGCCGCGCCCCGGCAGGATGTAGTTGAGGTAGGTGAAGACCGACTTCTTCATCTCGCCCGCGTAGGCCGAGCCGCCGATCAGCACGAGCTTGCGCGCGAAGTCGATGGCGATCACGGTCTTCGAGCGGCAGCCGTGCCGGGCGGGCTCGGCCTGGAAGCTCGGCAGGTCGATGATCGTGAGGTCGGGCACGTAGCCGGCGATCTCGGAGCGTTCGGGCCGGATCAGCAGGTTGCGGATGAAGAGCGAGTGCCACGCGAACTCGGTGAAGACCCGCGCCTTCACCCGGTGGGACGGGTCGGCACCGCCGTAGAGATCCTGGGCGAACAGCTCGCGGCCCTCGGCATGGGCCAGGAAGTCCTGATAGAGCGTCTCGAACTGCTCGGGCGTGATCGCGCCGTTGTTGTCCCACCAGATCTCGTTCTCGGTCGAGGCGTCGCGCACCACGAACTTGTCCTTGGGCGAGCGGCCGGTATGGCTGCCGGTCGTGGCGACCAGCGCGCCGCCGCGGGCGAGCTGACCCTCGTGGCGGCCGAGAGACTCCTCGTAGAGGCGGGGCGCCTCGAGGTTCCAGTGGACCGCCTTCAGGTTGCGCAGACCGATCGCCTCGGCGCCGTGGCCCGCGTTGAATTCACCGTTGTTGTTCACGATTGTCCTCCCGAGCCCCTGTTCGCGCCGCAGATCGCCGTGCCGTGGCCGGCCATCCCGTTGATCGTCGTCGAGAGCGTCCGCGCGGTCGTACAGGGCCGCCGCGCGCCGGTTCACCGCTCCCGCTGGTTCCTTCGTTGGACGGCGTCGCCGTCCGGTCAACATGCACTTTCGGCCTATTCGTCGAAGACGACGGCGCCTCAAATTCAGGACGCGCCGCGCGAGAACATGCCTCGTCGCGCCCTGACCAGCCCCTGCTGGTCCGATGCGCCTGTCTGTAGCCTGAACGATGCCGCAGGGGCGGGCGAACGCGCGACGGAGGCCCTATATTGTAACCCGGCGAAGCGCCTTCCCCGATTGCCCCGAACACCGCTAAGGACCGCCTGCGGAGGCCGCGCGACGGGTTCCGCGGCCCGCAAACGTCTTGCGGGATCGGGGCGCCCGCGAGACGAGAGACATCGATGCCACAAGCCGTCGCCGGTCCCGAGATCGAGCGCCTGATCCAGCTGCTCGCGCGGATGCCGGGCCTCGGGCCCCGTTCGGCCCGCCGCGCGGCGCTGCAGCTCATCAAAAAGCGTGACACGCTGCTCGGCCCCCTCGCCGACGCCATGCGCGTCGCGGTCGAGCGCATCGTCGTCTGCCGGGATTGCGGCAACGTCGACACCAGCGATCCCTGCACGATCTGCCGCGATGCCACCCGCGATCCGACGACGCTCGTGGTGGTCGAGGACGTCTCGGACCTCTGGGCGCTGGAGCGCTCCGGCGCCGTCTCGGCGCGCTACCACGTCCTCGGCGGCGTGCTCTCGGCGCTCGACGGCGTGCGGCCGGAGCACCTCAACATCGCCCGCCTCGTGGAGCGGGCGAGCGACCCGGCCGTCAAGGAGCTGATCCTGGCCCTCAACGCCACCGTGGACGGCCAGACCACGGCCCACTACGTCACGGAATCGATCCGGCATCTCGGCCTGACGGTGACGCGCCTCGCCCACGGGGTGCCGGTGGGCGGGGAGCTCGACTACCTCGACGAGGGCACCCTGTCGGCCGCGATCCGGAGCCGGACGGCGTTCTGAGCCGGGCCGCAGCCGCGCGCATCGGTCTGAAAGGCGTTATTTGACCGGCCCTTCGCGCGACCCTATTGCGTCCCTGATCCCGCCTCACGCCGATCGACTCATGGCCATCCTTCCCCTCGTCATCCTGCCGGATTCGCGCCTGCGCCTCGCCTCCGAACCCGTCGGGTCGGTCACGAAGGAGATCCGCGCCCTCGCGGACGACATGCTCGAGACGATGTACGACGCGCCCGGCGTCGGGCTCGCGGCGATCCAGATCGGCGTGCCCAAGCGCCTGATCACCATCGATACCTCGAAGGAGGAGGGCGTGCGCCGGCCGCAGGTCTTCCTCGACCCGGTGGTCACCTGGACCTCCGAGGAGACGCGCAGCTACGACGAGGGCTGCCTGTCGATCCCCGATTACTATGCCGAGGTGATCCGACCCGACCGGGTGCGCGTGCGCTTCCGCGACCTCGACGGCACCGAGCAGGAGATCGAGGCGGACGGGCTGCTCGCCACCTGCCTCCAGCACGAGATCGATCACCTCAACGGCGTGCTGTTCATCGACCACATCTCGAAGCTGAAGCGCGACCGCGTGATGAAGAAATTCGCCAAGGCGGCCAAACGCGACGCGGCCTGAGGCCGGGATGCGCGTCGTCTTCATGGGCACCCCGGATTTCGCGGTGCCGACGCTGGCGCGGATCGCGGCGGACGGGCACGACATCGCGGCCGTCTACACGCGCGCGCCGGCCCGCTCAGGTCGCGGCATGGCGCTGCGCCCCTCTCCCGTCCACGCGCAGGCCGAGACGCTCGGCGCCCCGGTGCTCACCCCCGCCACCCTGCGGACGCCGGAGGCCGCCGAGACCTTCGCCGCGCATCGCGCCGACGTTGCCGTGGTGGTCGCCTACGGGATGCTGCTGCCGCAGGCGATCCTCGACCTGCCGCGCCACGGCTGCCTCAACCTGCACGGCTCGTTGCTGCCGCGCTGGCGCGGGGCGGCTCCGATCCAGCGCGCCGTGATGGCGGGGGACGCTGAGAGCGGCGTCGGCGTGATGCGGATGGAGGCCGGTCTGGATACCGGGCCGGTGGCCCTGGAGGCCCGCGTCCCGATCGGCCCCGGCACCACCGCGGGCGAGCTGCACGACGCGCTGATGCCGGTGGGCGCCGAGCTGATGGCCCGGGCGCTCGCCGCCCTCGGGCAGGGCACCCTCGCCTTCGTGGCGCAGGCCGAGGAGGGCGTGGTCTACGCCCACAAGATCAGCAACGACGAGGCGCGGATCGACTGGTCGCGCGACGCCGCCGTGGTGGCGCGCCACGTCAACGGCCTGTCGCCCTTCCCCGGCGCCTTCTTTGAGGCCGATCTCGGCAAGGGATCGGAGCGGGTGAAGGTCCTGCGCGCGTGCGCCGCCGCGGTAGAGGGCGCGCCGGGCACGCTGCTGGATATGGACGGCACCATCGCCTGCGGCGCGGGCGCCGTCCGCCTCTTGGAGCTGCGCCGCGCCGGCAAGGGCGGCGTCGCGTCCGGACCCGAGTTCCTCCGCGGTGCCCGGCTGGAGCCGGGGGCCCGTTTGGCGTGACGCGCCGATCCGCTCTCCCGAGGCGGTCATCGGGGCGGGTTCGCTGAGATGCCCCGCTACAAACTCGTCATCGAGTATGACGGCGGACCGTTCTGCGGCTGGCAGCGTCAGGCCGAGGATCCGACGGTGCAGGGCGCCCTGGAAGCGGCGGTGCTGCGCTTCTCCGGCGAGAGCGTCCGGCTCACCTGCGCCGGTCGGACCGATGCGGGCGTGCACGCCATCCATCAGGTCGCCCATCTCGATCTGGCCAAAGCTTGGCGCACCGACACGGTGCGGGACGCCCTGAACGCGCATCTGCGCCCGCTCCCGGTCGCCGTGGTCTCGGCCGAGATCGTGCCGGAGAGCTTCGACGCGCGCCACTCCGCGATCCGCCGGCACTACCGCTACCGTATCCTCAACCGGCGCAGCCCCGCGGCGCTCATCCGCGCCCAGGTCTGGCACGTGCCGTGGCCGCTCGCCGTCGAGCCGATGCAGGCGGCGGCCCGGCGCCTCCTGGGGCGCCACGACTTCACCGCCTTCCGGGCGGCGGAGTGCCAGGCCGCGAGCCCGGTGCGCACCCTGGAGCAGCTCGACGTGGTGCGGCAGCGCTTCGGCCTGTTCGACGAGATCGTGGTGGCGACCTCCGCCCGCTCCTTCCTGCACCATCAGGTCCGGGCGATGGTCGGCACGCTGATGCTGGCGGGCTGCGGGCGTCTCAGCGCCGACGACGTGGCCGAAATCCTCGCGACCGGCGCCAAGAACCGCTGCGGCCCGCTGGCGCCGGCTTGCGGGTTGACGTTCGTGGGGGTGGATTACGCCGAAGCGGGTGCCGAGCCCGCCCTGTCGCCCGGGAAATAGGCGTCGAGCACGCGGCCGTAGATTGCCGTCAGGCGCTCCAGGTCGGCCACCGCCACGCACTCGTCCACCTGATGCATGGTCTCGCCCACGAGGCCGAACTCGATCACCGGGCAGGCATCCTTGATGAAGCGCGCGTCCGAGGTGCCGCCGGTCGTCGAGAGCGCCGGGCGTCGCCCGGTCTCGGCCTCGATGGCGGCGCTGACGAGGTCGGTGAAGGCGTCGGGCCGGGTCAGGAAGGCGGGCGCGTTCGAGGGCTGGAGATCGAGGCTGTAGCGAATCGCGTTGCCGGCCGCGCGGCCGAGCCGGGCGCGGATCTCGGCGCCGAGGCTCTCGGCGCTCCAGCCCTCGTTGAAGCGGATGTTGAACACGGCCTTCGCCTGCGCCGGGATCACGTTGGTGGCCGGGTTGCCGACGTCGATCGTGGTGAACTCGAGGTTCGAGGCGTCGAAATGCGTCGTGCCCCCGTCGAGCGGGTCGGCGGTGAGGGCGGAGGCAAGGCGCAGCATGCCGGGGATCGGGTTCTCGGCCCGGTGCGGGTAGGCGACGTGGCCCTGGCGGCCGTGCACCGTGATCGTGCCCGTGAGCGAGCCGCGCCGCCCGATCTTGATCATCTCGCCGAGCGCGTTCGGGTTCGTCGGCTCGCCCAGCACGCAATGGTCGAAGCGCTCGCCGCGGGCGCGAGCCCAATCCAGCAGCTTCACGGTGCCGTTGACGGCCGGTCCCTCCTCGTCGCCGGTGATCAGGAAGGCGATCGCGCCGTCGAAGGTCGCGCGCCCCTTCAGGAAGGCCAGCGTGGCAGCGAGCATGCAGGCGATGCCGCCCTTCATGTCGACGGCGCCGCGCCCGTAGAGCATCCCGTCCGCGATGGCGCCGCCGAACGGATCGTGGCGCCACGCCGCCGGATCGCCCGGCGGCACGACGTCGGTATGTCCCGCGAAGACGAGACAGCGCCCGCCGCTGCCGCGGCGGGCGTAGAGGTTCTCGATATCGGGCGTGCCCGGTTCCGAGAAGACCGGCCGCTCGACCGTGAACCCGGCCTCGCCGAGGAGGTCCGCCAGGAGCCCGAGGGCGCCCCCCTCGGCCGGCGTCACCGAGGGGCAGCGGATCAGGGCCTGGGCCAGGGCGACGGCGGACGCATCCGGGTACATGGGATCACCGATACTCGTGCAGGCTCGGGCAGGACCGCCGCGGCCGGCTTATTTCACCATCGCCACCTGCGCGTCGCCCCGGCGACGCAGCACGGTGACGGTCACGTCGTCCTCGTGGCGATGCAGCTTCAGGTCGACCCGCGTGGCCCCGAGCCGCAGGTTGAAGATCGAGATGCCGTCGAGGAAGGGCGGCAGGATCGGGTTGCGGAAGCGGATCCGGTTGCGGCCGTGGTCGATCTCGAGCCCGAGGCAGGCGGCCAGGAAGGCGAAGGGGGCCGCCGCCGCCCAGGCCTGCGGCGAGCAGGCGACCGGGTAGGAGACGGGTCCGCGCTGGCGCCGCCGCATGAAGCCGCAGAACAGCTCCGGCAGGCGCTTCTGGTCCTGGTAGAGCGCCGTCTCGAACATGCCCTGGAAGATCTGCGCCGCCTCCGGCTTGAGGTCGTAGCGGGCGAGCCCCATCGCGATCATGGCGTTGTCGTGCGGCCAGATCGAGCCGTTGTGGTAGGACATCGGGTTGTAGCGGGCCTCGCCGCGGGCGATCGTGCGCACGCCCCACCCGTTGAAGCCGTCCTTCGAGAGCAGGTTCTCGGCGACCCGCGCCGCCCGCTCCGGCAGGGCGATGCCGGTGAAGAGGGCGTGCCCCGCATTTGAGGAGCGGACGGCGCATTGCTTCTTGGCGCCGTCGAGGGCCAGCGCGTAGGTGCCGATCTCCTCGTTCCAGAACGCCGTGTCGAAGGCCTCCCGCAGCTCCCGGGCCTGGTTCGTCAGGGTCTCCGCCATGGCGTCGTGGCCGAGCATGGCCGCGAGCTTGGCCATGCCGTTCTTGGCGGCGTAGACGTAGCCCTGGACCTCGCACAGCGCGATCGGACCCTTGGCGAGCTGGCCGTCGGCGTGGAAGATCGAATCGTGGCTGTCCTTCCAGCCCTGGTTCTCCAGGCCCTTGTCGGTGTCGCGGGCGTATTCGACGAATCCGTCCCCGTCGCGGTCGCCGTACTGGTTCATCCAGGTGAGCGCGAGTTCGAGCGCCGGCCAGATCCGGGCGATGGTCTCGCGGTCGCCCGTCACCGCGTAATATTCCCAGGCCAGCATCACGAAGAGCGGCGTGCCGTCGATGGTGCCGTAATAGTGCCGGAACGGCACCTCCCCGAGCATCGCCATCTCGCCGCGGCGCGTCTCGTGCAGGACCTTGCCGGGCTGCGCGTCGGCCGCGGGGTCGACCGCCTTCGCCTGGGTCGAGGCGAGGTAGCGCAGCACGCCCTTGGCGAAGTTCGGGTCGATCCAGAGCGTCATCATCGCCGTGATGATGCCGTCGCGCCCGAACACCGTGGAGTACCAGGGGATGCCCGCGAAGGGGTAGATGCCCTCGGGCGTGCGGCTCGCCAGCATGTAGAGATCGGCGGTCGCGCGGCAGGCCGCCTCGTTGAACTGGTCGTTCGAGGAGATCACCGTCGTGATGCCGGCGGTGAGCTGGCGCAGGTCGCGCCGGGCGTCGCGATAGGCGCGCGCGAAGATCGTGCCCTCGCCGAGCCCCTTGGGCGGGCGCGTCACGGTGCTGCCGGCCGCGAGCGAGAGCTTGGCGGCGGCGTCCTCGCCGACCTGCGCCGCGGCGGGGGCGCTGGTGAAGGCCTTGTGCGTCTCGAACATCACCCGGATGAACAGCGAGACCCGGCCCTCGGGCGGCAGCGAGACCTCGAACACCGCCCGGCCCGGCTCCAGCAGGTTGGGCGTCGGGCCGAAATGCAGGGAGGTGGTGCGCACGATCTCGTCGAGGCCGACGTAGCGGAACTGCACCTCGGTCTCGCTCGCCACCTGTACGGCGCGGCGCCCGCGCTTCGGACGGTCGGTGCCGCGCACCTCGAACAGGTCGCGGAAATCCGCATCGAAGGTCACGGCGATCTTGAGGGTGCGGTGGCGCGAATCGTAGGAGCGCAGGCCGATCCGGTCGTAGCAGGCGCCTCGGAACAGGAACTTGGTGCGCTCGATCGCGATCACCTCGCGGGGGATCGAGGTCTCGTCCTGGGCGTCGAGGCGGATGTCGGGCGTCGTCATGTCGACGCTGAGGGCGCCGTTATCGTCCTGCATCACCGAGGAGAGCATCAGCGGGCGCTGATCCTCCACCGTCAGGCCGAGCCGGGACAGGTAGCGGGTGTCCTGGAAGTACAGCCCCTCCGGCCCCGGCTGCACGCCGATGTCGCCGTAGGAATCGAGCACCGCGAAGGCCTCGCCGAACTTCAGGGAGCGCAGCGGGCGCTCCACGAGCGAGGTCTGCGCCTCGATGTGATAGGGCGGCAGCACCTCGTCGGCGTCCTGGAAGCCGCGCAAGGTCGCCTGCTTCGCGCTCTGCACCGTCGCCGTCACGCTCTCCGCCATGCCTGGGCTTCTCCGGTTCGGGGGTTGTCGAGGATGCGATCGCTGCGAATCGACAGGGCCGCCGCATCGGGCGATGCGGCGGCCCTTGTGACCGTGCGAGTGAGGCGCTTCTACGACGCCGGCAAGGGCTTTGCGAGCCCTGCAAGCCCGGTGCCGCGTCCGGTCAGGCCGGCATCGCCGCGACCGAGATCGCCGGCCGCGCGGTCCCGTTGATGTCGCCGTATTGCGGCGCGAAGGCCGCCGCCTTCGGCAGCTTGATCACCTCGCCCTGCCGGGCGATCAGCGCCTCGTAGGCGGCGACGTACTTCTTGACCATGCACTCGGCCGTAAAGCCGGTCTCGAAGTGCCGGCGCACGCCGGCGCGGCTCATGGTCTTGACCGTGTCGACCGCGGCGACCGCATCGTCCATCGTCTCGCAGAGCACGCCGCCGACGCCGTCCTTGATCACCTCGGGGACCGAGCCGTTGCGGAAGGCGATCACCGGGGTGCCGGCCGACATCGCCTCGATCATGACCAGGCCGAAGGGCTCCGGCCAGTCGATCGGGAAGGCGAGCGCGAGCGCGTTGCCGAGGAAATCCTTCTTCTGCTCCTCGTTGATCTCGCCGATATACTCGATCAGCGGGTGGTGGATCATCGGCTCGATGACCTCGTCCCAGTAATCCTGGTCCGCCTTGTCGACCTTGGCAGCGATCTTCAGCGGCACGCCCGAGCGGATCGCCATCTCGATCGCCCGGTCGGGGCGCTTCTCGGGGGAGATCCGGCCGAGGAAGGCGAGATAGCCGCCCTTCGACTCGGGGTAGAACGGGCAGTTCTGCTGCGGCAGGCCGTGGTGGATCGTCGAGAGCCAGTTGACCGTCGGGGGCATCGGCTCGCGCTGGTTGTCGGAGATCGACACCAGGGGCATGCCCGTGAAGGTCTTGTAGACCGGCATGAAATCCGGAACGTCGAGGCGACCGTGCATCGTGGTGATGCACTTGTGGTTCAGGTCCTCGAACATCGGGTACTGGAGCAGGTCGATATGGAAGTGCAGGATGTCGAATTCGTGCGCGCGCCGATGCACCTGATGCAGCATGGCGAGGTGGCTCGCCGTGTGGTCGCGGTAGCCGAGGAGCCGCAGGCCCTCCGGCGTGCAGGCCGCGAGCTTCGCGCTGGTCTGCGAGTCGCCGCTGGCGAACAGGGTGACATCGTGGCCCTGACGGACGAGTTCTTCTGTGATCCAGCTGACGACGCGCTCGGTGCCGCCGTAGAACTTCGGAGGGACGGCCTCCGAAAGCGGGGCAATCTGGGCAATGCGCACGAAAGTGTCTCCTGTGAAGGCCGGAATTGCGGGGATCTAACCCGATCGGGCCTGAGTGGGACATGAACAGAACGGACGGCCAAGGTTTATGGTTCCTTGGCCCGGGCGCCGTCACGGGACTTTTGTGCGGCGCGCAATCCCGTCCCCGCTTTCCTCAAGGGCGGGGCCGAATCGGGCCCGGGAGAGCCGCGTGCGCGGCCTCCTCCGGGGCGACTGCGCCGAGGCCGGCCGTTCCACGAGGGTCCTGCCGCAGGTAACGAGCCTGCCGCGGGCGAAGGTTCCGCCGCGGGCGGGCATTGAAGCGGCGTCTCGTTTCTGTCATAAGCCGCCCCGCGTCGAACCGCCCGGCCGATAGGGCTGCCGTGGCGGCTCGTGCTGCTCCATCAGAAGCAACTTCGCGCAAACCTCCCCGGACATCCGGTCGGAGGGCTTTGCGCATCGGAGAGCCAAATGCCCAAGCTGAAGACCAAATCGGGCGCCAAGAAGCGCTTCAAGATCACCGGCACCGGCAAGGTGATGTACGCCCAGGCCGGCAAGCGCCACGGGATGATCAAGCGGACGACGAAGCAGATCCGCAACCTGCGCGGCACCACGACCCTGTTCGAGGGCGACGCCGCCAACGTGAAGAAGTACTTCCTGCCCAACGCACGGTAAGTCTTCGTCCCAGCGAATCCAGCTTCAGTAATCCAGGAGAATCCCGATGGCCCGCGTCAAGCGCGGCGTGACCAGTCACGCGAAGCACAAAAAAGTCCTCAAGGCCGCCAAGGGCTATTACGGCCGGCGCAAGAATACGATCCGCGTCGCCAAGCAGGCGGTGGAGAAGGGCATGCAGTATGCCTACCGCGACCGTAAGAACAAGAAGCGCACCTTCCGCGCCCTCTGGATCCAGCGCCTCAACGCCGCGGTCCGCGAGCACGGCCTGACCTACTCGCGCTTCATCGACGGCCTGGCGAAGTCCGGCATCGTCGTCGACCGCAAGGCCCTGTCCGAACTCGCGATCCATGAGCCCGCGAGCTTCGCGGTCGTGGTCGAGAAGGCCAAGGCAGCCCTGCCGGCCGCCAAGGCCGCGTAAGTCTCGAACGGCGCCGACGGCGTCGTTCTGGTGGGCGCGGTGCAGGAATGCGCCGCGCCCTCGTCATTTCCGGGGTGGCCTACCGGGCTCGGCGCTTGCCTCGGCGCGCGCGACCCGCGATGTACGCGCCCCGAAGCCGCCGTGCACGGCGCGAGGCAAGGCGTAGGACGCGAATGACCGACCTCGACACGCTCGAACGCGATCTGCTCGCCCAGGTCGAGACGGCCTCGGACGAGGCCGCCCTCGAATCCGTCCGGGTCTCGGCGCTGGGCAAGAAGGGCAGCGTCTCGGAGCTGCTGAAGACCCTGGGCGCGATGACGCCCGACGAGCGCAAGCTGCGCGGGCCCCTGATTAACGGTCTGCGCGACCGGGTGCAGACTGCGCTCGCCCGGCGGCGCGAGGCGCTGGCGGAGGCCGCGCTTGAGGCCCGGCTCGCGGCCGAGCGGATCGACGTCACCCTTCCGGTGCGGGAATCGCCCGAGGCGCGCGGCCGGATCCACCCGATCTCGCAAGTGATCGATGAGGTCACGGCGATCTTCGCCGACATGGGTTTCGCGGTGGCCGAGGGCCCCGACATCGAGACGGACGAGCTGAACTTCACCGCGCTCAACTTCCCGCCCGGCCATCCGGCGCGTGAGATGCACGACACCTTCTTCCTGGCGCCCGACCGCGACGGGAAGCGCAAGGTGCTGCGCACCCACACCTCGCCGGTCCAGATCCGCACGATGCGCTCCCAGGAGCCGCCGATCCGGGTGATCATCCCGGGGCGGACTTACCGGCACGATTCGGACCAGACCCACACGCCGATGTTCCATCAGGTCGAGGGGCTGGTGATCGACAAGTCGGCCACCATCGCCAACCTGAAATGGGTGCTGGAGGAGTTCTGCAAGGCCTTCTTCGAGGTGGATGCCGTGAAGATGCGCTTCCGCCCCTCGTTCTTCCCCTTCACCGAGCCCTCGGCGGAGGTCGACATCCAGTGCGCGCGCAAGGGCGGCGAGATCCGCTTCGGCGAGGGCACGGATTGGCTGGAGATCCTGGGCTGCGGCATGGTCCACCCGAACGTGCTGCGCAATTGCGGCCTCGATCCCGACACCCACCAGGGTTTCGCCTTCGGCGTCGGCCTCGACCGCATCGCCATGCTCAAATACGGCATGCCGGACCTTCGCCCGTTCTTCGAGGCCGACATGCGCTGGCTGGAGCATTACGGCTTCCGGCCGCTCGACGTGCCGAGCCTGGTCGGCGGGCTGACATCCTGATTCCATCGGCGGCCGCGTCCGGCCGCCCGCGCATCCTGAACGGCGCGCCGACCTGCGGGGCGCGAGCCGAGGGACATCCCCGATGAAATTCACGCTCTCCTGGCTCAAGGACCATCTCGATACCGGCGCCGCGCTCGACGAGATCGCCGAGACGCTGACGCGGATCGGGCTCGAGGTGGAGGGCATCGCCGACAAGGCCGCGGACCTGAAGCCCTACATCGTCGCGAAGGTGCTCAGCGCCGAGCAGCATCCGAACGCCGACCGCCTGCGGGTCTGCTCGGTCGATACCGGGACCGGAGCGCCCGTGCAGGTCGTCTGCGGCGCGCCGAACGCGCGGGCGGGCATGAAGTCCGTGTTCGCGCCGCCCGGCACCTACGTGCCCGGCAAGGCCATCACCCTATCGGTCGGCACCATCCGGGGCGTCGAGAGCCGCGGTATGCTCTGCTCGGGGGCCGAGCTCGGCCTCGGCGACGATCACGACGGCATCCTCGACCTGCCCGAGGACGCTCCCGTCGGCACGCCCTACGCCCTCTATGCCGGGCTCGACGATCCGGTCATCGAGATCAACCTGACGCCGAACCGGCCGGATTGCACGGCCGTCTCGGGGATCGCCCGCGATCTGGCGGCGACCGGGATCGGCACGCTGAAGCCGGTGCCCCGGCCCCCCGTGCGCGGCGAGGGCCCCTGCCCCGTGCCGGTGACGCTCGCGTTTTCCGAGCACGATCGCGATCTCTGCCCGCTCTTCGCCCTGCGCCTCGTGCGCGGCGTCCGCAACGGACCCTCGCCCGAGTGGATGCAGGCGCGGCTGCGGGCGATCGGCCTGCGCCCGATCAACGCCCTGGTCGACATCACCAACTACATGACCTTCGACCGCGGCCGGCCGCTCCACGTCTTCGATGCCGCCAAGGTTGCGGGGGGATTGGTCGTGCGCCGGGCGCGGGAGGGCGAGAGCCTGAAGGCGCTCGACGGGCGCGTCCACGCGCTGAGCGCCGAGATGGTGGTGATCGCCGACGGGAACGGCGTCGAGTCGATCGCCGGCATCATCGGCGGCGAGGCGTCCGGCTGCGACGAGGGCACGACCGACGTGCTGATCGAATCGGCGCTCTGGGATCCGGCCAACATCGCCCAGACCGGCCGCCGGCTCGGGGTGGTGACCGATGCCCGCTACCGATTCGAGCGCGGCGTCGATCCGGCCTTCGCGCTCCCCGGCCTCGACCACGCCACCCAACTGGTGATGGACCTTTGCGGCGGCAGCCCGAGCGAGGCGCTGATCGCGGGCGAGCCGCCCGAGAGCGAGCGCACCATCGACTTCCCCTGGACGGAGGTGCGTCGGCTCGCCGGTATCGAGATCCTCCAGCCCGAGATGCGGGCGATCCTCGAGGCCCTCGGCTTCCACGTGGCGGGCTCGGGCGACCGGGTGACGGTGCTCACGCCCTCGTGGCGCCCCGACATCGAGGGCAAGGCCGATCTCGTCGAGGAGATCATCCGCATCGCCGGTCTCGACCGGATCGAGCCGAGGCCCCTGCCCCATTCCGCGACCGTGACGCGGCCGGTGCTGACGCCGATCCAGAAGCGCACCCGGCTCGCCAAGCGCGCGCTGGCGAGCCGCGGCCTGATGGAGGCCATGACGTGGTCGTTCATCCCGCACGCGGATGCGGTGCTGTTCGGCGGCGGCGGCGCGGATCTGGTGCTCGCCAACCCGATCGCCTCGGAGCTCTCTGACATGCGTCCGAGCCTCGTGCCGGGTCTGGCGCGCGCGGCCCAGCGCAACGCCGACCGCGGCTATCCCGACGTCGCTCTGTTCGAGGTCGGCCAGTGCTTCGGCAGCGATCAGCCCGAGGGCCAGAGCATCCGGGCGGCGGGCCTGCGCCGCGGCAGCGCCGGCTTCACGGGCGCGGGCCGCCACTGGGACGGCACCGCACCGGCCGTCGACGCGTTCGCGGCCAAGGCCGACGCGCTGGCGCTCCTCGCCGGCCTCGGCATGCCGACCGGCGGCCTGCAGGTCGTCGCGGGCGGCCCGGCCTGGCTGCATCCGGGGCGCTCCGGCACATTGCAGTTCGGGCCGCGGAACCCCGTCGGCTATTTCGGGGAGCTACACCCCCGGGTCGTCAGGGCCCTCGACCTCAAGGGCACGCTGGTGGCCTTCGAGATCGATCTCGGCGCCCTGCCCCTGCCGAAGCATCGGCCGACCAAGGCGAAGCCCGCCCTGGCCCTGTCGGACTTCCAGCCGATCGCGCGCGACTTCGCCTTCGTGGTCGGGCGCGACGTGCCGGCGGGCGAGATCGTGCGCGCCGCGCAGGCGGCCGAGCGCAAGCTCATCGCCGGGATCGACGTGTTCGACGTCTACGAGGGCACCGGCATCCCGGAGGGCTCGAAATCCGTGGCGATCGCCGTGCGCCTCCAGCCCGTCGAGCGCACGTTGACTGATGCCGAGATCGAGGCCGTCAGCGGCCGGATCGTCGCCGAGGTGGCGCGCAAGACCGGCGCCAGCCTGCGGACCTGACATACGGCCGGTCGATCGACAGGGCGACGGGATCGGTGGGCCGGATCGGGCATGAGGCCCTGCGGCAGGAGGCGAGCATGGACGACGCGGCCCTGATCGAGCGTCTGGCGACGGCGCAGCATCTCCCGACGGAGGCTCTGCGCGCGGCGCTGGCACGTCCGGAGGCGATCGCGCCCGAGACGCTGCGGCTCCTGGAGGCGGCGGCGTCGGGCGCGGATCTCGACGACGACCAGCAGAGCCTCCTGTTCTGGGGCCTGCATGTCCTGGCCCATGCCCGCGACACCCGGGCGCTGTCCCCGCTGCTCCGCCTGCTCCGGCAGGACGAGGAGACGGTCGATTCCTATCTCGGCGATGCCGTCACCACGACCCTCGCCAAGATCGTGGCGAGCCTGTTCGACGGCGCGATCGATCCGATCTACGCCCTGATCCTCGACAGCACGGCGGACGATGCCGTCCGCCAGGCGCTGTTTGCCGCCTGCACCACCCTCTGCCACACCGGGCGGATCGACCGGGAGGGGCTGCGGGCGCTGCTCGTGCGCTTCGACGAGGCCAAGGCCGCCGTCGAGGAGGGCGTGGCCTGGATCGGCTGGGAGGAGACGATCGCCCGGCTCGGCTTTCGCGATCTCGCCCCGCGGGTCGAGGCCGCGCGGCGGGACGGCCGCATCACCGACGAATTCAGCGACCTCGCGTGGTTCAAGGAGACCCTGCGCTTCGCCGAGCGGCATCCGGGCGATGCGAGCCGCTTCGATCGCTGGAGCTACGGCACGCTCGACGACCCGCTGGCCGATCTCGCCTGGACCGAGGAGGGTGCGGGCGAGCCCCAGCGCAACCCCTACAAGAACGTCGGGCGCAACGACCCCTGCCCCTGCGGCAGCGGCAAGAAGTTCAAGAAATGCTGCCTGCCGCGGGTCGAGGTCGCCTGATCAGGCCGCGGCCGAGCCCGTCCCGCTGAGGGGGTTGGCCTCGTCCCAGGCGTAGTGCAGCGTCTCGAAACGCATCGAGCGGGCATCGACCATCAGCAGCCGCCCGACCAGCGGCTCGCCGAAGCCGGCGACCGCCCGGATCACCTCCATCGCCATCAGCGAGCCCATGACGCCGGCGAGCGCGCCCAGCACCCCCGCCTCGGCGCAGGGCGGCACGCTGCCGGGCGGCGGCGGTGCGGGGAACAGGCAGCGATAGGTCGGGTTCGGGCGCCCGTCCGGCCCGGTCTCGTGGGCGCGGATCGTGGTGAGCGAGCCGTCGAACTGGCCGAGCGCCGCGGTCACCAGCGGTCGCTGCGCCGCGAAGCAGGCGTCCGAGACGGCGTAGCGCGTCGCGAAATTGTCGGAGCCGTCGGCCACCACGTCGTAGCCCGCGATCAGCGCCGCGGCGTTCTCCGGCGTGATCCGGAGCGGATGAGCGAGGACCTGCACGTGCGGATTGAGCCGTGCGACGGCGTCCGCCGCACTGTCGACCTTCGGCCGTCCGAGGTCCGCGGTGCCGTGGATCACCTGCCGCTGCAGGTTCGAGAGCGAGACCGTGTCGTCGTCCGCGATGCCGATCGTGCCGATCCCGGCCGCCGCGAGGTACTGGATCAGCGGCGCCCCGAGGCCGCCCGCCCCGACGACCAGCACGCGGGCCCGCTTCAGCCGGGCCTGTCCGGGTCCGCCCACCTCGCGCAGGACGAGGTGGCGGGCGTAGCGTTCGATTTCTGCGGGGTCGAGGGCCATGGCGGTGAGATAGGCGTCCCTGCGCGCAAACGAAAGCGCCGCCCCGGAGGAGCGGCGCAGGCGTCTCGACGGATCCTGTCGCGTTAGCGCGGAGCCAGGATCATGATCATCTGGCGGCCCTCGAGCATCGGCTCGCTCTCGACCTTGGCGATCTCGGCGGTCTCGTGCTTGACCCGCTCGAGCAGGCGCAGACCGATGTCCTGGTGCGCCATCTCGCGGCCCCGGAAGCGCAGGGTCACCTTGACCTTGTCGCCCTCCTCGAAGAACCGCTGCACGGACTTCATCTTGACGTCGTAATCGTGCTTGTCGATGCCGGGGCGGAGCTTGATCTCCTTGACCTCGACCGTCTTCTGGCGCTTGCGGGCCTCGTTCTGCTTCTTCTGCTCGTTGAAGCGGAAGCGGCCGTAATCCAGCAGCTTGCAGACGGGCGGGACGGAGTTCGGTGCGATCTCCACGAGATCGAGACCGGCCTCTTCGGCCAATTGGAGAGCATCGAAGAAGGGCACGACGCCACGGTTCTGCCCGGTGTCGTCGATCAGCTGCACTTCGCGGACGCCGCGAATGTCCCGATTGGCGCGCGGCCCGTCCTTCTGCGGGGCCGGCATGGCTCTCATAGGTCTACGAATGGCTACTATCTCCTGATGCAACGACGAAACGGCGATCCGGGACCCTCATCCGTAGATGGCCCGACCGCCGACCGCACCGGCCATATCCGGGCTTTACTACCTTGGCCGAAGTGGGGCGCAAGTCAACACCTGGACCGTTCTGCGAAGTGCCGTTCCGGCCGAATGGTTCCTGAAATCTCGGTCTCACATGTGAGAGTGCGGCGTGTTTCCTTCAAGGTCGGTGCGCCCACCCCGCGGCCCGGACGTCAGGGCGCGCGGCCGAGAAGACGGGCGTAGATCGCAAGGGTGTCGCCGACCATGCGCTCCAGGGAGAAATGCGCCTCGACATGGGCGCGTGCCCGCCGCGCCAGCGCGTCCCGGGCGCTGGCGCCGAGCGCCAGGGCCTCGGTCAGGGCGCCGGCCAGCGCCGCGGCGTCGCCTGCCGGCACCCGCCAGCCCGTGCGCTGCCCGGGATCGACGTCGGGCGGGCTCAGCACCGTCTCCGGCACCGCGCCGAGGTCCGACACCACCACGGGCGTGCCGAGCGCCTGCGCCTCGACGGCGGACCGCCCGAAGGCCTCGGGCTCGACGGACGGGACCGCGACGGCCGAGGCGGCGCGGAAGGCCGCCGGCATGTCGGTGCAATGGCCGACGCGGCGGACCAGGCCCTGGAGCCCGCGCGCCCCGATCAAGGCGTCGATCTCGCGCTCGTAGGCGGCGCGACCCTGCGGGTCGCCGGCCAGCACCACGGCGAGGTCCGGCACGCCCCGGTCGCGCATCAGCGCGGCGGCCTCGATCAGCACGCGGTGGCCCTTCCACGCGGTGAGGCGCGCGGCCAGCAGCACGACGCGCTCGTGCGGGGCGACGCCCCAGGCGCGCCGCAAGGCCTCGACACGGCCGGGACCCACGGCGACGGGCGTGAAGGTCGAGAGGTCGGTCCCGCGATGGATGACTTGGACGCGGTTACCCGCCTGCTCGGCGTGCAAGGTCCGGATCAGGTCGGCAGTGTACGCGGAATTGGCGATCACCACGTCGCCGCGCGCCATCACCGAATTGTAGAGCACCTTCACGCCGGTCCGCCCGGAATAGCTGCCGTGATAGGTCGTCACGAAGGGAAGCTTGAGGTGGCGCGCGGCCCCGAGCGCCACCCAGGCCGGGGCCCGCGAGCGCGCATGGATGATCTGGACTCCCTCGCGGCGGCACAGGCGCGCGAGGCGCGCCACGTTGAGCGCCATCGCCGCCGGGTTCTTCGACGCGGCGGGGAACGGCACCCAGGTGCCGCCCTTGGCCTGCAACTCGCCCACGAGCCGTCCGCCCTCGGTGGCGACCAGGGCCCGGGCGCCCGCGGCCGCCAAGCCGGCGGCCACGTCGACGGCGGTGCGCTCGGCGCCGCCGGCCTCGAGCTCGGGGATGATCTGGAGCACGCACGCGCCGGCGAGCGGCGCTGCATCGGTCGGGAAGCCCGTCGCCGGGCGCGACTCGCTGCTCATCGGGTCTGCCGCGCGCGGGGCAGGAGGATCGAGGGGGGCGCCGGAACGCTGCGCAGCCCGCGACCCACGGCTTCGATTACACACATTGCCAGAGCATCGCCGTCCCGCTTTACGCTCCGGTAAACGGATCGCGAAGCCGAAGCGTTCAGGACGAGAATCGATCCGATCGGAGAATGCGATGACGGAATCCGGAGAGCCCGAATTCATCGAGGTCGGCGCCGACAGGCGCGCGATCGCCGTGCGGGTCCGCGACGGCGCGGGGCCACCCGTCGTCTGGCTGGGCGGATTTCGCTCCGACATGGGAGCGACCAAGGCGACGGCGGTGGACGACTGGGCCGCCCGAACCGGGCGGTGCTTCGTGCGGTTCGACTATACCGGGCACGGCCGCTCGGGGGGCGACTTCGCGGCCTGCACCATCTCGACCTGGCTGGCGGATGCCGAGGCCGTGATCGCGCGCTTCGCTCCGGATCGGCCGGTGCTGATCGGTTCCTCGATGGGCGGCTGGATCGCCTGCCTCGCGGCGCGGGCCCGCCTCCGGCGCGGGGAGACGCCGGCCGCGGGCGTCGTGCTGATCGCACCCGCCCTCGACTTCACCGAGGATCTGATGTGGGCGACGTTCCCGCCCGAGATCCGGGCGACGCTGGAGCGCGACGGCGTCTGGATGCGCCAGAGCGCCTACGCGCCGGAGCCCGACCCGGTCAGCATGGCGCTGATCGAGGACGGGCGCCGCAACCGCCTGCTGACCGGGCCGCTCGAACTCGGCTGCCCGGTCCATATCCTGCAGGGCATGCGCGACCCGGACGTGCCGCACCCGCACGCCTTCAAGATCCTGGACCGTCTTCCGGCCGAGGGGACGGTCATGACGCTGATCGCTGACGGCGACCACCGGCTCTCGCGACCCGAGGACATCGCCCGCCTCGTCGCGGCCGTCGCCGAGATGGCCTGATCCGAGAGGGGAAGTCTCGCTCCCGGCTGCGTCGCGGCCGGGAGCGGATCCTGGCTTATCGCCTGGGCTGCCCGGGGTGATCCCGGGCGCCGCCGGCGCCCCGTCAGTGCAGGCTGACGGGCTGCAGATCGTGCGCGAAGGCGTTCGCCAGCACGACCTCGCGGGAATCCGCGAGCAGGATCGGCGCGCCGCTGGCGGAGAGCAGGGCGAACAGGTCGAGACCGGGGGTCAGGTCCGGTGCCTGCGGAAACATCCGCTTGACCTCGTCGGAGCGGATCGGGCGCACGTAGGCGATGTGCCCCTCGCCCAGTGCCGCGAGATCGGCCGCGTTGAACTCGGCCGGATCGAGATCGGCCGGGGTGAGGGGAGACGAATTCAGATCGGTCATTGCTGGCCCTCCTTCCAAGGCAGAGCATCACGCCCCGGGTGTCCCGAAGCGACTCCGGAGCCTGAACAGGATGTGGGTATCGGCCGCCCCGCAATCAATCGTGCGCGAGGATCGCGCTCGGTCCCGTGCTTCGACGGCGTGCGCGGTGATCAGTCGCGCGCGATGATCGCGATCCTGCGCACCACGCGCTCCGGCTCGGGGCGCACGAGGTCGATGGAGAGCAGCCCGTTCGCCAGGTCGGCGCCGAGCACCTCCATGCCGTCCGCGAGCAGGAAGGCCCGCTGGAACTGGCGCGCGGCGATGCCCCGGTGCAGGAACTGGCGCTCGCGCTCGTCGACCTGCCGGCCACGCACCACGAGCTGGTTTTCCTCCAGCATCACGTCGAGCTGATCGCTCGTGAAGCCCGCGACCGCCAGCGTGATGCGCAACCGCTCGGGCTCCCGGTCGGTGCGCGCCACGCGCTCGATATTGTAGGGCGGATAGCCGTCGTTGGCGGCCTTGGACACCCGGTCGAGGGCCTGCTCGATCTCGTCGAAGCCGAGCAGGAACGGGTGGCCGAACGGAGAGGGACGGGTCATCGTCGGCAAGCGTCCTTGAAGCGGGGCCCCGGAACCTCGCGGTCGTTGGGCGCCCCGTCGCCGTGGAGCCCGCGCGATGCAGCGCTCCCGCCCCGCGGATCTGCCGGGACGGCTCAGATATGGCGGACCCGCCCGCGGCCATCAAGGGACGGCGCCCGGCTCGGCGCGGGCCGTCGCGGACTCTGACAGAGCGAGGACTAGGCTGGCGCCGGGTCCAGGAACAACTGGCAAGCGGACGCGGGGAAAACCGGCAACGGTGCGACCCAGGACTTCACAATCTCTCAATAACAGTTTGGAATTGCTCTGATTTTCTCGCAGAGCCTTGATCCGATGGGGTGTCCCGCGATATCGCCCCGGTCGGGTTGGCTGGACGAGTGGGCGAGAGCCCGACCGTCCGGACCGCCGCAGCGGAGGCAGCATGACCGAGTCGTCCCATCCGCCGGGCCACAACGCTCTGCCCCGGGTCGCGGACGTGTGCGGGGACGATGCGGATGTCCTCGCGCTCTCGGTCGTCCGGTTCGTGGCGGCGGGCTACATGACGCGCGACGTGGCCTGCTGGGACGCCGCCTTCGACGGGGCCGAGCGCCTGCTCGGCGTCGATGAGGGCGCGCGGTTCGTGTCCTGTGCCGTCGCCCTGATCCGGGCGCTGCGCGCGGAGCGGGAGGGCGACTGGTCGTTCATGCCCGCGACCTGCTGCCGCGTCACCGGGCACGAATGCGCCCTGGTGGCGCTGATCGATTGCGGCCGCCGTCGCCTCTGGGACGAGGCGGAGCGTCAGGCCGCCGCGATCACCGGCCAGGCGCAGGCGCCTCGCCTGGTCGCGGCCTTGCGCGCGGCGAGCGCCGTGATCGAGGCGGCTTCGCAGCGCCTCGACGGCCCGGGCAGGCCGCGCGGCGCCGCTTTGCACTGAGGGGGGATCCCACGGGATCGGGACGACCGGCCGTTCGCCGGAACAGGAGAGGGAAACCGGATCGTGATGGGGAGCATGGAGATGTGGATGCGGGGCGTGCCCCTGCACCGTCGACGGATCGGCCGGCTGGCGCTCGACCTGGCGGCCTGCCTCCTCCTGTCCGGGCTCTCCAGCATGTCCGCACTCGCGCAGGACGCGGCGTCCGAGAAGCTGCCCCTGAAGCTCCAGCTCAACCGGCTCGAGCCCGCCGGCGAGGCCTGCCGGATCACGATGCTGATCGACAATGCCCGCGGGCCGGCCCTGAAGACCTACAAGGTCGATCTCTTCGCCTTCGACACCGAGGGCGTCGCGCAGAAGCGCGTCGGCGTCGAGCTCGGACCGATCCCGGCCCGCAAGACCACCGTGAAGCTGTTCGAGTTCCCCGGCATCGCCTGCCCGAAGATCGGCCGTGTCCTGCTCAACGACGTGATCGCCTGCGACGGCGGTGACGCTGGCCGCGAGGCCTGCCTCGACCGCACCGAGACCGAGACCAAGGGCACCGTCCCGTTCGACCGCTGAGCGCGGTCGCCCGATCCGTCCCCGGACGCGGCGCCTCGTCTGGACGACCGTCCGGGCCGGCCTCGCCCGGGGCGCCGGACCCGAACGAACCCCGCTCCCCGGTGGATCCGTCCGCCGGGGAGACCACGCCGTTGCCGCGCGCGAGCGCCTGACACCGAGGAGTCCGACATGGATCCGACCGCCGCCCCGATCGACGCCGCGCACGACTTCTCCTTCCTCGGCCTGTTCCTGCAGGCCGATCCGATCGTGAAGGGCGTGATGATCCTGCTCGCGGTCGCTTCGATCGCCTGCTGGACCGTCGTCTTCGAGAAGGTCGTCCGGCTGTCCGCGGCAAAGCGGCAGGCCAAGGCCTTCGACACGCTCGTGCGCTCGGGCGGCAGCCTGGAGGCCGGGGGGAAGGGCATCGCCGGGCATGTGGTGGCGGCGGCCATCGAGGCGTGGCGCGACCAGGACGCGAGCGAGACCCGGGCCGAGCGGCGCGACCGCATCGAGCGGGCCATGCGCGCCGCCCTCGGCCTGGAGATCAAGCGCCTGCAGAACGGCCTTTCCCTGCTGGCGACCTCGGGCTCGACGGCCCCCTTCATCGGCCTGTTCGGCACGGTCTGGGGCATCATGAACTCGTTCTCGTCGATCGCCCGCAGCCAGGACACCTCGCTCGCGGTGGTGGCGCCCGGCATCGCCGAGGCGCTGTTCGCCACCGCGATCGGCCTCGTCGTCGCGATCCCGGCGGTGATGGCCTACAACAAGCTGAGCGGCGACATCGCCCGCCTCCAGAGCGGCTTCGTCTCCGGCATCGGCATCCTCGGCAACCGGCTCGCCCGCGACCGCGCCGGCCCGCACCGCGCCGCCGCCGAGTAGTCCCGCCGCACCGCCACGCCGCGGCGCAAGCCCGCTCGATCCCTCCGCCCTGCGGACGGGAGGCCGGGAGCGCCGCCCACATTCCGGAGGCCGCCACATGGCGATGGGTTCGATCCGTTCTGGCGGGGGCGACGACGAGGACGGCCTCGACGCGACCCCGATGTCCGACATCAACGTCACCCCGATGGTCGACGTGATGCTCGTCCTGCTGATCATCTTCATGGTCGCGGCGCCGCTGATGACCACGGGCGTGCCGGTGCAGCTTCCGAAGACCGCGGCGGCCAAGGTCGGGCAGGCGAAGAAGCCGCTGGAGGTGACGGTCGACAAGGACGGCCAGCCCTCGATCGCGAAGGAGATCTTCACGGTCGAGAGCATCGCTCCGCGCCTGCGTGCGCTCGCCGAGGAGAACAAGGATCAGGTCGTGCTGGTCCGCGGCGACCGCGACGTCCCCTACGGCAGGATCATGGAGGTGATGGGCCTCGTCGGCCAGGCCGGGTTCTCGAAGGTCTCGCTGATCGCCCAGGCGCCCGGCGGCTCGACCGCCTCCCCGGCGCCGGCGGCGCGCTGAGTTCGAGAGCGGATCCGATGGCAGCGGGACTCCACGCCGACGCGACGGCACCGTTCACGGAGCGGCGCGGCTCTTCCGGGCTCGTCGCGGCCTTCCTGGTGGCGCTCGCGCTCCACCTCGCCGTGCTCCTCGCCGTGGCCTTCCTGCGCCTGACGGCGCCGCAGCCGCCGGGCGAGCAGCAGGTCACGATGGACTTGGCGCCGCTGATGACGGAATCGCCGACCGAAGCGCCGAGCATCCAGCAGCAGCAGGCGGAGATGCCGCCCGAGGCGAACCCGGTCGAGAAGCCGACCGAGGCCGAGACGCTGCCGCCCCCGCCCGACGTCGCCGCGGAGAAGCCGGTCGAGACCGCGACCGAGGCGCCGCCGCAGACACAGGCCCTCACCGAGGCGCCGCCGGACGCCGTGCCGGTGGAGCCCGAGAGCCAAGTGATCACCTCGACGGCGCCGGAGGCCGAGGCGCTGGCGCCGCCGCCCCCGGTCAAGGCCGAGGAGCCGAAGCCGGTGGAGCTGGAGAAGCCCAAGCCCGATCTCGCCAAGCTCAAGGCCGAGCGCGAGGCGAAGCTCAAGGCCGCGCGGGAGGCCAAGCGCCGCGAGGAGCTCGCCGAGGAACGGCGCGAGGCTCTGAAGGAAGCGAAGCTCAAGGCCGCGCGGGAGGCGAAGGCGCGCCAGCAGCGCGCGGTCGCCGGCGAGACCCGCAGCTCGGCCGCCTCCTCCAGCCAGAACGCGGCCGGGCGCGCGGCCTCCGGCAACGACCCGAGCGCGATGCGCCAGTGGACGGGCGCGATCAGCTCCGCGATCCACGGCCGGATGAGCACCAGCGCCGCGACCGGCACCGCGGGCGGCACCGCGCTCGTGCGGTTCACCGTGATGCGCTCGGGGCAGGTGACCGGCGCCGGGCTCGCGCGCAGCAGCGGGATCGGGCCGATCGACAGCGCCGCCCTCGCCGCCGTGCGGGGCAGCCTGCCCGCCGCCCCGCCCGGCGTCAGTCAAGCGAGCCTGACGGTGACCATCCCGCTGAACTTCCGAGTGCGCTGAGCCGGCCCGTGCGACAGGTCGGGGTTTATCGCTCGCGCAAGGCATATATCAGGAGTTGCAGAAGCCTATTTCACAGGTGATGTGCAGGCCGAACGTTCGCCTTTTCGGTCATCTGTGCTACGTCATCTCTGAACGATCCCGCGAACGTGCCTCGGCGCTGTTTGCCGGGACGGAGCGACGGCCCCCTCCCCCCTCCCCAGGGCCGGACCCGCATCAGCCGGCTTGTCCCGCGCATCCTTCGCGCGCCGGATCTGCGGCGGGCAGAAAGGGATACGATGAGCCAAGAGACCGAGACAGAGATCGAGATCGAGGACGACGAGAACGAAGTCCGCGACCTCGAGGCTGAGGCGAAGGCGAAGGCCGAGAACCGCGCCGAGCGTGCGGAGCGGGCCGAGCGCATGGCACGTGAGGGCGCCCAGGCGATGGCCGAGCACCATGCGCAGATCAAGGCCGTGGACGAGCGCACGGTGCGCCTCCGGTCGCTGCGTCTCGCCCGGGAGGCTGCCGAGGCCCAGGCCAAGACGGCCAAGGCGGCGGCCGCCGCCACGGCCAAGAAATCCGCGTCCAAGGCGAAGCCGTCCTCCAAGAAGGCCTGAGGTCCGACCGATGGCAGACCTGCGCAACCGCCGCGGCTCCGATCCGAGGCAGACCGCCGAAGCCGCGTTCAAGGCGGTGACGACCCGCAAGCCGGACGCGCCCGCCGCCCCCGCAGCGGTGGCGCCGCCGCCGCCGGGCGCCCGCGAATCCGTAACGCTCCGTCTGGACCGCGCCGTGCTGGAGCATTTCCAGAAGGACGGCCCGGGTTGGCAGGACCGGATCAACGCCGCCCTCAAGGCGCTCGTCGCCGTCTGAGCCTGCTCCTCTCGCGATCAGCGCAGGCCGCGCCGGGCGCGGTTCACCGCCCGGTCGAGGGCGCCCAAGAAAGCCGAGCGATCGCGGGCGGTGAACGGCTTGGGGCCCCCGGTGACCATGCCGGCCTCGCGGAGATCCTGCATCAGGTTGCGTGTGGCCAGCGCGAGGCCGACGCCGGCCTCGCTGAACGGCTTTCCGTTCGGCGCGAGCGCCGCCGCGCCGGCCTTGACGCAGCGGCTCGCGAGCGGAACGTCCGAGGTCACGACGACGGCGCCCGGGCCTGCGCGCTCAGCGATCCAGTCGTCGGCCGCATCGAAGCCGTCGCTCACCACCACGAGTTCGATCCAGGGCTCGCGCGGCAGGTTGAGAAAGCTATTGGCCACCACGTAGACGTGAACGCCGTAGCGCCCGGCCACGCGGAAGCACTCGTCCTTCACCGGGCAGGCATCGGCATCGATGTAGAGCGCGGGGTTCGCCGCGACGGCCTCGGTCGTCATGATCCTAGTCCTTCGGAACGAGGCGGGCGGAAAAGTTCAGCCCGATCAGGATCGCACCGAGGGCGAATTGCCACTTTTCGATGTCGCCGCCGATCGAGATGACGACGGCGTGCCCGATCACGATCAGCCCGGCGAGCGGCAAGCCGAAGCGGAGGGCGCCGCGCAGCACGCGCAGCCCCGGCGCAGGACGATCGGCCCGAGGTTTTGCCATCAGCTCCGGCCTGCCGTGACGATCTCGGGGACCGGTCGCGCCGGGGCCGACGCGTCGAACGTCGCCGCGGCCGGCCGTTCGAGGGTCGCGATGGCCAAGGGCTGGCCGCGCCCGCGCAAGGCGTGCGCGCCGAGCGAGCGCGCGGCGATGCCCGCCGGCAGCGCGGGCAGCCGGTCGAGCAGGTCCTGCGAGATCAGGATTCCGGTGCCGAGCGGCCGGCACAGCGCCTCGATGCGTGCGGTCACGTTCACCGCGTCGCCGAAATACGCGATCTTGTGCCGGTCGACCCCGACCTCGGCGGTCACCACCGAGCCGCCGTGCAGGGCCGCGCGCAGCCGCGGCACCGTGCCGAAGCGGCCGATCCAGGCATCGGAATCCGCCTCGATCCTGTCGAGCACGTCGAACACGCAGGCCACGCAGCGGGCCCGTTTGAGACCTCGCTCCATCGGCCAAGTGATCATCGCCAGGTCGCCGATATAATCGTCGATCGAGCCGACGTTGCGCCGGACCGGCTCGGCCAGGGCCGTGAAGATCGCGCTGAGATATTCCTGCGCCCGCAGGTCGCCATGCGCCTCGGCGAAGGCCGTCGAGCCGACGACGTCGAGGAACAGGAAGATCCGCTCCTCCTCGACCGGCCGGTGATAGCGGCCGGCCATGAGGTTCACGAAGACCTCGGCGCCGATCAGGTCGCGCATCCGGATCACGAAGACGAGCAGCGCCGAGACGGCCAGCGCGTAGGTGAGCATCCGCGGCGTGGTGCGCACGGCCTCGTGGAGGGGGTCGCTGGTCAGGCCGAAGGTCCAGACCACGAAGCCGCCGACCGCGGTGCCCGCGACGATCATCGCCACGTAGGCGAGTTCGGCCGCCGGGACGAACAGCAGGGCCGGCAGGCGGCGGATCCGTGCCTGCAGGCCGGCCAGGATCAAGCCCCGGTCGAAGGCGAGGGCCGTTCCGCCGACGCACAGGCCGTAGGCGAGCCCGGCCAGCGGCGAGGTGCCGGCCACGAAGATGATGTTGTAGACGAGCCCCGCGCCCGCCGCCGCGAGGAGGATCAGCGCCCAGAACCAGCGATGCTGCGGCAGCATCCTACGCCCCCCGTGCCCCAAGCGGCGACAGCCGGTTCCGCCGAGCGCCCGGACGGAGGCGCGGCCCTGGCCAAAAGTCCAACGCCCGCGGCGCGTCCCGCCCCATTGCTCATAGCCCCTTGATGGCGTGAATAAGGCGCCGCACGTGCCATGCCGGGTCCGCGACGTCGATCCGGTGCGGGGATCGGCCGGGCCGGCGACCTCGCGCGGCGTCCGGGCGACCGACACCAAGGAGTTCCAAGATGCACGCCAGAAGCTTCGGCTCGACCGGCGTCAGCGTTCCCGTCATCGGCCAGGGATCGTGGCGCATCGACGTGACGGCGCGCGCTGCCGCCGTCGAAGCCCTGCGGGCCGGCATCGACGCGGGCATGACGCATCTCGACACCGCCGAGATGTACGGCGACGGCGAGGCCATCGTCGGCGAGGCGATCGCGGGCCTGCGCGAGGAGGTCTTCCTCGTCTCCAAGGTGGTGCCGGGCAACGCGACGCGCCGGGGCACGGTGCGGGCCTGCGAGGCCTCGTTGCGCCGGCTCGGCACCGACAGGCTCGACTGCTACCTGCTCCACTGGCCGGGCCACCATCCGCTGGAGGAGACCATCGCGGGGTTCGAGGACCTGCGTCGCGACGGCAAAATCCTGTCCTGGGGCCTCAGCAATTTCGACGTGGACGATCTGGAGCGCGCCCTGCGTATCGCCGGGCCGTACCGCATCGCCTGCAACCAAGTGCTCTACCATCTCGGCGAACGGGCGATCGAGCACGCGGTCCTGCCCTGGTGCACGCGCAACGGCGTCGCCCTCGTCGGCTACTCTCCGTTCGGCAGCGGCGATTTCCCCGATCCGGCGAGCGTGGGCGGCCGCGTGCTCTCGGGCATCGCCGAGGCCCACGCCACCACCGCCTACGCGGTCGCCCTCGCCTTCCTGACCCGGCTGGAGAACACCTTCACGATCCCGAAGACCGGCCGTGCCGCGCGCGCGATCGAGAATGCCTCGGCCGCCGACCTGCATCTGAACGCCGCCGAGATCGCGTTGATCGAAGCGCATTTCCCGCGCGGGCCCCGGCCGCGCGCCCTGCCCATGCTGTGAGCCGCGGCAGGGACCGCGCTAGTCTCCGATCCCGAACAGCTTCTCGATGAAGTTGCGATCCTCGCGCGGGGCGGCCTCACGCCGGCGGGGCGGCGGTGCCGACGCGGGCGCCGGCGCGGTGCCGAAGATCTGGCCCAGAACCGTCTCCGGGCCACTCGCGCTCGCCACCGCCGAGGTCGTCTCGGGTGCCTTGCGCCAGCGGTTCAGGCCCGGCAGCGGAACCGGCGCCTGGCCCTTCAACGCGGTGGTCATGTAGGTCTTCCAGATCTCGACCGGCAGGTTGCCGCCTGACGCCTTCTTGGTCGGCTCCCCGTCGTCGTTGCCGAGCCAGATTCCGGTCACGAGGCTGCCGGAATAGCCGATGAACCACGCGTCGCGAAAATCCTGGCTGGTGCCGGTCTTGCCCGCGAGGTCCCAGCCGGGGATCTCCCCCTTCTTGGCGGTGCCGATCACGAAGGTCTCGTGCATCATGGCATTCATCATGCCGACCGCGTTCGGGTCGATGACACGGCCGAGGCCGCCATCCGTGCGCTTGTAGAGGACCTTCCCGTCGGGGCCCTTCACCGAGGCGACCACGTAGGGGATCACCCCGGTCCCGCCATTGGCGAAGGCCCCGTAGGCGCCGACCATCTCCAGCGGGGTCACCTCCGAGGTGCCGAGCGCGATCGAACCGTTGGCCTGGAGCGGCGACGAGATGCCGAGGCGCTGCGCCGTCTGGACCACGGCCTTCGGGCCGACCTCCTGGCCGAGCCGGACCGCCACGGTGTTCAGCGAGAGCGCCAGCGCGGTGCGCAAGGTGACGGGTCCCTCGTAGCGGTGCGAGTAGTTCTCCGGCTGCCAGGTCCCGATCTTGATCGGCGCGTCGTCGCGCACGCTGTCCGGCGTGGCGCCGCGCTCGACGGCCGCGAGGTAGACGAACGGCTTGAAGGACGATCCGGGTTGGCGCTTGGCCGTGGTGGCGCGGTTGAACTGGCTCTGCGCGTAGTCGCGCCCGCCGATCAGCGCCCGGATCGCCCCATCCGGCCGCATCGACACCAGGGCGCCCTGGCCGACGTTGTAGCGCCCGCCCTGCTTGTTCAGCTCATCGACGAGCGCCTTCTCGGCCGCCGCCTGCAGCCCGGTATCGACCGTGGTCTGCACAACGATGTCGCTCTCGAACTTGCCGACGAAATCGTCGAGCACGTCCATCACGAGATCGGCCACGTAATTGGCGGAGCCGCCGCCGCGCGCGTTGGCGGGCCGGGCCGGCTGGGCCAGCGCGACCTTGGCGTCCTGAGCCGGGATGAAGCCGAGCTCCTGCATCGCCGCCAGAACCTGCGCCGCCCGCACCTGCGCGGCCGGCAGGTTGCGGTTCGGCGCGAGGCGGGACGGTGCCTGGACGAGGCCGCCGAGCATCGCCGCCTCGGCGAGGCTGACGCTCTTGGCGGGCTTGCCGAAATAGCGCTGCGCCGCCGCCTCGACGCCGTAGGCGCCGGCGCCGAAATAGACCCGGTTCAGGTAGAGCTCGAGGATCTCGTCCTTGCTGTACTTGTGCTCGAGCCAGAGAGCCAGGATCGCCTCCTGGATCTTGCGCGACGCCGAGCGCTCGGGCGTCAGGAACAGGTTCTTGGCGAGCTGCTGGGTCAGGGTCGAGCCGCCCTGCGCCACGCCGCGGCGGGTCAGGTTCTGGCCGATCGCCCGCAGGATGCCCACCGGATCGACGCCGAAATGGCTGTAGAAGCGCCGGTCCTCGATCGCCACGAAGGCGCGCGGAAGGTAGGGCGGCAGCTCCTTGATCCCGACGACGCGTCCGCCCGTCTCGCCGCGATTGGCCAGCAGCGAGCCGTCGCTCGCCAGGATCGCGATGTTGGGCGGGCGCTTGGGCACGCTGAGCTGATCGATCGGCGGCAATTGGGAGGCGTGATAGGCGACGAGGCCGGCGATCCCGATCACCGCCCAGAGGCCGAGCACGACGCCCGCATAGACCACGCGCCCGAGCACCGAGGCGCGGCGCTTGGGCAGCTTGCGCGTCGCCGCGCGGCGCTCCTTCGGCGCCGCGCCGGCACCGGGCGCCGTCTTTCGCTTGCTGCCGCCCGCCACGCCGCCTCCCGCCCGATCCCGTTGCGACAGCCTCAGGTCGAGGGCGCCGGGTGCCGAGACGCGCCCCTCGGGCACGTCGAAATTCGGCTCCTCCCGACGATCCCGTCCGCGTCCCTTCGCCATGCGCTCGTCTGATCCTGAGGCTGCACCGGATGGGCCGGCATTCCCCTGGGGCGCCGCCGGCTCTCGTGCACCCGCAACGGCACCGTAAATGCGGCGGGTTTAAGGGGCGTTAACCTGCTGTTTCCCAAGGTCTTGAAGGGGTTATCGATTTTGCGCACCCCGCGCGGCCGTCACCTCGGGTGTGCGGCTCGCCGAGGCCGGCCGCCGCGCCGGTCACACCCCGAACCGGGGAATTCGCTAAATTGCGAGGCAATTCCGGAAGACGATCTTTCGAGGGGCATGCTTGGGTGTCGTCACGAGGTGAAACGATGATCAGCGCATTGCAGATTGCGGCCCGCGGACTGCGCGACGCCGAGACACGCTTCTCCGCCGCCAGCGGCGACTTGGCCCGTCTCGGCACAGGGCCGGCCCAGCCCGGCTCTCCCGGCGCCGGCTCGGTCGATCCCGCCGGGACGGTGGTCGATCTCGTCGCGTCCCGGGCAACCTTCGAGGCGAACGCAGCGGTGCTGCGCAGTGCCGAACGGATGTCGCGCTACCTCCTCGATATGCGGGTCTAGGATCATGTTCCACGAACGGCGTTCGGTCCCGCGCGCGCGGATCGAAGAGAGCGGGCTGATCACGATCGACGAGCACACGTCGATCCCCTGCCTGATCTACGACCTGTCGGAACGCGGGGTCCGTCTGGTCTCCCTCGACGCCACCGCCGTGCCGGCGACCTTCCTGCTTGCAGCGACCCGGTTCGCCGAGGCCGTGGTCTGCAGCGTGGTCTGGCGGACCCAGGAGGAGATCGGCGCCCGCATCGACGGCGAGGCCGCCTGAGCCATGCGACCCAGATCCATCCCAAGCCCGATGCCGGTCGCTGTCCCCCGACCCGAGCCGCGGAACGCGGACCTGCCGGGGCGGCGGCGGATCCGCCGCCGCGACGTGCTGCGCTTCGGTACGCTGATCGTCCAGCCCGACGGCACCACCCGCTCGTGCCTCGTCTGGGACGCGTCCGAGACCGGGGCAAGAATCGAGATCGAGGGCCTTCCGGACCTGCCGGTGGGCCTGCAGATCGCCCTCGGCGAAGAGCCGCCCCGGGTGGCCACGGTGGTCTGGCAGGAGGGGCGGACGCTCGGCCTGCGCTTCGACCAGGAGGAAGGCGCGACCTGAGGGGCCCCGCCGCGCGGCCGGCTCGACCGCCGCGGCCGATGAACCGATCGCATGCGGGCGGGTTCTCAGGGAGCCCCGCCCTCGCCGAGACGCGCCCGATGCGAAGCCCGATCGCCCTTCTGCTGATCCTCGCGGCCGTACCTGCCGAGGCGCGCCCCGACACGACGGCCATGACCTGCGGCCAAGCCCGCGGCGCGGTGCAGCGCTCCGGCGCCGTCGTCCTCGGCACCGGGGGCCCGACCTACGACCGCTTCGTGCGCGATCGCGGTTTCTGCGAGGCCACCGAATTCACGAAGGCCGGTTTCGCGCCGACGCGGGATAACCCGCGCTGCTTCGTCGGCTATACCTGCTTCGAGCCGGGCGCGAGCGACTGGCCCGGAGAGTATTGAGGCTGCGCACAAGAACGCCCCGGCGATCGGCCGGGGCGCTCCATGCTTCGGCAAAGGACCGATTTTACGCGGCCTTCTGCACCTCACCCTCGATCGCCGGGGCCTCACCCGAACGGCCGGTCGCGATCTGGATCTGACGCGGCTTCTTCGCCTCCGGGATCTCGCGGACGAGATCGATGTGGAGGAGGCCGTTCTCCAGCACCGCACCCGTCACCTGGACGTAGTCGGCGAGCTGGAACCGGCGCTCGAAGCCGCGGGCGGCAATGCCCTGATGCAGGACCTCGACGCGCTTAGCGGCATCGGGCTTGCGCTCGCCCTTCAGCGTCAGCGCATTCTCCTTGACCTCGATCGACAGATCGGCGTCCGTGAAGCCGGCAACCGCGACCGTGATCCGGTAGGCGTTCTCGCCGGTGCGCTCGATGTTGTAGGGCGGGTAGGTCGGCACGCTGTCGGCGGCTACGAACTGGTCGAGGGCCGAGAACAGGCGGTCGAAGCCGACGGTGGAGCGATAGAGGGGGGCAAGATCGAACTGACGCATAACATATCCTCCGGAGAGCAACATGCTTCTCTGCATTGGTGCTGGTCCGCCCGAGGGCCGGACCGTCCTCGTGCCGCCGACTGGCCGGCACGGTCGGAATATCGGTGCGGCCGAAAACTGCTTCAAGACCCGCAACCGCCTCTCCTGGGGCGCCGATACGATTTTTTTGTCCCCGCAGCCGTTGTCGCCGCGAACCCGACCTTGAGGCCGACGAACCGATGCTGACTCTCGACTCGACGCCCGGCAACCCGGTGCCGCCCTACGGGACGCTGATCGCGGTCCAGACCCGGGACGGCTGCGCTCTGCGCGCCGCCTATTGGCGCGCGTCCGCCCGCAGCCGAAAGGGGACCGTCTGCCTGCTCCAGGGCCGGGCCGAGTTCATCGAGAAGTATTACGAGACGATCGCCGAGCTGATCGCGCGGGGCTTCGACGTGGTGGCGTTCGACTGGCGCGGTCAAGGCGAATCCTGCCGGCAGGTCGACGATCCGCATAAGGGTCATGTCGCCCGCTTCGACGATTACCGCCTCGACCTGAAGGCGATCGAGGACACGATCCTGCTCCCGTTGATGCCCGAGCCCTATTTCGGCCTCGCCCATTCCATGGGCGGCTGCGTCGCGCTCACCGGAGCGCTCGAGGGCTGGCTGCCCTTCGCCCGCCTCGTCACGGTGGCCCCGATGCTGTCGATCCGGATGGTGCGCTGGCCGGCGACCGCCTCGGCGCTGGCGCGGCTGCTGCAGCGTCTCGGTCTCGGCCGGGCCTACATCCCGTTCGGCAAGCCGGTCTCGATCGCGACGAACCCCTATCCCGGCAACCGGCTGTCGCGCGATCCGGCCCGCTACGCCCGCAATGCCGCGGCCGCCCGGAGCGTCGGGGCCGGTGCGGTCGGCGATCCGACCGTGGCGTGGCTGGCCGGCGCCTTCCGGGCGATGGCGCGCCTGCGCGATCCGCGCGCCGCGCCGCGCATCGCCACCCCCACCCTGATCGTGGCCGCAGGCGCCGATCCCGTCTGCGGCACGCCGGCGGCCGAGCGCTTCGCGGCGCGACTGAAGGCGGGGTCGATCCTCGTCCTGCCCGATGCCCGGCACGAGATCCTCACCGAGCGCGATCCGATCCGTCAGGATTTCTGGGCCGCCTTCGACGCCTTCGTGCCGGGAAGTCCCGTGCCGGGCATCCCGGTGGCGGCAGGTCCCGAACGCCGACGGGAGGGCGTGGCGCGCCACCCCGTACCGGCCGAGATGGCGTGAGGCTCAATCGTCGCTCTCGGCGCCGAGATCCTTCGGTCGCACGAAGCGTTCGATCCGGCCGGATCCCCAAGGCATGTCGGCCCAGGATGGGACGTCGAGATCGATGACGGCGAGCGACGCGGTCGGGAACTGCGTCTCCAGCCGCGCGCGCACGTCGCTCTCGCCGCTTCCCGTCAGGTCTACCGCGAAATCCTGCAGCCCGGGGTTGTGGCCGACGACGAGCAGCGTCGCGGCGGCGTCCGGAGCGGTCCGGATCGCATCACGGATGCGGCCCGCGCTCGCTTCGTAGATCATCGGGACGATGTCGCGTGGGATGTCGCCCAGCACGTCGCGCACGGCGTCCCAGGTCTCGACGGTGCGCCGCGCGGGAGAGACCAGCGCGTGGTCGGGACGCAGGCCCGCCTCGGCCATGTAGGCGGCGATCCGCGGAGCGGTCTGGCGCCCGCGCGGATTGAGCGGCCTGTCGGGATCCGCCACTCCGGGCGGCCGGTCGGACTTGGCGTGTCGCAGCAGGATCAGGCGGCGCATCAGCGGAACCCGACAACGGCGTGCGGAACGTAGGACGCCTCGAGGGCGGCGATCTCGTCATCCGTCAGGGCCAAGTCGAGAGCCGCGACGGCGTCGTCGAGATGCTGCGGCTTGGACGCCCCGACGATCGGAGCGGCGACGCCCGGCTGCGCCGCGACCCAGGCCAGCGCCACCTGCGCCCGCGGCACCCCGCGCGTCGCGGCGATCCGCGCCACGGCCTCGACCACCTGCCGGTCGGCCTGCGCGGTCGCGCCGTAGAGGGTCTCGCCGAACGTATCGGTCTCCTGCCGGGCCGAGCCCGCGTCCCAGTCGCGGGTCAGGCGTCCGCGGGCGAGAGGGCTCCAGGGGAGGAGGGCTATGCCCTGGTCGGCGCAGAGCGGCAGCATCTCGCGCTCCTCCTCGCGGTGCAGGAGGTTGAGGTGGTTCTGCATGGTCGAAAACCGCGTCCAGTTGTGCCGATCCGCGGTGAAGAGCGCCTTGGCGAACTGCCACGCAAACATCGACGAGGCGCCGATGGAGCGGGCTTTCCCGGCCTTCACCACGTCGTGCAGCGCCTCCAGCGTCACCTCGATCGGCGTGTCGTAGTCCCAGCGGTGGATCTGGTAGAGGTCGACGTAATCGGTGCCGAGGCGCTTCAGAGAGGCGTCGATCGCCTGGAAGATCGCCTTGCGCGAGAGCCCTCCCGCATTCGGCGCGTCGGTCAGCGGGTAATAGACCTTGGTGGCCAGCACGATCGCGTCGCGATGGGCGAAGTCCTTCAGCGCGCGGCCGACGATCTCCTCGGAGGTGCCGTCCGAGTAGTAGTTCGCCGTGTCGAAGAAGTTGATCCCGAGATCGAGCGCCCTGCGGATCAACGGCCGGCTCTCGGCCTCGGGCAGCGTCCAGGGATGGGGGCCACGCTCGGGAACGCCGTAGGTCATGCAGCCGAGGCACAGGCCCGACACGTCGAGGCCGGTCCGGCCGAGCTTTCTCATCTTCATGCCGCGCGCATCCCGCTCCCGCCCCCGTCGCCCCCTATCTGGGCCGGCGGGGCGCGATGGCGAGGCCGTTCAGCCGCCGCGGCCCTCGCGCCGCATCATGAAGGCGAGCTTCTCGAACAGGCTGACGTCCTGCTCGTTCTTCAGGAGCGCGCCGTGCAGCGGCGGGATCAGCTTGCGGCCGTCGCGCTCGCGCAGCGTCTCCGGCGAGATGTCCTCGGAGACGAGGAGCTTGAGCCAGTCGAGCAGCTCCGAGGTCGAGGGCTTCTTCTTGAGGCCCGGCACCTCGCGGGTCTCCAGGAAGACGCGCAGCGCCTCCTCGACCAGCCGGTGCTTGATGCCTGGATAATGCACCGCGACGATGCGCTGCAGCGTCTCGGCGTCCGGGAACTTGATGTAGTGGAAGAAGCAGCGCCGCAGGAAGGCGTCGGGCAATTCCTTCTCGTTGTTCGAGGTGATGATCACCACCGGGCGCCGCTCGGCCCGCACGGTCTCGCCGGTCTCGTAGACGTGGAACTCCATCCGGTCGAGTTCGGTCAGGAGGTCGTTCGGGAACTCGATATCCGCCTTGTCGATCTCGTCGATGAGCAGGACCGGGCGCTGCGGCGCGGTGAAGGCCTCCCAGAGCTTGCCGCGCCGGATGTAGTGGGCGATGTCCGACACGCGCGGGTCGCCGAGCTGGGAATCGCGCAGGCGCGAGACCGCGTCGTACTCGTAGAGGCCCTGCTGCGCCTTGGTCGTCGACTTGACGTTCCAGGTCAGGAGGGGCGCCCCGAGGCCGCGGGCGATCTCCTCGGCCAGAACCGTCTTGCCGGTGCCGGGCTCGCCCTTCACCAGCAGCGGGCGCTCCAGCACGATCGCGGCGTTGACGGCGGCGGTCAGGTCCGGGGTCGCGACGTAGGTCTCGGTTCCGGCAAAGCGCATCGTGGGCCTTCCTGATCAAGCGGTGCGGGCGAGGTAGGCTGCGCCGCGCGTCCGGGCAAGCGGGGCCGCGCGCGGGCCCATGCGAGGCCCGGCCCGGCTCAGACCTTCTTGGGATCGAACCAGATGCAGCTCTTCGAGAGCTGCTGCAGGTTCAGCTCCGAGCTGGTCTGCGGCGCCACCTGGCCGTTGATGGCGATGTTGACCTGGGTGAGCACGTCGCTGCCGAACTTCTGCGGGTGCGAGTAGTAGCAGTACTGCGATTCCGGGACCTTCTCGTCGCCCTTGAACTGCCAGCCGGTGACGATGTTGCCGTCGAGGTAGGGCACCGCCTTGAACACCGTGAAGGTGGTGCGGACCGCGGCGTTGCCGGCCTCGCCCTTGGACTGGTTGGCGACCACCGAGGCGAAGTCGGGCTTGGAGGGCGCGGCGATGGGCTGGTCGAGCTTCAGCACGTTGTCGGTCAGGGTGACCTCGCCCTTGGTCTTGATCGTCACGTCCGAGAGCGCCGCCTGCATCGCCTGGGCGATGCGCTCGGCCGCCGACTCGTACTGGTTGAGATAGGCCCAGCCATAGGCGCCCGCCCCGATGCCGATGCCGGCGAGCGCCGCGAAGGCCCCCGCCCCGAGCGCCCGGTACAGGAAGGCGCGCGCGGCCACGATGCGGGACTCGGCGCGCAGGCGCCCGTTGACGTTCTGGGCCAGCACGATGTTCTCGGGCGTGCCCGGCGTGTGGATCGTCATGCCCCGGCTCCGGCGCTGGCATTGGCGGGCGCGGCGCTCGGCACCGCCACCGGCGCCGCCTGCACGGGCTGGCGCCGGTCGAGCGGGATCACCGCGCCGGTCGCGGCGACCTCACGCGGCTTCTCCTGCACGAGGCCGATCTCCTGCCGCAGCCCGTCGCCGAGCTGCGCGATCAGGTAGGGCGTGGCCGCCGGGTCGATCGTCGCGCCGAGATCGTCCTCGTCCATGAAGGTCTTGCGCACCGAGACCGCACAGAGGGCGAGGATGGTCGAGGCGAAGGCGGCGCAGAGCGCGGGCACGAAGACGAAGATGCGCAGGAAGGCATGGACCTGGGCGTCGGTCACCTCGATCGGGTCGACGCCGTAGACCATCGCGGTGAAGGAATGCAGCTGCGAGCGGTTGACCGCGTTGCGGTAGGCCTGCTCGGCATCGGCCACGCGGCGCTCGGCGGCGCCGCGGTCGAGCTGGGCCCGGGCCTTGCGCGCCTCCTCCAGCTCCTTCGTCACCGCGCTCCGGTCAGTGCCCGCCTTGGCGACGCTGGCCGAGAGGGTCGCGGTGCGGGGATCGGTGACGCATTTCAGGTTCTGGTAGCGCACGCCGCGGCTGTTGGTGCCGAACACCTTCTCGCAGCGCTGGGCCGGGAGCGAAGAGAGCTGCGCGGCGTTGTCGGCGGCCCGCTTCTCGATCTGATCGAGCTCGGTCGTGTATTGCTGCACCCGGGCGTCGGCCGAGGCGATGCGGTTGTCGATCGTGCCCCGGTCGGCCTGCGCGTCCTTCAGGGCGGTCTTGGTCTTGGCGGCGTCCATCAGGCGGGGATGGAACATCATCTCGCCGAGCTGCGACACCGACTTGGTGGTCACCCCCGCCGCGAACAGGATGCCGAGGATCGCCAGCCCGCGGATGACGTAGGAGCGCTGCGTGCGCGCCAGGATGCCGAGCGGCACGCGGCAGAGCTCGACCGCCGCGTAGACGACGGGCGCGAGCAGCATGAAGTAGAAGGCGCGCGAATCCCCGTCGCTGTAGACGGAGGCGAACAGCCACGCCCCGGCGAGCGAGGCGCCGATGACCATGAACTCGACGAGATAGGCGATCCCGACGTAGCCCCACTTGATGCGGTAGCCCCGCTCGACGTCGCGCTCGTGCTTCCACCGGACGGACTCGAGAGACCAGGCGCGACGCTCGCGCTGGACCTCCCGGCTCGGAGGTGTGTTTCGCATGGGGGTCTCGTGGCTCTTAACGACGCGACGGAAGGTGGGAGCGTTACCCTTCGTTAACCGTCGCGTGTATCCACATAATGTGCCGTTTTTGCGCCGATTCGGTTCGATCCACCGAATCCCCGCCCGGTGGCGCAAATGCCTCACCCGGGGCCGCCGCCGGGCTCGGTCCGGCTTGCTCCGGGGCGCCCCGCATGGGATGGGCGGGGGAGCCCGCCGCGGTATCCGCGCCGTCCGGGCCTTCCTGAGACGAGGATCGAACCGGCCCGACATGCCCGAGGTCCATACCGGTTCCTACAAGGAGGCGATCCTGTTCCTCGTCACGGCGGGGATCGTGGTGCCGCTGTTCCACCGGCTGAAGCTCAGCCCCGTGCTCGGCTTCATCGGGGCCGGGGCGCTGCTCGGGCCGTTCGGGCTGGGCCGCCTGGCCGAGACCTATCCGTGGGTCGCCCTGTTCACCATCGGCAACCGGACCGAGATCGCCCACCTCGCCGAGTTCGGCGTGATCTTCCTGATGTTCATGATCGGCGTCGAGCTGTCGTGGGAGCGCCTGCGGACGCTGCGCCGCCTCGTCTTCGGTCTCGGCTCGATCCAGGTGGGCTGCTCGGCGCTGATCCTCGGCGCCATCCTGTTCGGCCTCAAGGTGCCGCTGGCCGGCGCCGTCATCGTGGGCATCGCGCTCGCGCTCTCCTCGACGGCCGTGGTGCTCCCCGTGCTGGCCGAGCAGCGGCGCCTCAACACGCCCGCGGGCCGCGCGAGCTTCGCCGTGCTGCTGTTCCAGGACCTCGCGGTGGCCCCGGTGCTGTTCGCCATCGCGGTCCTCGGGCGCTCGGACGGCGCCAACATGGGCGTGGCGCTCGCCCTGGCGCTCGCCCAGGCGGCGGTGGCCCTCGTGCTGATCGTGGTGGCCGGCCGCCTCGCGCTGCGCCCGCTCTTCCACCTCGTGGCCCGCACCAAGTCCACCGAGCTGTTCATGGCGGCCTGCCTGCTGGTGATCGTGGCGACCGCGCTCACGGCGGCCGCGAGCGGGCTGTCGATGACGCTCGGCGCCTTCGTGGCGGGTCTGCTGCTGGCCGAGACCGAGTACCGCCGGGCGATCGAGGCGACGATCGACCCGTTCAAGGGGCTCCTGCTCGGCGTGTTCTTCGTCTCGGTCGGGATGAACCTCGATCCGGCCCAGCTCGTGGCCGCGCCCGGGGCGATCCTCGGCCTGTCGCTCGCGCTGCTGCTGATCAAGGCGGTCGTGGTCCTGATGGCGGCGCCCGTCCTGAAGATCGCCCGACCCGTCGCCATCGAGGCGGCTCTGCTGCTCGGGCCGGGCGGCGAGTTCGCCTTCGTGCTGATCGGCGGCGCGCTCGCCACCGGGCTGGTGCCCGAGGAGGTCGGCGGCGCGGCGCTCATCGTCACCACCGTGACCATGATCGCGATCCCGGGCCTCGCCGCGCTCGGCCGCCAGATCGGGCGGCGCGCGGCCCGCGGCCATCTCGGCCGCGCCCGGGCGGAGCCGGTGCCGGATCCGCTCCAGAACCGGGTCATCGTGGCGGGCTACGGCCGCGTCGGCCGGCAGGTCGGCGAGATGCTCGCCCGCCACAAGATCCCCTACATCGCCCTCGACGCGGACGCGGCCCGGGTCGCCGAGCAGCGCCGCCTCGGCAAGCCGGTCTATTTCGGCGATTCGAGCCAGACCGAGCTGCTGCGCCGCTGCGACATCGCCACGGCGCGGGCGCTGGTGGTGACCCTCGACAACGCCCGCGCGGTCGAGGCCGTGGTGATGGCCGCGCGCGCGGAGCGGCCGGACCTCACCATCGTGGCCCGGGCCCGGGACGCCCGGCACGCCACCGCGCTCTACGAACTCGGCGTGGACGACGCCGTGCCGGAGACGATCGAGGCCTCGCTGCAGCTCTCCGAAGCGGTGCTGGTGGATGTCGGCGTGCCGATGGGCCTCGTCATCGCGTCGATCCACGAGCGACGGGACGAGTACCGCGCCATGCTCAAGCGCAAGGAGACCGATACGCGCCCCGTCTTCCGGGCGCGCCGCACGGTCGGCAAGCAGGTCGAGGCGCGCGAGGCCCCCGCCAAGGACGAGGCGGCGAGCGTCGGCAAGCGGGCCTGAGCCCGATTGCATGCCTGGGGCGGGGTGCGCCCGATGCGGGGCGCCCTCCCCCGCGGCGCTGTGGGAGTCAGGCCGGCTGGGGCATCCCGAACAGGTCGGTCGACGGCGCGGCCCGCCGGACCGTTCGGCGCGCCGCCGGCTCGTGGCCCGGCGCGTAGCTGCAGCGGTAGGTGATCGCGTCGGGCGGCCCCGTGCCGGTCTGGAGCGGCACCGTGACGGTGTCGTCGGCGAAGTGCCAGCCGCGGGCGCCCTTGTCCCAATAGAGCCAGACCGTGCCGGGATGGCCCGCGAGCGTGAACACCGCCGCCTGCCGCGTCAGCGCGGTGACGTGGCGCGGCGCGTACATGCCCTTGTCGCGATAGGCGGCCTGGGTCGCCGCCGGCTGGCGGTCGATGAAGGTGTTGCGCACGATCTGGATGGTGGCGCCCGGCCGCCCCAGAAACCGCTTGAAGTCGCGCATGCTGCGAAGGACGACGGCCATCGCAATTCTCCTGTCGGCGGCCCGGCCGACCGGTCGCCGGACGGCCAGGACTCCACCAAGACTCGGTGCATGCAAACTGTGTGTACGGCTCGACAGTTTTCATGACCGTGACCGTCACGATCGGGCATCTATCAACAGTTTTCCGGTTCCATACCCAGGATTCGCACGCAAAATTGGCGTTGCGGCCCGTCTCCGGGGTCCTGCGCGCCGCGCCAGGGCGGGCCGCGCCGGCTTGACCCGGAGGACCGGGATGCGCGTTATCCGCCCATGCTGCTGCACTTCTTCACCGCCCTGCGCGACGCGAAGGTGCCCGTCACCTTGCGCGAGTACCTGACCCTGCTGGGAGCCCTCGACCGGGACCTCGCCGAGAAACGCGTCGAGGATTTCTATTTCCTGGCCCGCACCGCGCTCGTGAAGGACGAGAGCCATCTCGACCGCTTCGACCGGGTGTTCGGGCAGGTGTTCCGCGGCCTGGAGAGCGTCGGCGAGGCGGTGCAGCCGGCCGCGATCCCCGAGGAATGGCTGCGCAAGCTCGCCGAGAAGTACCTCACCGACGCCGAGAAGGCGGAGTTGCAGGCGCTCGGCTGGGACAAGCTGTTCGAGACCCTGAAGCAGCGCCTCGCCGAGCAGACCGAGCGCCACCAGGGCGGCTCGAAATGGATCGGCACCGGCGGCACCTCGCCCTTCGGCGCCTACGGCTACAATCCGGAGGGGATCCGGATCGGCCAGGACGGCAACCGCAACTTCCGCGCGGTGAAGGTCTGGGACAAGCGCGAGTTCCGCGACCTCGACGACACGGTGGAGCTCGGCGCCCGCAACGTCCGCATCGCCCTGCGGCGGCTGCGCCGCTTCGCCCGCACGGGCGCGGCCGAGGAACTCGACCTCGACGGCACCATCCGATCGACGGCGCGCCAGGGCTACCTCGACTTGAAGCTGCGGCCGGAGCGGCGCAATGCCGTGAAGCTCGTGCTCCTCCTCGACGTCGGCGGCTCCATGGACTGGCACATCGAACTCGCCGAAACGCTGTTCTCGGCGGCGCGCTCGGAGTTCAAGCACCTCGCGCACTTCTATTTCCACAACTGCCCCTACGAGGCGGTCTGGACCGAGAACCGCCGCCGCCACGAATCCGGCACGCCGCTCCTCGACGTGATCCGAACCTACGGCTCGGATTACCGGCTGGTCTTCGTCGGCGACGCCTCGATGAGCCCCTACGAGATCGCGATGGCGGGCGGCTCGGTGGAGCATTGGAACGCGGAGCCGGGCGCCGCCTGGATGGGGCGCCTGCTCGACCATTTTCCCAAGGCGGCCTGGCTCAACCCGGTGCCGGAGGCGCGCTGGGACTACACCCAGTCGATCGGGATGATGCGGCAACTGCTCGGCGGCCGGATGTTCCCGCTGACGCTGGAGGGGATCGACCGGGCGACGCGGGCGCTGCTCCGATAGGCCCCGCGTTCCTCAGGCGAAGGGCGAGGGCGGCGACGAGCGGAACCGCCCGAGGAAGAGCGGGGCCAGCAGCGGGCTGCCGTTCGGCGGGGTGGCGAACTTGATCGAGAGGACCAGCATCGGATCGCGCGCCACCGAGATCGACTCCCAGAAATAGCAGGCCACGCCGCGCATGTCGGCGTCGCGGGAATTGTCCTTCTCTCTGCGGTACTCGTCCGCGAAGCGCTCCCCGAGCCCCGCGCTCGACGCGAGGTGGAAATCCGACAGGCCGAGCACGCCCTTCACGATCGTCAGGGCGTTGCGGGCGCGGGCGGCCGAGACCGCCATGTTGACCGTCTCGCTCCCGGTCCGATCGGTGACGCCGTAGAATTCGAGCACGCCCGAATCCCGGCCGAAATTGGCGATGACCTGCGCCACCGCGAACTTGATGCCCGTGTTGTGCCCGGCGCTGATCGTCGTGCTGTTGTTGGCGAAGCGGTTCAGCACGAGAAGCGCGCCGTTCCCAAACGGCGAGGCCTCGGAGAACAGGCTCGACGGCATCGGCGTGAAGGAGAACAGCCCGTTCGGATCGACGAAGGGGGTGAACATGGGCCGCGCCTCCCCTCGAACGACGCTCGATTCGAGTCGCGCTCAAGATGAAGCGGCAGGGCGCCCGGTGCAAGATCAGTCCTCGGCGCCGTCCCGTCGAGCACAAGTACTAGGCGGGACTGGCTTCGGCCCGCGCGGTTTGCCCGTCACGAGCGGAAGAGCCGTGTTCGCTGAGGCCGATCGAAGCGGCGGGCCGCGCGCTCGTCTCCGCGCAGGCCGAGGGAAGGCCGGCGCGGTCGGCAGGTGGTCCTATCAGCCCTGCTGCTTGGGCGTGGTCACCGTGAGGCCGTCGAGCTCCGGCGTGATCTTGATCTGGCAGGAGAGCCGCGAGGTGGCGCGCACGTCGGAGGCGAAGTCCAGCATGTCCTGCTCCATGTCCTGGGCCGGGCCCACCGTCTCGGCCCAGTCGTCCGAGACGTAGACGTGACAGGTGGCGCAGGCGCAGGCGCCGCCGCACTCGGCGTCGATGCCCGGGACGTTGTTGCGCAGGGCCGTCTCCATCACGGTCGCGCCGACGCTGCCCTCGACGGTCCGGGCCGTGCCGGCGGCGTCGATGTAGGTGATCTTGGGCATTGCGGGCTCCGGGATCGTAAAGGCAGGTCTTGCGCGTGCGGGATCTTACGCGGGCGATGATGCGCGCCTGCTTGGCCGTGCGGGGACCGGATTGCAAGCGTGCGATTGGCAGGACGCGCAGATAGGCCGGCCTGTTCCCGCGCGGCGCCCCCGCGGGGCTGCGCCCTCACGCCGCGCGGCCGATCTCCGCCAGCGTCTCGGCCGCGGCGCGGGCGAGCGCCGCGAGGTCGGCCTCGGGCTCCGTCCCCTGCCGCAGGGCGGTTTCGACGCGCGCGGCGAGCGGGCCCACCCGGCAAGCCCCGACGCCGAGCGCCGAGCCCTTCAGGGTGTGGGCAAGGTCCGCCCGCTCGCCGGGGTCTCTAGCGCGGTCCGACAGGGCCGGGACGAGGCGGCGGCACTGCGCGGCGAAGAGGTCGAGGAGCTCGGCGGCGAGGTCGTCGTCGCCTGCCGTCTGCGCGAAGAGGTGCGCGCGGTCGATGGCCGGTGTGGAGGTCGACTCGGAGGCCGTCATGGCTGCCCTCGTTCACGCTCGTCCGGGGTCGCGCCCCGTCCTGTCCACAGGCGAGGTCCCGCGCCCTCGCCTCCGCTTAACCCTTGGGGCATCATCGAATCACCCCGCCGGGGGGCGATCTGGCGCGGTGTGGTAACCATTCCGTTAAGGTTTTTGCGAGCGCTCGGGCGGCTCGGGTATCCGGGCCCCGCCGCGACGTCTAAACTTAGTTGGTAAACGGGTAATCGCGCCCGGAGGGTCGGACGGGACCCTGCCGGATGCGAAGCGTAACGGGGCTTTCATGGCGACGGACAAGAAGCTCAAGGACCCGGCCGAGGCGGCCCTGTCCGCGATCGAGCAGGCGCTCAACCTCGACGCCCTGTCGGCGCCGGGCGTCGAGTCGCGGTCCGAGCCGCGGCTGCCCGACGTGGGCGATGTCGAGCCGCTGATGGACCCGGTCGGCCGCCAGATGCCGCCGCGCCTCGATCTCGACGCCCCGATCCCGTCCGATCTGCCCCCGCCCGGCCGCGAGCGCACCCGCCGCGAGGGCGGCCTGCTTCCCCCCGACCGCTCGCTCGTCGCCAACGACGACCGCCGCAACATCGGTATCCTGCAACAGACCCTGCGCGTCCGTCCCTCGCGCAAACCCTACCTCCTCGCCGGGCTCGCCGCCCTGGTCTGGCTGAACGGCCTCGTGCTGATCGCCTGGACCCAGAGCGGCGGCGACCTCAAGGGCTTCCTCACCGGGCTCACCGCCCTTCAGGCCACCGTCGGCGCGGCGGCTTTGGCCGGGCCGATCTTCCTGTTCCTGATCGCCGGCATGCTGGTGGTGCGCGCCCAGGAGATGCGGCTGGTGGCCCGCGCCGTGGGCGAGGTCGCGATCCGGCTGGCCGAGCCCGAGAGCTTCTCGACGGACGCCGTGCTCACCATGTCGCAGACGGTGCGGCGCGAGGTCGCCGCCGTCGGCGACGGCGTCGAGCGGGCGCTGGCGCGGGCCGGCGAGCTCGAGACCCTGGTGCGCGGCGAGATCGCCACGCTGGAGCGGGCCTATTCCGACAACGAGATCCGGATCCGGTCCCTGGTGGACGAGCTGGTGGCCCAGCGCGAGTCGATCGTGGCCAATGCCGAGCGCGTGCGCGGCGCCATCGCCGGATCGCACCAGAGCCTGAGCCAGGAGCTGGAGGGCGCTTCCGAACGGATCGTCGCGGCTATGACCGGCGCGGGCGACCGCGTGACGAGCGCCCTGGACTCGCGCGGCGAGGCGATCACCGCCTCGCTCAGCGAGGCGGGCGAGCGGGTCGTCGGGGCGATGACGGGCCGCGGCGACGACCTGATCGGGCGGCTCGTCGCCACCAGCGAGGAGGTTCGCGCGAGCCTCGGCGAGGTCGGCGACGCCCTCGGCCGGACGTTCGAGACGCGGGCCGCCGAGGTGACCCGCGTGTTCGACGCGGCGGGCAGCGCCCTCACCGACCGGCTCTCGGAGAATGCCGGCGTGGTGACGCGCTCGCTCGCCGAGACCGGCACGGGCGTGCTCGAGGCGCTGGAGCGTCAGGGTGGCGCCGTGCGCGCGAGCTTCGAGCGCTCGGCCGAGGCGCTGGAAAGCGCCTTCCTCGCCCGCGGCGGCGAACTCACCCAGTGCTTCGCCAGCACCGGCCAGCAGATCACCGCGCGCTTCGCCGAGACGGGCGCGGCCTTCACCGACAGTCTCGCCAGCCGCGGCGCGTCGTTGCGCGGCGAGATCGAGAGCGCCGGCAACGGCGTCGCCGACACCATCGAGCAGCGCGGCCGCGAGGCGCAGGCCGCCCTGGCGCTCGCCGCCGGCGGCATCGTGGAGACCTTCGCGGCGCGCGCCGGGGCGCTGCGCGACGATCTCGTCGGAACGGCCGACCGGGTCGCCGGCACCGTCGCCGAGAGCGGCGCCGCGGTGAGTGAGCGCCTGGACGGCATCGCCGCCCGCCTGCACGAGACCATCGTGGTGCGGGGTGCCGACCTCGAGACCCGCCTCGACGCCGCGGGCGAGCGGGCCGGCAGCCTGGTGACGCGCCAGGCCGAGGCCGCCGCGACCACCCTGGAGACCACCTTCGCGGGCCTCGGGAGCGGCTTCGAGAACGGAGCCGCCCAGGCGGTCGAGGCCCTGCGCGGCTCGGTCGAGACCCTCTCGGCCGAACTCGGCGCCCGCACCGCGCAGACGGTGGAGGCGATCCGCGGCAACGTCGCGGAGACCGCGGCGGCCCTCGACAGCGGCAGCGCCGAGGCCGCGCGGGCCCTGCGTCAGGCCGCGGGCGGCACGGTCGGCGAGCTGGAGGCCCGCACCGTCGAGGTGGTGCAGATCTTCGAGCGCCGCCTCTCCGAATTCGCCGCGCAGCTCGACGCCCGCTCCCGCGAGGCGACCGAGACCCTGCGCGTCTCGGCCGAGGACGCGCACGGCGCCACCGCGGCGCGCACCGCCGAGATGACCGCGGCGATCGCCGCGAGCATCGCGGCGCTGCAGCGCATCTCCTCCGAGGTCGACGAGGCCATCGAGTCGCGCGCCACCGGCACCCTGCGCCAGCTCGAACAGGCCTCGGAGCGGACCGGCGGCGCCTTCGGCAGCAGCGCGGATGCGGCCATCGCCGCCCTCCGCCGCGCCATGGAGGGGCTCACCACCGAGGTCGCGACCCGCACGGAGGACAGCACCGGCGCCCTCGCCCGCACCGCCGCCCAGGTCGGGGGCGAGCTCGCGGCCCGGATGAGCGACCTCGAAGGGGCCTTCAGCCACCACGGACGCGGCGTCGCCGACCTGCTGGCGAGCCATGCCGAGGAGACGCATGCCCGCATCGCCGGCACCGGCCGCGACATCGTGCTCGCCGTCGCCACCCAGGGCGCCCGCATCGCCGACACGCTCAGCCAGACCGGGGCCAGCATCGCCGAGACCGCCGATATCCGCGTCAAGGCGATCGACGAGACGCTGGGCAGCCGGCTCGCCACTCTCCAGGAGACCATCGCGCGCGGCGACATCCTGGCCGACCGGATCGGCCGCGACACCTCCGCCCTCGGCGACACCGTCGGAGCCCGGCTCGCGGAGATGGATCGGATCGTCAGCGTCGCCGGTCCGGCGCTCGCCGACCGCATCGCCGAGCGCACCCGCGACGCCCAGGCCGCGGTCGACACCCATCTCGGCGCCCTCGAGGAGCGCTCGGCCAAGCGCTCCAGCGAGATCGGCGAGACCTTCGCCTCGCTCGTCAGCCATATCGACGGCCATCTCGGCGCCCGCGCCACCGCCCTCAACGAGGCGCTGATCGTGCGCACCGGCGAGATGGCCCGGGTGATGGCCGAGGGTGGCCGCGACATCGTCGGCACCCTCGACGCGCGCACCGGCGCCCTCGCCCAGGACCTCGACGCGCGCACCGGCGCGCTCGCCCAGGACCTCGAGGCACGCACCGATCGGATCGGCGAGCGCCTCGCCGCCCGGGCCGAGGACATCGCCGGACGTCTCGAGCGGCAGACCGCCGAGCTGGCGCGCCAGCTCGACTCCGGCGCGGAGCGCTTCGATACCGGCGTGCTCGCCCGCATCGAGGTGATCGGCACCGCGATGGAGGAGCGCGGCCGACTGATCGACGAGCGCTTCGGCGCGCAGGCCTTCGAGGCGATCCGCCTGATCGAGAGCCGGTCGCAGGCCGTCGATGCGGATCTGGCCGCCCGCGCCCGCGAGCTTGCCGAGATGATCGAGGCGCGCACCGGTGGTATCGACGCCGCGCTCAACGAGCGGATCGCCGCCCTCACGGCGACCATCGCCGATCGGGCCGGCAGCCTCGACCGGACTTTGGGCGACCGGGTCCAGGCGCTCATCGCGGCGATCGAGGCGCAGAGCCGCATCGCCGAGGCGGATCTCGCCGGCCGCACCGAGTCGGTGCGCGCGGCCTTCGCCGAGCGGGCGGAGAGCCTCGCCCACCTCATCGACGAGCGCACCGCCGCGATGGCGGCCGAGCTCGACGACAAGGGCCGCGCCGTGTTCGGCGCCGTCGGCGGCCGGATCACCGAGCTCGCGCGCCTGTTCGACCGCGGCGGCTCCTCGCTCGCGGCTCTGATCGATCAGCGCGGCGAGAGCGTGCTCGCCAAGCTGCAGCAGACCATCGCGGATGCCGAGCGCATGCTCGACGACGGCGAGGGCCGGCTCGGCCGGACCCTGTCCAACCGCACCTCGGACATCAGCGGCCTGCTCGACGAGGGCGTGCGCACGGTCCACGACCTCCTCGACGACCGCATCCGCCAGATCCGCGTCATCGTCGACGAGCACGCCAGCACCTTGTCGAGCACCCTCGACGGCCGGATCGCGCCCCTGCACGACGCCCTGGAGGAGCGCGGGCGCGCGCTCGTCGCCACGGTCGAGAGCTCAGTCGGCACGGCCGACGCGGCGCTGGAGGCACGCACCCGCGCCCTCGGCGCGCTGTTCGACGGCCGGCTTCAGACCCTCGAATCCCTGGTGGAGGGCCGCGGCGACCGCCTGGCCGAGGCCCTCGACACACGCGCCCGCGACCTCCGCGCCCTGTTCGAGGAGGCGCATGCCGCCCTCGACGGCGCGGTCGCGGCGCACAGCACGCAGCTCAGCGGCTCGATCGACAGCCGCGTCGAGGCTCTGCGCACCCTGTTCCAGGAGGTCCCTGCGGCGATCGTCGGCCTGATCGAGGCCAGCGAGCGCGAGATGGCCTCCAGCCTCGAGGCCCGCACCCAGCGCCTGCGCACCCTGATGGAGGACGCCCGGGCCGGCCTCGACGCCGCCGTGGACGATCACGGCAACCGCATCGCCGGCACCGTGGACGAGCGCGTCCGTGCGTTGCGCGACCTCCTGCATGAGGCGCCGCAGGCGATCGCCGGGCTGGTGGACGCGAGCGAGCGCCGCCTCGCCCAGAGCCTCGACGGCCGCATGGACCGCCTGCACGGCCTCTTCGAGGAGGCGAGGACCGGCCTCGACACGCTGGTCACCGGCCACGACGACCGGATGGCCGAGGCCGTGGACGCCCGCATTCACGCGCTGCGCGGCCTGCTCGACGATGCGCCGACCGCGATCGGCGGCCTGATGGAGACTCGCGAGCGGGCGCTCGCCCAGAGCCTCGATGCCCGCGTCGGGCGCCTCGATGCCCTGTTCGAGCAGGCCCGCGCCGCCATCGAGGGCGCGGCCGACGATCAGGGCCGGCGCTTCGCCGGCCAGATCGACGGGCGCGTCGAGGCCCTCCGAACCCTGCTGGAGGAGGCGCCGACCGCGATCCTCGGTCTGCTCGAGCGCCGCGAGCGCGAGCTGGCTGAGAGCCTGGAGACGCGCACCGAGCGCCTCGATGCCCTGTTCGCGCAGGCCCGCGCCGCCATCGAGGGCGCGGCCGAGGATCACGGCCAGCGCTTCGCCGGCCAGATCGACGGGCGTGTTGAGACCTTGCGGACTCTGCTGGAGGAGGCACCGACCGCGATCCTCGGCCTGCTCGAGCGCCGCGAGCGCGATCTGACGGAGAGCCTGGAGACGCGCACCGAGCGTCTGCGCACGCTGTTCGAGGAGGCCCAGTCGGGCCTCACCGAGGTCGTGGAGGGCCGCGGCCGCGAGTTCGCCGCGACCGTCGACGCGCGCGTCGACATGCTGAGGACCCTGTTCAGCGAGGCCCGCGACGCCGTCCAGGGCCTGCTCGACGGGCGCGCCCTCAACCTCACGGATGCGGTCGAGGCCCGGGCCCAGGCGCTGGCCGCCGCCTTCGACGCGCGCCTGCGCGACCTCGACGCCCTGGTCGAGGGCCGCACCAACGCGCTGGCCGAGCGTGTGGCCGAGCGCGGCACCGCTTTGGTCGAGGCAGTGGACGCCCGCAGCGAGGCCTTCACCGCCCGCATCGACAGCCGCATGAAGCTGTTCGCCACCCTGGTCGCGGCCCGCGGCGACGCCCTCGCCACGGCCTTCGACGATCGCCACGACGCCTTCGCGAACCTGGTGGACGAGCGCCTGGGCGGCATCGTCGCCGCCCTCGACGAGCGGGCGCGCAACCACGCCGCGCTCGCCGAGGCCCACACGGCGGCGCTCGCCGCCGCCCTCGACCAGCGCAACGCGACGATCGCCCGGATCCTCGACGAGCGCACCGGTGCGATGTCCACGGGCTTCGAGCGCCGCGCCACGGCGCTCGGAACCCTGGTCGATGCCCGCGGCGAGGCCCTGTCCCGCCGCCTCGCGGAGAGCGCCGAGGCGCTGGTCCGCGCCATCGAGGAGAAGGGCGGCGCCCTCGTCGCCCGCGTGGACGAGCGCGGCGGCGCGGTGGGCGCGGCGATGGAGCGGCAGGTCGAGCGCCTGCGCGCCACGATCGACGGGCCCGTGCTCGAACTCGCCGACACGCTCGGCGAGCGCGGGCAGGCCATCGAGCGCGCCCTGGCCGAGACCGGCGCGCCGCTGATCGAGGCCCTGCGCGAGCGCACCGAGGCGCTGGCCGCCCAGTCGCGCGAATCCGCCGACGCTCTGCGGACCGCCGTCGAGGAGGGCGCCGCCGGCGCGATCCAGCGGCTCGGGGAGACGAACGAGCGCCTGCGCCGCGATCTCGGCGGCGTGCTGATGCGCATCGACACCGCCAACGAGGCCCTGCGCGAGCTCTTGGGCAGCGCCGGCGGCAACCTCAACGCCGTCGAGCATGGCCTCGCCGCGCGCGTCGGCCAGATCCAGGAGGCGCTCGACGCGATCGCCCGCGAGACCGGACAGGCCAGCGACGGTGTCGCGGCCCAGGTCGCGGCCCTCCAGGCTGTCGCCGAGGGCGCCGTCCGGGAGGCCGCGGGCCTCGCGGAGGCGCTCGACGGGCGCGGGCGCTCGCTCACGGAGCAGTCCCGCAGCCAGGTCGCGGCGCTCGACGGCGCCGCGCAATCCCTCGCGGCGATCGAGGAGCGGCTGGCGGCGACGCTGGCCGGGCGCGAGGGGGCCGTCGAGGCGGCGCTCGCCGGCCTGGAGGCGCGCTCGGACACGCTCGAGAGCCGCACCCGCGCCTTCGCGGACAGCATCGAGCAGAGCCTGCGCGCGGCCGAGGCCCGCGCGGAGGGCGTCGGCGACAGTCTGACCCGCTCGGCACGCGAGGCCGGCAGCGCGGTGACCGAGGCCTTCGCGGGCCTCAACACCGAGGCCGGCGCGGAGGCCGAGAAGGCGACCCAGGCCGTCCGCACCGCCCTGGAGGGCGCCGCCGCGGAGATCCGCAGCGGGTTCGAGGCGGCCCAGGCCCGCTTCGGCGAGTCGGTGGCGGGCCTGCGCGAGATGGCGAGCGCGATCCGCACCGAACTCGACGCCACCCGCGCCGACCTCGCCAAGGGCGTGCTGGAGATCCCGCAGGAGACGCAGGACGCGGCCGGGGAGATGCGTCGCGTCGTCTCCGACCAGATCAAAGCGCTCAACGAGCTCTCGGCCCTCGTCGCCCGCAGCAACCGCGCGGTCGATGCCGTCCAGCCCGTCGCCCAGCCGGTCGAGCAGCGCCGGACCGCGGAGGGCGGCTCGGCGGGCCGCGCCGTGGCCCAGTCGGTCATCGCGCCGCCGGCCCCGACGGTGACCCCGTCGCCGGCCGCCCGCCCCGCCGCGACCCCCGAAAGGGCCGCGGCCGACCGTCCGCGCGCCACGACGGCGCCGACGCGCGCCGACGGGCCCCGGCCCGCGAGCCGGACCGGCGCCGCGGCGATCCCGGGGGCCGACAAGCGCGGCTGGCTGTCGGACCTGCTGACCCGCGCCTCCCTGGACGAGGAGGAGGATGGCGCGCCCGACGCGCCCGCGGCCCAGCCGGCACCCGTCAAGCCGGCCGGTGCGACCAATGCGACGAACGCGGCCGAGCCTGCCAGGTCCCTCGAGCCCGCCAAGACGCTGGAGACGATCTCGTCCGACATTTCGCGGATGATCGACCACCGCACCGCCGTGGACCTGTGGGAGCGCTACCGCCGCGGCGAGCACAATCTGTTCGACCCGCGCATCTACACGGCCCAGGGGCGCCAGACCTTCGCGGAGATCCAGCGCCGCTACCGGGCCGACGCGGAGTTCCGCCGGGCGATCGACCGCTATGTCGGCGAGTTCGAGCGCCTGCTCGGCGACGTGATGAAGAACGACCCGGATTCGCGCCGGGCCGACGCCTACCTCACCTCCGAGACCGGCAAGGTCTACACCATGCTGGCCCATGCCAGCGGGCGCTTCGAGGGGGCCTGATCCCGATGCGTGCCGGGCGCGGTCGCCGCGCCCGGCCTCAGAGCAGGCCGAGGCCGACGAGTTCGCGGCGCAGCGTCTCGGGCATTTCTGCGAGGTCGCCCGCCGCGGCGGCGTCGAGATCGACGGGGGCGTCCTTCGCCGGGAGGTAGCGCCAGCCCTGGAACGGGCGGCACGGCCGGGGAGCCACGGGGACGAGCCGTTCGTGCAGGACGAGGCGGCAGCGCGGGATGCCGTCCGCACCGGTGACGGGCTCGATCGCGGTGATCGCCTGCCGGCAGCACAGCGTTCCCTTGATCACCCAGTAGATCGAGCCCTGCCCGGCGATCTCGCCGCGCCGCGTCGGGATCATCCGGGTGACGTGGATGGGGGATCCGTCGCGGCCCTGGCGCAGGGCCTCGGCGCGGAAGCCGGCCTGCCGCGCCTCCAGCTCGGCGATCGAGGCCGGACCGACGCAGAGTTTGAGCAGGTGGAGCGGGATCGGGGCCAAGGCGGGATGCGTGCGCTGGGAGGGGCGGGGAAGCCCCTACCCTATCCGTCCGCGGCCGCGGGCGCGACCGATCGTCCGCTCAGGAGAACAGCGCCAGCTTCTCCTCGATGCTGAGCAGGTCGATGTCGACGAGGCTCAGATCCGCTGCGCCGGACCGCGGCGGCAGGGCCGACCCCGACGCGGCGAGCGCGGGAGCGACCTTCGGCTCGGGCGCGGCGGCGAGCTTTTCCGGCGCGTCCTCGGTGTCGTGAGCGGCCTGCGCGCCCGGCGCGGCGTCGGGGGCCTCCGTCGCCTCCGGCCAGGATCCGGCGAAATCCGCTTCGGCGAAATCCGCTTCGGGGAGGTCTGCGACGACGGATTCTTCCTCGGCGTGAGCCGCTTCGTCGAGGGCGAACGCTTCGAGACCGGGCTCGCCGACCTGGTCCGGCATCGCGGCCGGCGCGGCCTCGTCCGACTGGTCGAAGGCGTCGGGCTCGGCGGTCGCGGCGGCCGGTTCGGCTTCGTCCTCGACCGGATCCGCATTCTCCTCCGGAGCCGAAACCGCCATCGGGTCGGCGGCCTCGGCCGTCTCGTCGGCGAGGCCGAGGGCCGCGTCGGCCGCCGCATCCTCGGCAGCCTCTTCGGGCACCGCGGCCGAGGCGGCTATCCCCGCGGGCGCCGCGTCGTCGGTCGCGTCGTCGGTCGCGTCCCAGGCCAGATCGTCGGTCGCCTCGGGCGCATCGGCGTGCGGCGCGAAATCCACGGCGTCGTCGAGGGAGGTGATGTCGAGGGACGTGCGCGGCGCCTCGGCTGCGGGCGTCGCCCGGTCCATCTCGATGAAGAGATCGACGTCGCTCTGCGAGAGATCGGCCGGCTCGGCCGCTGCCGCGGCCCCGGGCGCCGTCGGGACCGGCGCGGCGTCGCCGTCCCAGATCGCGATCATCGCCGTCAGGCGGGTCTCGAGATAGCGCAGGGTGTTGACGATCCGAACGATGCGCTGGGCGGTCAGGTCCTGGAACGAGCAGGCGGTGTAGATCTGGGTGGCGTGCCGGTCGAGACGGTCGCACAGCTCCGCCTCGACGCCGCGCTCGCGCAGCGTCCAGGCCGCCTCCTGGACCTCCTCGGCCGCGCCGAGAATGTCGGATGTGGCGCGCTCCGTCGTCCGGACGATCGCGTCGAGGGTCTCGGACGCGACGCCGAGGCGGCTCTGGTCGGTGTCGGGCGGGCTGATCGCCGCGATCTCGGATTTGGTCCGGCTGATCGCCCGGGCCATGTCGAGGAGGTTGCCGCGCAACTCGGTCAGCTCCTCCGGCTGACGCTGGGCGGTGACGGCGCTCTCCAGCCGTCCGATCGCGCCGAGCAGCATCTCGGTGTCGGGGCCGCGGTTGCGCCGGGCGTGCTCGGCCAGGAACCAGCGCCCGCGCTCGCTCTCCTCCATCGCCCGCGCGATCGTCTCGTAGGCGTCGGGTTCGAACGGGATCAGCGACTGGATGCCGGACATGGTACGCGTCCCCGAAGACTCTGTGCACGACGCGCGCTGTGCGAAACCGTCATGTACGGCCAGTGACGTTGACAGATGCTGTTTAACGCGCGCTTACGGCGCCCCTCCTCTCGCGCGGCCGAGACTCGTGTCCCCCATCCGAACCCTTGAGCCCGAACCCGGGGCCCTGCGCCTCGCCCTGCTCTACGCGGTCGTCTTCGTGGAGATCGGCATCGCCATGCCGTTCATGCCGGTCTGGCTCTCCGCGCTGGGGCTCGACGCGACGATCATCGGCGTGCTGCTCGCCCTGCCGATCGCCACCCGCATCGTCGCGACCGCGCCGCTGATGAGCCTGATCGACCGGGGCGTGGGCCCGCGCGCCCTGCTGCTCGCCGGCAGCCTCGGCCTCGCCCTGACCTACGGCCTGATGCCCGGGGCCGCTGGCCTCGGCTGGCCCCTCCTCGCCGGGCTGGTGGTCCTGAACGCGGTGGCCGGCGCGCCGCTGGTGCCGAGCATCGACTACCTGACCCTCGCCGCCGTGCGCCGTCGCCCGCGCCTCGACTACGCCCGCATCCGCATGTCCGGCTCGATCGCCTTCCTGGCGGCCAACCTCGCGGGGGGCGCCCTGCTCGGCGCGCTCGGCGGCCGGGTGGCGGTGCCCCTCCTCCTCACCGGCCTCGCGCTCCTCGCCAGCCTCGTGGCCCTCACCAGCCGCGACATCGCCGCGGCGAGGCCCGCGGCCGACAGGGGCGCGCGACCGCGCATGCCCGCGCGGCTCCGGCTCTGCATCGGCGCCGCCGCCGCGATCCAGGCGAGCCATGCCGCGATCTACGGCTTCGGCAGCATCTACTGGATCGGGCTCGGATTCTCGGCGGAGACCGTCGGGGCGCTCTGGGGCGTGGGCGTCGTCTCCGAGATCCTGCTGTTCGCGGTGATCGGCCGCTTGCCGGCCGGCGCCCGCAGCCCGTTCCGGCTCCTCGCCCTCGGCGCGACCGCGGCCCTGCTGCGGGCCGTCGGGCTCTCCCTCGTCGGCGACACGCTGCCCGCGCTCGTCGCGCTGCAGGCGCTGCACGGGTTCACCTTCGGGGCGACGCAGCTCGGCGCGATGGCGGCCGTCTCCGCCTTCGCGCCCGACGGGGCCCGCGGACGCGCCCAGGGCACCCTCAGCGCGGTCAACGCCTCGGTCTCGGCCGCGGCCACGATCCTGTCGGGGTTCGCCTATCGCGCCGGCGGGCCCCTCGCCTTCGCCCTGATGGCGCCGCTCGCGCTCACCGGCCTCGGCCTCGCGGCGGCCGCCGCGCGCCGGGTGCGCCAGGACACACACGCGGCGGTGGATACCGCTCCGTAACCCTAATCTGGACATAGACGCGGCGCAGCATGGGCAGCGTGATGGAACCAGAAAACCGCGGAGGCCGGGCGTGCCGAGCGCCGTGATGCCGGCGCGAGCCGCTCTCGCGGACCGGGACGGCGCGCGCGTCGAGCCGGCGGCCGACGGCCGCCTCGCGCTCGCCGGCCGCTGGACGGCGGACGAGGGCGCCGCCGTCGAGGCGGCGGCCCGGCGCATCGCCGCCGCCGGAACCGGCCGGGCCGTGACCGTCGATCTGACGGAGGTCGCCCGCCTCGACACGCTCGGCGCCTGGGTGCTCGAGCGGACCCGGGGCGAGGTCGAGGCCGCGGGCGGCAGCCTGACCTACGGCGGCGCCAAGCCGGAGCACCGGATCCTGCTCGGCGAGGTCGCCCTGCGCGAGCCCGAAGCGCCGCGCCCTGCCGCGGGCGGCCGGATCCACGCGGCCCTCGACGGGCTCGGGCGGCGGGTGGCGCAGGCCGGAGCCGACGTGGTGACCGGCATCGCCTTCCTGGGCGAGGTGGTCACGGCCTGCGGGCGCGTCGCCGCCCGGCCGGGCACGTTCCGCAGCAGCGCCTTCGTCAATCAGGTCGAGCAGGTGGCGCTGCGCGGCACCCCGATCATCGTGCTGATCTCGTTCCTCGTCGGCGGCATCGTCGCCCAGCAGGGCATCTTCCAGCTCCAGCGCTTCGGGGCGCAGACCTTCGTGGTCAACCTGATCGGCCTGCTGATCCTGCGCGAGCTCGGCGTTCTGCTGACCTCGATCATGGTCGCCGGCCGCTCGGGCTCGGCCTTCACCGCCGAGATCGGCTCCATGCGGATGCGCGAGGAGGTCGACGCCCTCCGGGTCATGGGCCTCGACCCGATCGAGGTGCTGATCGTTCCGCGCATCCTCGCCCTGATGATCGGCCTGCCGATGCTGACGCTGGTCGGCGCGCTCGCCGCGCTCGCCGGCGGCGGCCTGACGGCGATGCTCTACGGCGGGCTCACCGTGGAGCAGTTCCTCGCGCGGCTCCAGGCGGCCGTCGGGCTGCATCACGTCTTCGTCGGGCTGATCAAGGCGCCCTTCATGGCGCTCACCATCGGCATCATCGCGACGATCGAGGGCTTCGCGGTCGAGGGCTCGGCCGAATCGCTCGGGCGTCACGTCACCGCGTCGGTCGTGAAGTCGATCTTCATGGTCATCGTTCTGGATGGCCTCTTCGCGGTGTTCTTCGCCGCCATCGACTTCTGAGGCGCCCGTGCCGATCCCCGCCAGCGCCGCCGCCGCCGCGATCTCTCCTGCGCCCGACGACGCGATCATCCGGGTGCGCGACCTCGTCGTGGGCTTTCGCGACCGGACGATCCTGAAGGGCCTCGACCTCGACATCCGCCGGGGCGAGATCCTGGGCTTCGTCGGGCCCTCGGGCCAGGGCAAGTCGGTGCTCACCCGCACCATCCTCGGGCTGGTGCCCAAGCGCTCCGGCACGATCGAGGTGTTCGGCCGGGATATGGACGGCCTGAGCCTCGCCGAGCGCCGGCGGGTCGAGCAGCGCTGGGGCGTGCTGTTCCAGCAGGGCGCCCTGTTCTCGGCGCTCACCGTCAAGCAGAACATCCAGGTGCCGATGCGCGAGCATCTCAAGCTCTCCGAGCGCCTGCTCGACGAGTTCGCCCGCCTGAAGATCGAGTTGGTCGGCTTGAAGCCCGATGCGGCGGACAAGTTCCCGTCCGAGCTCTCGGGCGGCATGATCAAGCGCGCGGCGCTCGCCCGCTCCCTCGCCCTCGACCCCGAGATCCTCTTTCTCGACGAGCCGACCTCAGGCCTCGACCCGATCGGGGCGGGCGAGTTCGACGAACTCGTCGCGACCCTGAAGCAGACGCTCGGCCTCACCGTCTTCATGGTGACGCACGATCTGGACAGCCTCTACACCGCCTGCGACCGCATCGCGGCGCTCGGCGACGGCCAGATCATCGCGGTCGGTCCGATCGACCACATGCTCGCCCACGACCACCCGTGGCTGCGCTCCTACTTCCACGGCAAGCGCGCCCGCTCGATCGTCACCGGAGGCCCCGCGCATGTCTGACGGACAACGCAATCCCCTCGCCGCTCCGCCCCTCGCCGCCCCGCCCCTCGCCGCCCGGGCCCGGGCGGCCGGGACCCGGTCGGGCGCGCGCGAACGGGCGGAGGGCTGAGCCGTGGAGACGCGCGCGAACTACGCCCTCATCGGCGTCTTCACCCTCGCGGTGATCCTGGCGGGCTTCGGCTTCGTGTTCTGGCTCGCGGGCGGCTCGTCGCGGCAGGTGAGCACGGGCGTCCGCATCGTGTTCTCCGGCAGCGTCGGCGGCCTCTCGCGCGGCTCCAGCGTCACCTTCAACGGCATCAAGGTCGGCGAGGTCTCGGATGTCCGCCTGCTGCCGCAGGACCCGCGCCGGGTGGTCGCCACGATCAAGGTCGAGCCCTCGACGCCGCTGCGCGCCGACACCCGGGCCCGCCTCGACTCCGCGTTGCTCACCGGCGTCTCGGTGATCGCGCTCTCGGGCGGGAACGCCGACGCGCCCGCGCTGACGCCGGGCTCCGGCGACCAGATGCCGACGATCTTCGCCGATTCCTCCGACATCCAGGACATGATGGCGGCGGCCAAGCAGATCGCCCAACGCGCCGACGACGTGCTGCAGCGCCTCGACAAGGTGGTGGCGGGCAACGAGGGCGCGATCAACCGCACGCTCGCCAACGTCGAATCCTTCTCCAAGACGCTGGCGGAGGCCGGGCCCTCCATCGCCGGCCTCGTCAAGGCGGTGGACGGCCAGCGCCTCAACCACGTCATCGAGAACGCCGACCGGTTCTCAGGCGCGCTCAGCGCCGCGAGCCCCGACATCGAGGCGGGCCTACACGACGCGCGGGCGCTCGCCGCCAAGCTCAGCGCCTCCGCCGACCGCATCGACGGCGTGCTCAAGGGCGCCGAGGGCTTCCTCGGTTCCGCCTCGGGCCAGCAGGGCTCCAGCACTTTCACGGAGGTCCGCGAGGCGGCGATCTCGGTGCGCGACGCCGGCCGCGCCTTCCGGACCCTGTCGGAGAACCTCGACAAGCGCACCGCCGGCATCGCCACCAGCTTCAACCGGCTCAGCGGCAGCGGGCGGCGCGAGGTCGAGGCCCTGGCGACCGACGGCCAGCGCACGCTCGGAACCCTGAACCGTACGGTCAAGAGCTTGGAGCGCGATCCCTCGCAGGTGATCTTCGGTGGGAAACCGTCGTTGCCCGAATACAACGGTGGGCGGTAGAACCGTCTTATCCTGGGTGTATGTGCCTCGCCGCACGGCACGAATCGCCGGGCCGTGTCGTTTAAGCGGAGCCATTCCCTCCGCGCGCCGGGCACCGGTCCGGATCAGCCAAGGGCAGCGTCCGATTCCCAGGATGACCAAGATCACGCCCGCTCTCGCGCTCGCCGCAGCGCTGGCCGTCTCCGCCCTCGGCGGCTGCGGCGGCGGCGGCGCGCCCCTGACCTTCGACCTCGCCGCGCTGCCGCCCTCCGGCCGCCCCGCGGCGTCGGCGCGGGCGATCATGGTCGCCGAGCCGGTGGGCCTGCAGCCCTTCGAATCGGACCGCATCATCGTGCGCGAGCCCTCCGGCTCGCTGTCGTTCCTGGGCGGCGGCCAATGGGCCGACCGGCTGCCGCGGCTGATCCAGACGCGGCTGATCCAGAGCCTCGAGAATTCCGGCCGCCTGCGCTCCGTCACCCGCCCGGGCGACAAGGTCGTCACCGATTACCAATTGATCAGCGAGATCCGGGCCTTCGACATCGCCGCCGGCTCGGGCGAGGCGGTCGTCGACCTGTCCGCGAAGCTGATCGCGGAGGGCACCGGCAAGGTGGTGTCCGCCAAGGTGTTCCAGGCGCGCGTGCCGGTGAAGGCCGTGGACGCGGGCAATGCCGCCCTCGCCCTCGACGCGGCGCTCGCCAGCGTCCTCGCCGACGCGGTGCGCTGGGTGAATTCGGGGCGGTGACCGGGGCGCTGCGGCGCCTCAATCCATCACGGCGGCCTTCATGATCACCACCATCGTGGCCCGTCCGGGCAGCGCGCCGGTGCAGCGCACGGCATGGGGCCGGTCGCAGCGGTAGCGCAGCGTCTCCCCTGCCCGCGCCACCTGCACCACGCCGCCAACCTCGACCTCGAAGACGCCCTCGCTCACGGAGAGGGATTCGACGGAGCCGCGCTGGTGCGGGTCGGAATCGAGGACGCCGCCCGGATCGGCCGAGACGTCGTACCATTGCAGCCACTCGATGGTCTTGACCCAGCCGATGATGGCGAGCCGGACCTTGCCGTCCTCGGAGACCAGGATCGGCGTGTCGGCGCGCGAGGCCTTCTCGATGAACGGCTCGTCGTCGCCGGCCGCGAGCACCCGCTCGATCGAGACGTCGAGCGCTTGGCTCAGGCGCCAGATCGTCGCGAGGGTGGGGTTGGTCTCGTTCCGCTCGATCTGGCTGATGATCGACTTGGCCACGCCCGATTGCTCGGCGAGTTCCGAGAGCGAGAGATTGTAGGCCTTGCGCAGCCGCTGGATCGTCTTGCCGAGCTGGCCCGACAGCACCTGGGCCCCGGTGAGCAGGTCCCGGGACCGCACCCGTTCGATCCGTTCCGCTTGATCCTGCATCCGTCCCGCAACCCGACTCTCGCGCGCTCGCGTTCCATTATCCGAACGAACGTACGCTAATTCAAACGCAAATCCGGGGGGGACGCAAGGCGGTCCACGGTTTCCCGCTCCCGCTTTCGGGCTCCCAGCCGGGCGACCGCCGCGCTCGGTCGCTCAACGCCACTGGGCGAAGAAGTGATGCACCGGGCCGTGCCCGTGGCCGATGGCGAGCCGGTCGGCGGCCGCGATGGCCGCGCCGATATAGGCCTTCGCCTGCCCCACGGCGTCGGGGAGTTCGAGACCGCGCGCGAGGCCCGCCGCGATCGCGGCCGAGAGGGTGCAGCCGGTGCCGTGCGTGTTCCGCGTGGCGACCCGCGGGGCGCGGAAGCGCTCGACCCCCGCTGCGCTCACCAGAAGGTCGATGCTCTCGGGCCCGTCGCCGTGCCCGCCCTTGACCAGCACCGCCCGGGCCCCGAGGGCGAGAAGGGCGCGCGCCTGGGCCTCGATCTCGGCCTCGCCGCGGGCGACCGGCGCGTCGAGCAGCGCGGCGGCTTCCGGCAGGTTCGGCGTCACGAGGTCGGCGCGGGGCATCAGCCGCGCGCGCAGCGCCGCGACGGCGTCGGCCCCGAGCAGGCTGTCGCCGCTGGTGGCGACCATCACGGGGTCGAGCACCACCGGGATCGCGGCTGCGTGCCGGTCGAGGACCGCCAGCACCGCGTCGATGACGGGCGCGCGGGACAGCATCCCGATCTTCACCGCCCGGACCGCGAGATCGGCGAACACGCTCTCGCATTGGGCGGCGACGAACTCCGCCGGCACATCGTGGATCGCCTGGACGCCGCGCGTGTTCTGCGCGGTCAGCGCCGTGATCGCGCTGGCTCCGTAGACCCCGAGCGCCGAGAAGGTCTTGAGGTCGGCCTGGATGCCGGCGCCGCCGGAGGAATCCGAGCCCGCGATGGTGAGCGCGATCATCGGCCGGCCCCGCGCTCGGCCAGAGCCGCGTCGACGCGGGCCCGGAGGTCGCGGGCGCGGCCCTCGATCGCCTCGGCGCCGAACAGGGCCGAGATCACCGCGATCCCGTCCGCGCCGGCCGCGATCACCGCCGCGGCGTTGCTCGAATCGATGCCCGCGATGGCGCCGACCGGCAGGGCCTGGCCGCGGGCGAGCCGAGCCCGGAACAGGATGCGCGCGAGGCCGTCGAGCCCGACCGGCGGATCGGGATTGTCCTTGCTGGTGGTGGCGAAGACGCCGCCGATGCAGGCGTAGTCCACCGGCATCCGGTAGAGCTCGTCGGCCTGCGCCGTGGTCTTCAGGGTGAGGCCGATGATCGCGCCGTCGCCGAGGAGGCGGCGCGCATCGGCCGGATGCAGGTCGCTCTGGCCGAGATGTACCCCCTCGGCGCCGGCCGCGAGGGCGAGATCGATCCGGTCGTTGACGAGGAGCGGCACGCGGCCCGCCACCGCGTGGCGGATCGCACGGATCCGGGCGAGCGCGGCGCGCGCGTCGGGGATCGCCTTCTCGCGGTACTGGAGCAGGGTGCAGCCGCCCGCGACCGCCTCCGCGGCCATCCGGGCGAGCCGCTCCGGGTCGGTGCCGCAGACGGCGGTGTCGAGGATGCCGTAGAGCCGATGATCGACCCGGGGGGACGCATCGCTCATCGGGCCGATCCCGTTCCGGTGCTGGACATCGCGTCTCCCCGTCTCTCGGCCGGCGCCGGGCCGGCCCGACGGGTTTGAGTGCGCCTCCGCCGCTTGGCAAGCCGGAAGACCCGCCGCTTCGGACCGGTCGCGGGCGCGCTTGCTGGCCCGTCGCTGTGACGCCCTGTCCGAGGCCGGGCCGGTCCCCGAGGCGGGCAAGGATGTTATGGACGGGGCAAGATCCCGGCGCGCCCGCGGACACAGGCCCTATGTGGTTGACGCCGCATGATGATTTCCGATCATCGGTTTTTACATTTTTGCGTCATGCTCTAAAGCGAGCGCGATCCGGGTCATCGGGCGCATCCGCACTGCGATCATCATGTCAGGCATGCCAAGCGTCGACGCGACGGAACTCATGACGGATGTGCAGGCGGCGCGAAGCGTTGGCCGGCCGGATCCCTCCAGCGTCGGGCTCGTCGCGGTGATCGTCGCCGCGACGGACGGGGAGCCGCGCGCGCTCACCGTGCGGGTGGCGGACCAGGCCCCGGGCCGCGGCGAGGGCCTGCCCGCCGGGCCGCTGGTGTCGCAGCACCCCACCCTGGAGCGCGGATTGCGGGCCTGGGTGGAACAGCAGACCCATCAGCGCCTCGGCTACGTCGAGCAGCTCTACACCTTCGGGGACCGCGACCGCTCGGGCGATGCGCGGGCGGGGATCCACTCCCTCTCGGTCGCCTATCTGGCGCTGGTGCGCGAGGAGCGCTCGGCGGGCATCGCCGAGGCCGCGTGGCAGAACTGGTACCGCTACCTGCCCTACGAGGATTTCCGCCGGGGCCGCCCGCCGCAGCTCGACGCCATCGCCGAGAAGCTCGCCGCCTGGGCCGCGGAGCCGGCCGACGCCAAGCTCCGCCGCATGCGCGCCGACCGCCTCGGCCTCACCTTCGGCCTCGGCGGCGGCACCTGGAACGAGGAGCGGGTGCTGGAGCGCTACGAATTGCTGTTCGAGGCGGGGTTGATCCCCGAGGCGCAGGGCAATGGCGGCGCCGCGCGCCCGGGGGATCCCACCGGCGTGCCGATGGCCTTCGACCATCGCCGGGTGCTGGCCACGGCGATCGGCCGGATGCGGGGCAAGATCAAGTACCGCCCCGTGGTGTTCGAGCTGATGCCGCCGGCCTTCACGCTGCTCCAGCTCCAGCGCACCGTCGAGGCGCTGTCCGGCACGCAGCTGCACAAGCAGAACTTCCGCCGGCTGGTGGCGCAGCAGGGGCTGGTGGAGGAGACGGAGAGCGTCACCAGCGGCAAGGCCGGGCGCCCGGCCCGTCTCGTGCGCTTCCGGCGCGAGGTGCTGCTGGAGCGCCCCGCGCCCGGCCTCAGGCTGACCCCCTCGCGCCGGGCCTGATCAGCGATCCGCGTAGGTGTGGGCATCCTCCGGGAAGCGCCCCGCCCGGACCTCCTCGGCGTAGGTCCGCACCGCGGCCTCGATATGGGCGCGCAGCGAGCCGAACTGCTTGACGAATTTCGGCGTGCGCTCGGAGAGGCCGAGCATGTCCTCCAGCACCAGGATCTGCCCGTCGCAGAACGACGAGGCGCCGATCCCGATCGTCGCGGCGGTGACCTGGGGCGAGCGTGCGATGGCCCGCGCCACCGGCTCGACGATGCCCTCGAGCACGATCGCGAAGGCGCCGGCCTCGCTGATGGCCCGGGCATCCTCCAGGAGGACGCGCTCGCCGTCCGGTCCCTTGCCCTGCACCCGGAAGCCGCCCATCGTGTTCACCGATTGGGGCGTGAGGCCGATGTGGCCCATCACCGGCACGCCGCGCTGGGTGAGGAAGGCCACCGTCTCGGCGAAGCGCGCGCCGCCCTCGAGCTTCACCGCGCCCGCCCCGGTCTCCTTCAGGATCCGCGCCGCGCTCATGAAGGCCTGCTCGCGGCTCGCCTCGTAGGAGCCGAAGGGCATGTCGACGACGACGAGCGCCCGGCTGGTGCCCCGGATCACCGCCTGCGCCTGGAGGATCATCATCTCGAGGGTGACGGGCAGCGTCGATTCCATCCCGTGCATCACCATGCCCAGGGAATCGCCGACGAGGATGAAGTCGCAATAGGCGTCGAGGATGCTCGCCGTGTGGGCGTGATAGGCGGTGAGCGAGATGATCTTCGCGCCCTCCGCCTTGCGCTTGGCGATGTCGACGGCCCTCAGGCGGCGGGACTGCACGACCTGCGACATGGCACGGCTTCCTGTTGGCGCGGGCCGCGGAGCCGGCCCGGTGGAGGGGGGCCTTATATACCCGACGCGCGCACGGAAAACCTCACGGGCGCGGTGACGATCCCGCCGTGGTGTCGACGGCCCGTCAGGGCGCGCGCAGGATCAGCCGGTCGCCCCGGACCTCGTAGCCGGACAGCCGGGTCAGGAAGCTCTGCCCGAGCAGGTTCTGCCGCAGGGCCCCGGGCTTGGCGATCAGCGCGGAGACCCGCCGCTCGGTGATCGGCCCGATGCCGACCGAGTCGAGCAGGGCGGGCGCGGCGTAGGCCGTGCCGTTGGCCGTGGAGACCGGGACCGTGAAGGCGTCGTCCCGCGGGCGGATGCCGAGGGCCTCGGCCGCCTGAGCCGTGAGCACGACGGCGCTCGCGCCGGTATCGAAAGCGAAGCTCTGCGCCTGCCCGTTCACGGCCGCCTCGATGCGGAAATCGCCGTCCTGCCGCCGCGTGATGACGACGCTGCCGTCCGGGCCGGTCGCGGCCGATCCGGGCCGCAGATCCCCGACGACCCGGCTGGCGACGCCCTGAAGCTCGGGCCGGTAGGCGTAGCCGACGAGGCAGGCGAGGCCGAGCGCAGTCCAGATCGCGAGGGCCCGCAGGCTCGCCCCGAGGTTGAGCCCGTACTGGCGCCAGTAGCCGCTGGCGACGAGGATCAGCATCGCGGTCCCGAAGGCGAGGCCGGCGATCTGGTCCGGCTCGATCCCGACCGCGGCCGTCTGCCAGCCGCCGCCGAGGACCAGGACGGCGACCGCGACGAAGATCGCTCCGAGCGCCAGATAGGTCATCATGGAGCCGCCCTCATCCTCGCCCGAGGCGCGGGCGCCCTAGCGCGACGGCCCCGCGGGATCCGCGCCCGCCTCGGCCGGCAGATAGGCATCGCGCAGCCGCGCTTCGAGGCCGGCCATGATGGCGCGGCGCTGCGGCTCGGAGAGCGAGCCCCACAGGGCGATCTCGTCGCGGGTGCGCCCGCAGCCGAGGCAGAGCCCGGCCGCGTCGTCGAGGACGCAGACCTTGGTGCAGGGGCTGGACGGCTTGGACGGAGCGGCGCGCATCCGGGCTCCTTGCCCGTCCGGGCCCGGGGAGATCAAGCGGCACGGGGTCACGCCGGCAGGCAGGCGACGAGGCCGACGAGGCTCGCGATCTCGGCGGCCTGCTGGCAGGCGCCGACGACGTCGCCGGTCTGGCCGCCGATCCGGGCCGCGGCCAGGCGGGTGAGGCCCAGGGAGGCCGCCGTCGCCAGCCCGATCATCGCCATCACCCCGCCGAACGGCAGGCCGAGCGGCAGGGCGAGCAGGGCGAGGACGAGGCCGAAGCCGGACGCGACCCCGAGCGTCGCGCCGCCGGGGCGCCCGACCGCAGCGCTCAGCCCGTCGCGGCGGGCGGGGGCGAGCAGCACCAGCGGGGCGAGCGCCGCGACCCGCGAGAGGATCGCGGCCAGCACCAGCGCCGTGCCGGCCGCCGCGCCGGTCCGGTCCAGCAGCGTCGCCAGCGCGCCGATTCGCAGCGACAGTCCGAGGACCAGCGCGACGGCCCCGTAGGCGCCGATCCGGCTGTCGCGCATGATCTCGAGACGCCGCTCCGGGGTGGCGCCGCCGAACCCGTCCGCCACGTCGGAGAGGCCGTCCTCGTGCAAGGCGCCGGTGAGGACCACGGAGGCGGCGAGGGCCAAAGTCGCGGCGAGGAACGGCCCGAGCCCGAGCCGCCACCCTGCGAGCAGCACCAGGGCGGCCGGCAGCGCCAGGATCAGCCCGGCCACCGGCAGCATGCGGGGCACGCGGGTGAAATCCGGCGCCCCGTGCGGGTCGGGCTCCCCGGGCAGGCGGGGCACGGGCAGGCGCGAGTAGAAGCGCAGGCAGGCGGCGAGATCGTAGAGCAGCCCCCGGCCCGGCCAATCGGATTCGCCGCCCGGGATGCGTCCGTCGGAGGATTGCCCACCCATGACCCGGCCTTCACCCGCTGCCCCCGCGCCACTATAGCGTGCGGGACGGGTCGGCCCTTCGCGCTTGCGGGGCATCACCCACAGGATTGCGCGCCCGACCGATGACCGACAGCCCCTTCGCCGACATCCGCCGCCTCATCGAATCGATCCCCGACGCCGACGCCGACGCGGTCGCCGCGATCGCCGCCCGCGACGCCCTGCTGACGAAGCCCGCCGGCGCGCTCGGGCGGATGGAGCGCCTCGTGGCCTGGCTCGGCGCGTGGCAGGGCACGGCCAAGCCGACGCTCGACCGGCCGCTGGTCTGCGTCTTCGCCGGCAGCCACGGGGTGACGCGCCGCGGCGTCTCGGCCTTTCCGGACGCGGTGAACCGGCAGATGCTCGACAATTTCGCGGCCGGCGGCGGGGCGATCAACCAGATCTGCGCCGCCTACGGCCTCGGCTTCAAGGTCTTCGACCTCGCCATCGACCTGCCGACGGGCGACATCACGGAGGGCCCGGCCCTCGACGAGAAGGCGACGGTGGCGACCATGGCCTTCGGCATGGAATCGGTCGCCGCCGGCACCGATTGCCTCGGCATCGGCGAGATGGGGATCGGCAACACCACTGTGGCGGCGGCGCTCTACGCCGCCCTGTTCGGCGGGGATCCGGCCCATTGGGTCGGGCACGGCACCGGGGTCGACGCGGAGGGCCTCGCCCGCAAGGTCGCCGCGGTCGAGGCGGCGCTCGCCCGCCACGCCGACCATCTCCACGATCCCCTCGAGGTGCTGGCCCGGCTCGGCGGCCGCGAGATCGCCGCGATGGCCGGAGCGATCCTGGCCGCGCGGCTGCAGCGCGTGCCGGTTGTGCTCGACGGCTACGTCTCGACCGCGGCGGCGGCGGTGCTGCATGCCCTCGACCCGCACGCCCTCGACCATTGCCTCGCCGGCCACGTCTCGGCCGAGGGCGCGCATGCGGAGGTGCTCGGGCGCCTCGGGCTCGAACCGCTGCTCGACCTCGGCATGCGGCTGGGCGAGGGCTCCGGCGCCGCGATGGCGATCGGTGTCCTCAAGGGCGCGCTGGCCTGCCACCGCGACATGGCGACCTTCGCGCAGGCGGGGGTCTCGCAGCGCGCCTAGCGCCCGCGCTGCACGATTTGGCCGTCCGTCGGCCGGACCGGCGGCCCGCGGACGATCGCCCGGTGGATGACGGCGCGGGGTCGGATGCTCTAAGGGCAGGGATCGGGCCGGGCGCCCTCCCCGGCCGTCATCGACGCTGCGACCCCATGAAGATCACCCAAGCCTTCACCTTCGAGGCGGCTCACCGGCTGCCGAACGTGCCCGAGACCCACCGCTGCCACCGCATGCACGGGCATTCCTACCGGGTCGAGCTCACGGTCGCCGGGCCGGTCGATCCCGAGAGCGGCTGGGTCGTCGATTTCTTCGATGTCGAGGCAAGCTTCCGTCCGCTGCTCGAGCGGCTCGACCACCATTGCCTCAACGAGGTCGAGGGGCTGGAAAACCCCACCGCCGAGAACATCGCGGCCTGGATCTGGCATCGGGCCAGGGCGGGTCTGCCCGGCCTCGCGACGGTCCGGGTCTACGAGACGCCGATGTCCTGGGCGGAGTATGCGGGTGACTGAGATCGGGGACGATAGCGCGCTGGTCCTGTTCTCGGGCGGCCAGGATTCGGCGACCTGCCTCGCCTGGGCCCTCGACCGCTTCGCCCGCGTCGAGACCCTGGGCTTCGATTACGGCCAGCGCCACCGGATCGAGCTCGACCGCCGCGGGCGCCTGCGCGAAGGCATGGCCCGCCTGGTCCCGGCCTGGCAGCGCCGGCTCGGCGAGGACCATACCCTCCCCCTCGACGCCCTGGGCCAGGTCTCCGATACGGCGCTGACCCGCGAGGCCGAGATCGGCTACGCGGCCTCCGGCCTGCCGAACACCTTCGTGCCTGGCCGCAACCTCGTGTTCCTGACCTTCGCGGCTGCGCTCGCCTATCGGCGCGGCCTGCGCCACATCGTCGGCGGCATGTGCGAGACCGACTATTCGGGCTATCCCGATTGCCGGGACGACGCCATCAAGGCGCTGCAGGTGGCGCTCAACATCGGCATGGAGCGCCGCTTCGTCCTGCACACGCCGCTGATGTGGATCGACAAGGCCCGGACCTGGCGCCTCGCCGAGGCGCTCGGCGGCAAGGGGCTCGTCGACCTCATCGTCGAGGACAGCCACACCTGCTACGTCGGCGAGCGCGGCACCCGCCACGCCTGGGGCTACGGCTGCGGCACCTGCCCGGCCTGCCGCCTGCGCGCGGAGGGCTGGAACCGCTACGTCGCCGACGAGCCCTGAGGCGCGAGCCCGGCGACGAGCGCCTGCAGCGTCCCCGCGAAGGCCTCGGGGCCGCCGAGCAGCCGCTCCATCAGCAGCGCGCCCTCCAGCGTCGCGACGACGAGGCGGGCCTGGGCCGCCGGGTCGATATCCGCCCGCACGGTTCCGGCCGCCACACCCGCGCGCAGCACGGCCTCGAGCCACGCGATATGCCGCTCGAAGAAGCGGGCGACCGTCGCGCGCAGGCTCGCCGGCAGTGCCTCGCCCTCGATCGCGAAGGCCGCGCAGAGGCAGCCGAGCCCCTGCTCGACCCCGCCGAGATAGAGCCGCCCGTAAGCCGCGATCCGCGCGCGCGCCTCGCCCTGCCCGTCCAGGATCACGGCGAGCGCCGTCTCGTAGCGCTCAGCATAGGCCGCCATCAGCGCGGCCGCGAGGTCCGCCTTGGTCGGGAAATGATGGTGGATGCTGGCCTTGCGGATGCCGACCACGTTCGCGAGATCGGCGTAGCTGAAGCCCGCATAGCCGCGGGCCCGCACGAGGGTCTCGGCCTGCAGCAGCAATTCGGCCCGGGTATCGCGCATCGCCCTCGTCGCCCTCCTGACCCGGACCGGATCGCGCGGATGTGTAGGCCGAGCCCCGACCTGCGCGGATCGTCCGGTTGACGGAGGAGTTCTCTACCTACTAAATGGTTGGCAATCAATCGGGAGGAAACGCATGCGGGCGCCGGACGCTGCCGCGCGTGGATTCGGTGGACGCGCCGCGCTCTCGCGCCGCGAGGCCGTGTTCGGCGGATTCTGTCTGTGCTGCCTGCCCCGCATCGCCCGCGCCGAGTCCGTCGCGATGGAGGAGGTCGGTCCCGGCATCTTCATCCGGCGCGGCCCCAACGCCGAGGCGACCGCCGAGAACGCCGACGCCATCGCCAATACGGGCTTCGTGATCGGGCGCGACGGGGTCCTCGTCACGGAGAGCGGCGGCAGCCTCGCCGACGGACAGTGGCTCCGCGCCGAGATCCGCAAGCGCACCGACAAGCCGATCCGCCACGTGGTGATGACGCATGTCCATCCGGACCATTGCTTCGGCGCCGCCGCCTTCGCGGAGGACAAGCCGAACTATATCGGCCACGCCGCCCTGCGCGAGGCGCTCGATGCCCGCGGCGAGTTCTACCGCCAGCGCCTCGCCGACATCCTCGGCGCCGACAAGGCCGGCAGCGTGGTCTACCCGACCCAAAGCGTGACGGACGGAGCCGAGATCGACCTCGGCGACCGCGTGCTGCGCTTCACCGCCCACGGTCCGGCGCACACGCCCTGCGATCTCTCGATGCTCGACACCGGCAGCGGGCTGCTGTTCCCGGCCGATCTCCTCTTCGTCGGCCGCATCCCGTCCCTCGACGGCAGCCTCGTGGGCTGGCTGAAGGAGGCCGAGCGGCTGAAGGGCATGGGCGCCACGCGCGCGGTACCCGGCCACGGCCCGGTCAGCGTCGATCTCGTCCCGGCGCTCGGCGACCTCACGCGCTATCTCGGCGCGCTCCGGGACGAGACCCGCGCGGCGATCGCCGCCGACGTGCCGATCGACAAGGCGACGCGCACCGTCGCCCAATCGGAGCGCGGCCGCTGGGACCTGTTCGACACCTATAACGGCCGCAACGCCACCGTGGCCTACAAGGAACTTGAGTGGGAATAGGCCGGATCGGACTTATTTTGCATCGACACGGAGGAACGCCATGACATTCGCCCCCAGATACGTCCTCGGCCTCGCGCTCTCGGCCTCCCTGCTCGGGGGCGTCGCCCACGCGGCCGGCGCCTCGGACACCGATGCGGAGCGGGCCGCCCGCTGGAAGGAGATCTCGGCCTCGATCTTCGGCGACCGCAAGATCGAGCCCACCACCACCCTGGTGACGGTCGACGCGCCCAAGCGCGCCGAGGACGCGGCCCTGGTGCCGCTGACTTTGGACATGCCGGAGCCGGACCGGATCAAGGCCGTCCATCTCGTGATCGACGACAACCCCTCCCCCTACGCCGCCCACGTCACCTTCGGCCCGGCGGGCGATCCGCGCGAGCTGAAGCTGCGGGTGCGGATCAACAACTACACCAACGTCCACGCCGTGGCGGAGACGAAGGACGGCAACCTCTACGAGGCGACGCAGTTCGTGAAGGCCTCGGGCGGCTGCTCCGCCCCGATGGGCATGAGCGACGAGGAGGCGATGAAGGGCATGGGGGACATGCGCCTGAAGTTCGGCGGCGAGGCGCAGGCCGGCAAGCCGGTCCAGGCGACGCTGATGATCCGCCACCCGAACTTCTCGGGCATGCAGATGAACCAAGTGACCCGCGAGTACACGCCGGCGCGCTACATCAACAAGGTCGTGGTGAGCTACGGCGACAAGACCGTCTTCACCCTGGATGGCGACATCTCGATCGCCTCGAACCCGGTGATCAACTTCGCCTACAAGCCGGAGGGCAACGGCCCGATCAAGGTGGCGGCGACCGACAGCCAGGGCGGCCATTGGGAGCGGACCTTCAACGGGCCGACGGCGAGCAACTGAGCATGATCCGGCGGATCTTAGGGGCCCGTCGGGGCGGCCGGAGCGCGGCGGGGCGGATCTGCGCCGCGCTGGCCGCGACGCTGCTCCTCGCGGCGGCGACGCCGGCGGATTCGCCCATCAACGTGCCGGAGCCCGACGGGCTCTGGACCGGACCCCAGCGCGGATACACGCCCAAGACCCTGACGGGCGCGACCGTCATCGACGAGACGGGCCTCGCCGCGCTGATCGCGAAGGACCGGCCGCTCCTACTCGACGTCGTGCTGGCCGACCGGAAGCCCGCCGGGTTTCCGGCCGACCGCCCCTGGCTGCCGACCCACCGCTCGATCCCCGGGGCGGTCTGGCTCCCGGGCGCGGGCGTGGCGCCCCTCGCGGCGGAGCGAGAGGCGCTGTTCTTCGCCCGCGTCGAGGCGCTGACGGGAGGCGACAAGGCGAAGCCGATCGTCACCTTCTGCAGGCCGGAATGCTGGGGGAGCTGGAATGCGGGCCGCCGCCTCGTGATGCGCGGCTACACCAACGTCCACTGGTTCCCGGAGGGCGTCGAGGGCTGGCAGGACGATCACGACACCGCCGTGGCCAAGCCCGATCCGGTCTGGGCCGCGGCCGGGGATGCGCCCGAGCGCTGATCCGCTCAGGCGGCCTCGGCCTCCGGCAGCGCGCGCGAGACCAGCGCCACCGCCTGCCGCAGGGTGTCGAGATTCGCATCGGCCCGCATGCCGGCCGTCGACAGGTGCCGGCGATAGGCACGGGCGCCCGGCCTTCCGTTGAACAGGCCGAGCATGTGTCGGCTGATCGCGTGCAGGCGCTCGCCGCGGGCGAGTTCGGCCGCCACGTAAGGCTCGTAGGCCTCGATCGCGGCGAACGCGTCGGCGCAGGGGGCGGGCTCGCCGAAGAGCGCGGGATCGACGCCGAGCAGCAGCGCCGGATCGGTGTAGGCGGCCCGCCCGATCATCACCCCGTCGACCGCCTCGAGCTGCGCCCGCGCCTCGCCGAGGCTGCCGATCCCGCCGTTAATGGCCACCGGGAGATCCGGCCGCGCCCGCTTCAGGCGGGCGACGCGGCCGTAATCCAGGGGCGGCACGTCCCGGTTCTCCTTCGGCGAGAGACCCTGGAGCCAAGCCTTGCGCGCATGCACCACGAGCGCGTCGACGCCTGCCGCGACGACGGCCTCCGTCAGCGCGTCCAGCGCGGCTTCGGGATCCTGATCGTCTACGCCGATCCGGCATTTCACCGTGACGGGCACGCGCACCGCGCCCTTCATGGCGGCGACGCATTCCGCGACGAGCGCGGGCTCGCGCATCAGGCAGGCGCCGAAGCGACCCTCCTGCACCCGGTCCGACGGGCAGCCGACATTGAGGTTGATCTCGTCGTAGCCGAAATCGGCGGCGATGCGCGCCGCGTCCGCGAGCGCGCCGGGATCCGATCCGCCGAGTTGCACTGCCACCGGATGCTCGACCGGCGAGAATCCGAGCAGGCGCTCGCGCGGACCGTGCAGGATCGCGCCGGTGGTGACCATCTCGGTGTAGAGCCGGGTGCGGCGCGACATCACCCGGTGGAAGGCGCGGCAATGACGATCCGTCCAGTCCATCATCGGCGCGACGGAGAAGCGCCACGCATCGCTCGGCCCCCACCCGGACACGGATTCCTCCGACCTCAACGCCTCGCCCTCTCCGATATCGAGTCCCAGCCGGATCGCCCGTCGCCGAGGGCGGGCCGAATGATCCGGAGGATCTCAGGGATAGAGCGGGCGGATACCATGCCGTCGGGTCCGCGCCAAAACGCGGCCCGCATCAGCTTCGACCGCCGCCGCGGCGAGGGGGCAGGCTCGTCAGGGACCGGCGCGGGGTGGCGAGCGAGGCCGACGACCGGATGCGGGGAGGATGCGTGTCGAGGCTTAAGCCGCGACCGGCCGGTCAGTGCAGTTCCGCCACGCGCGCATGGGCGGCCGACAGCGCCGCTTCGACCGAATCGTAGATGATCGCGGAGGTCTCGTGGAACATCGACGCGGTCCCATTGACGGCCCAGACATAGCGGGACCGCCGGCCGAAGACCGGCTTGATCTGGATCAGATACGCATCGTTCCTGGCCGCCATGGAATCCTCCCGCCCGTCCGCCGCTCGGATCGAGCTTAGGCATATCGCAGAAGGGTGGGTTTTGGTTCCCAATACAGGAGCCATTCAGTCGTAGTCTGCCCGATCGCGCGCAACTCAGAATGATGAGGCGGGCGGACGCTCTGTTCGGCGCCTGGCGGCTCGGCATCGCGACCCGATCTCAACCCGGTCCGACCCGCGCCGGGACGCCCCGTGGAGCAGCCTGGATCCCGACCGCGCCGTCGCGCTCCGCGGGGCGGCCCCGCGCTGGCCCGGCGGCATGCCCGCGTGCCGGGCGGGTGCGGCGGGGACCGGAACGTCCTATATGGCTTCCCGATTCCCAACGGATTTTCGCATGCAGACCGACCCCGCGCCTCCGGTCGCGCCGGAGCGCCCCGGCCTCGTCGCCACCTACCGACGCCTCTGGCCCTATCTCTGGCCCCACGGCCGGCCGGACCTGCAGCGCCGGGTGTTCCTGGCCTTCGGCCTGCTCCTCGTCGCCAAGCTCGTGACGATGGTGACGCCCTTCACCTTCAAATGGGCGACGGATGCCCTGGTCGCGGCGGCCGGCGGCCGGAGCGAGGGCGTGCCCAGCGGGATCTTCGCCGCCCCGATGCTCTTGATCGGCATCTACGGGCTGTCGCGCATCCTGATGGCCGGGCTGACACAGGTCCGCGACGGGCTCTTCGCCAAGGTGGCGATGCATGCGGTCCGCCGCCTCGCCCTCCAGACCTTCGAGCACATGCACCGGCTGTCGCTGCGCTTCCACCTCGAGCGCAAGACCGGGGGGCTCACCCGCGTGCTGGAGCGCGGGCGCGGCGGCATCGAGGAATTGTCGCGCCTGATGGTCCTCACACTGGTGCCGACCATCGTCGAGTTCCTGCTGGTCCTCGGCGTGCTCGCCTACGAGTTCGACTGGCTCTACTCGGCCGTCGTGTTCGTGATGGTGTCGGCCTATCTCGCCTTCACCTGGAAGGCGACGCAGTGGCGGATCGAGATCCGGCGCCGGATGAACAATTCCGACACCGACGCCAACACGAAGGCGGTGGATTCGCTGCTGAACTACGAGACCGTGAAGTATTTCGGCGCGGAGGCACGCGAAACCGCCCGCTACGACGTCTCGATGGCGAAGTACGAGAAGGCCTCGACCCAGACCTACGTCTCGCTCGCCGTGCTGAACGCCGGTCAGGCCGTGATCTTCACCCTCGGCATGACCGCGGTGATGTGGCTCGCCGCGCGCGACATCCTGGCCGGGCGCACCACGATCGGCGGCTTCGTGCTCGCCAACACCATGCTGGTGCAGCTCTCGATGCCGCTCAACTTCATGGGCATGATCTACCGCGAGATCAAACAGGCGCTCATCGACATCGACGACATGTTCCGCATCCTCCACCGCAACCCGGAGATCGCGGACCGGCCGGACGCCGCCCCGCTCGCCGTCGAGCGGGCCACCGTCCGCTTCGAGGACGTGCAGTTCGCCTACAACCCCGACCGGCCGATCCTGCGCGGCGTCTCCTTCACGGTGCCGTCGGGCAGGACCGTGGCGATCGTCGGCCCCTCGGGCGCCGGCAAATCGACCCTGTCGCGCCTGCTGTTCCGCTTCTACGAGCCGCAGGGCGGCCGCATCCTGATCGACGGGCAGGACATCGCCGCCGTGCGCCAGGATTCGCTGCGCGCGGCCATCGGCATGGTTCCGCAGGACACGGTGCTGTTCAACGACACCATCGGGTACAACATCCGCTACGGCCGCTGGGAGGCGTCCGAGGCCGAGGTGCGGGAAGCGGCGCGGCTCGCGCAGATCGACCGCTTCATCGCGGCGCTGCCGGAGGGCTACGAGACGCCCGTCGGCGAGCGCGGCCTGAAGCTCTCGGGCGGCGAGAAGCAGCGGGTTGCCATCGCCCGCACCATCCTGAAGGGACCGCCGATCCTCGTCCTCGACGAGGCCACCTCGGCGCTCGATTCCTTCACCGAGCGCGAGATCCAGGACGCCCTCGACACGGTCAGCCAGGGCCGCACGACGCTGGTCATCGCCCACCGCCTCTCGACGGTCGTCAACGCGGACGAGATCCTCGTGCTCGACAAGGGCACGATCGTCGAGCGCGGCGACCATGCGGGGCTCCTGCGCGAGGGCGGCGTCTACGCGGCGATGTGGAACCGCCAGCGCGAGGCCGATGCCGCGCGGGAGGCCCTGAAGCGGGCGGAGGCGCAGGCCGAGCGCCCGGACGCGCCGCGCCGGGCGCCGGAGCCGGTCCCGGCCGAGTAGCGCCGCGCCGGACGATCCCGGGCCGGGCGCGCACCGGCCCGGAGCGCGGGCAGAATGGCGAATATTTGAGCAAGCCCTGAGATCTCAACAGATGAGACCCGCGGAACTGTAGGTTGGCCGTCGAGTTGAGTGCTCGAACCGCGACGACGCGGGGCGACATCTCAGACCAGACTTGATCATGCACATTCGCACCGGCTTCACCATCGCCTTCGACACCTTCGGCCCGACGCCGATGAACCTCCTCTTGAGCGTGCAGCCGGATCGCCAGGCCGATCTGGTGACCCCGGAGGTCATCCGCTTCGATCCGCCGGTGCCCGCGAGCCAGCACATCGACGGTTTCGGCAATGTCTGCACGCGCATCGTCGCGCCGGGCGGCCGCATCGTGATGGCGGCCGATTTCGTCGTCGCCGATTCGGGCGAGCCAGACGCCTTCGCCCCCTACGCCCGGCAGATCCCGGTGCAGGACCTGCCCGACGACGTGCTCGTCTACCTGCTCGGCTCGCGCTACTGCGACACCGACAAGCTCGCCCCGACCGCGTGGTCGCTGTTCGGCAACACGCCCGAAGGCTGGGCCCGGGTCCAGGCCATCGTGGACTACGCCCACAACCGTCTGCGCTTCGACTACCAGATGGCGGACGCCACCCGCTCCGCTCATGACGGGCACAGCCAGCAGGTCGGCGTCTGCCGCGACTTCGCGCATCTCGCGATCACGCTCTGCCGCTGCATGAACATCCCGGCGCGCTACGCCACGGGCTATCTCGGCGATATCGGCGTGCCGAAGGATCCGGCGCCGATGGACTTCTCCGCCTGGTTCGAGGTCTATCTGGAGGGGCCCGAGGGCCCGCGCTGGTACACGTTCGACGCCCGCCACAACACGCCCCGCATCGGCCGCATCGTCATGGCGCGCGGGCGCGACGCCACCGATTGCGCCCTCACGACGAGCTTCGGCACCGCCTACCTCGTGCAGTTCGACGTGCACACCGACGAGGTTCCGGCCGAGGCGCCGTCCCTCCTCCGGGCGGCCTGAGCCGCGCCGGGTCCACGCGCGAGACCCGGCCGCGCGTCGCCGCGCGGCCGGGCGCCCGGTTGACGGGAGCCTGCGGGACTGCCATCCGCGCGGCCTGATCCCCACCGGGATCGCCCGCGCAGGAGAAGACCCGAGCCCCATGACCGATCTCTTCGAGACGATCCGCCGGGTGCTGGTGCCCATCCACAAGGAGGGCTACCCCTTCATCCTGATCGGCATCGTGCTGACGGTGCTGGCCGGCTATTTTTCCCAGTTCTTCGGCTGGATCTTCCTGATCCTGACCCTCTGGGTCTGCTATTTCTTCCGCGATCCCGAGCGCGTCACCCCCGTCGCCGACGGCCTCGTGGTCTCGCCCGCGGACGGGCGCGTCAACCTCATCGCCACCGTCCTGCCGCCGCCGGAGCTCGACCTGCCGTCGGTCCCGATGACGCGCATCTCCGTGTTCATGAACGTCTTCGACTGCCACGTGAACCGGGTCCCGGTGACGGGGCGGATCGGGCAGATCCACTACACGCCGGGCCTGTTCCTCAATGCCGAGCTCGACAAGGCGAGCGAGGACAACGAGCGCAACGGCCTCGTGATCGAGACCCTGCATCGCGGCGCGGCGCTTCGAATCGGCGTGGTGCAGATCGCCGGCCTCGTGGCGCGCCGCATCGTCGGCTTCGTCAGCGCGGGCGACCAGCTCAATGTCGGCGAGCGCTTCGGCCTGATCCGGTTCGGCTCGCGGGTCGACGTCTATCTCCCCGAGGGCACGCGCGTGCTGGTCGGCCTCGGCCAGAAGGCGGTCGCGGGCGAGACGGTGCTGGCCGATCTCGGCGGCGGCCCCGAGCGTCAGTTCCGGCGAATCTGAGCGGGGGCCCTGGCGATGGACGATCTCTTCCCGCCCTTCGAGCCGGACGCCAACGAGCCGCGCCCGCGCCGGTTCAAGCCGGTGCCGTTCCGCATGATCGCCCCGAACATGATCACCCTGATGGCGCTCTGCCTCGGGCTGACCGCGATCCGGCTCGCCTTCGAGGGCCGGTTCGAGCCGGCGGTGATCGCCATCGTGGTGGCGGGCGTGCTCGACGGCATCGACGGGCGCGTCGCCCGGCTCCTGAAGGGCACCTCGCGCTTCGGGGCGGAACTCGATTCCCTCGCCGATTTCGTGAATTTCGGCTGCGCGCCGGCGCTGATCCTCTACGGTTTCTCGCTCTTCAATTTGAAGTCGATCGGCTGGATCGTGGCGCTGATCTTCGCCATCGCGATGGGCCTGCGGCTGGCCCGCTTCAACGCGATGCTGGACGACCCGAGCCGGCCCGAGTGGAAGAAGGACTTCTTCGTCGGCATGCCGGCCCCGGCCGGCGCGCTCACCGCCATGCTGCCGCTCTACCTGCATTTCCTGGGCTTCACCTTCGAGGCCTGGGCCGCGCCCGCGATCCTGTTCTACGTGCTCTGCATCGCGCTCCTCGTGGTCTCCACGGTGCCGACCTTCTCGGGCAAGACCATGGGCAAGCGCGTGCCGCGGGCCTGGGTGCTGCCGATCTTCCTGCTCGGGGTCGCCGTCTTCGGGATCGTGATCAGCTTCCCGTTCGAATCGCTGGTGGCGATCAGCATCTGCTACCTCGCGACCGTCCCGGTCAGCGCGGCGCAGTACCGCCGCCGGCAGAAGCTCGAGGGCTCCGTCGTCCGGGCGGAGCCGCCCGAGACCCCCCTCGGCACCGCCTGATCCCGCATCGCTGGTGGACAGAGCGGTCCGCCCCCTGGCGGCGCCGGCCCCGGCGCGCCACCCTGCCCGGGGCGCAGGCCCGCGACGACAGGGGGCGGCAGGATGCTCGAAGAGTTCAAGAAGTTCGCGTTGCGCGGCAACGTCGTCGATCTCGCGGTCGGCGTGATCATCGGCGCGGCGTTCGGCGCGATCGTCACCTCGGCGGTGCAGGACGTCTTCATGCCGATCATCGGCGCGGTGACCGGCGGGCTCGATTTCTCGAACTACTACATCCCGCTCTCGGCCAAGGTTCAGGCCGGCCTGCCCTACGCCGAGGCGAAGAAGCAGGGTGCGGTGATCGGCTACGGGCAGTTCATCACCGTGGCGCTGAACTTCCTCATCGTCGCCTTCGTGCTGTTCCTCGTCATCCGGGCGATGAACAAGCTCCAGCACGCCGAGGAGAAGAAGCCCGAGGCGGTGGCCGAGGTGCCGGCCGACGTGAAGCTCCTGGGCGAGATCCGCGATATCCTGGCGGCGAAGCCCGCGGTCTAGCGTCAGGCGCCGGGGATCTTGCCGCCCGGTTTGGCGGCTCCCGGTGTCGCGCCGCCGGGCGTCTTCGCGTCCGGATCGATGCCGAAGGCGTCGAGGATGCGTCCGAGGGCGCTCTCGACCGCCTCGGTCCCCTCCTCGTGGGTCTTCAGCCGCGTCTCGAGCTTGCGGATCTGCGGGGCGAAGGCATCCGAGACCGGATCGTCGCCGAGGAATTTCGGCTTGCCGGCATCCACCGGCAGGATCCCGCGCAATTGCTGCCCGAGGTGATCGCGCACCGGCTCCGGAAGTTGAGCCGGGTGATCGCCCTCACCGTCCTGCATGTCCGCCTCCTGCTGCTGGCCGAGGTAACGGCGGCCCGTCCCCGTCGGTTGCCGCGAGACGGTATCATGGGGACCGATTTCCGCTCGCCACAAGCGCCGAAAATGCGAACGGCCCCGGAGCGTGTGCTCCGGGGCCGCCCGATCGGGCGCCGGACGAGGCCGGCGCCCGGAGAGATCAGTCGATCACCTCGACGATGCGGTGGCTGCGATCGACCAGCACCGGACGGTCGTTGACGACGGTGTAGCGGTAGCCCGGACGGACGCGGTACTCGTCCGGCACGTCGTAGTAGGTCACGCCCGAGGACGGCAGCGTCGAGCCGACGACGACGCGGCCGTCGTAATCGTAGGAGCGCACGTTGCGCTCGCGGACGTAGCTGCGGAAGCGCGGGGCCATGTCGACACCGAGGATGCCGCCGACGGTGCCGGTGGCCGCGCCGACCGCGCCGCCGACGATGCCGCCGATCGGGCCGGCCGCATCCGCACCCGCCGCCGCGCCGCGCTCGGCACCCGGGATGGTGCCCTGGGCCTGAGCCGCCAGCGGCAGCGAGAGGGCGAGGGCCGAGGCGGCCAGAAGGGTCTTGAAGGTCATGGGGAACGTCTCCGGTTTCGGACATCCGCCGCGCCCGGGGGCGCAGCGAAGCTCGGGCCGGTAACGCACGACCCCGCGAAACGGATGCGTCGAAAAAGCAATTGGCGTGACCTGCACGAGATTTGTGCAGGCCCCAGCGGCGCCTGCGGGCTCAGCCCTCGCCCGGCATCGCCGACTTGATGAAGCGGTCGGATCCCAGATCCTCCTCGTCGTAGCCGAGGAGCTCGGCGAGCCGTCCGCGGGCACGGCTGACGCGGCTCTTCACGGTGCCGACCTTGCAGCCCATGATAGCAGCGGCCTCCTCGTAGGAGACGCCCTCGGCGCCCACGAGGACCAGGGCCTCGCGCTGGTCCGGCGGCAGCTTGGCCAGAGCGCTCTGCAGGTCCTCGACGTCGAGCCGGTCTCCCTGATGCGGCGCGGTAGCGAGGCGGGCCGCGTAGGAGCCGTCCTGATCCTCGACCTCGCGCACCCGCTTGCGGTGATCGGAGTAGAAGATGTTGCGCAGGATGGTGAACAGCCACGCGTTCAGGTTCGTGCCCGGCTGGAAGCGAGCGCGGTGCTGCCAGCCCTTGAGCAGCGTATCCTGCACGAGGTCGTCCGAGCGGGCGGGATTCGAGGTCAGCGACAGGGCGAAGGCGCGCAGCGAGGGCACCGCCGCCAGCAGGCCGTTGCGGAATTCCGGCTCGATCGCCTCGCCGCGCGCGCGCAGCGCCGCTTCGAGCTTCTCGATCAGCTCCGCGAAGCGGCTCGGCATCTCGTCGGCGCCGAGGCGCTCGTAGGCGACGCGCAGATGATCGCCGAGATGGGCGCGGATCGAGTGGGGCAGGTTCGGGCGCGCGGAACTCTCGCCGTCATCGGCGGCGGTCAGGACGGTGTCGGTCTCGTCGCGGGTCATGCTGTGTCGCTTTGTTGCGCGGGCTGGGCTCGCCGGCGGTCCGGTTCCGGCGAGGCGGACCGGTTGGCGGCGCTCGCGGCCGCAGCGATCCTGATTGATCTCTGTTGTAGCGCATCGGGCCCGGCCGCGCACCTTCGCGCGCTGAACACCCCGTGAGCGTCGCCACCGTCAACAGGATCCGGATCGCGCGGCGGCCGGTTTTCGGGGCTTGATCAGCCGGATATCGCCGTCCCGAAGCGTGAGCACGTCGCCCCGCTCCAGGTCGGTCCAGCACTCGTCCCGCGTCAGCGCCTTGGTGGCCACCACGGTGACGACGTCGCGCTCGGTCGTCTCCTGCGCGAAATCGACCCGCCAATCCTCGTCGACGAGCGTCGCGGTGCCGAAGGGCGCGCGCCGCGTGAGGTAGCACAGGCGCTTGCCGCAATGGGCGTAGAGCGTGCGGCTGTCGGTGAGCAGCATGTTGAAGACGCCGAGCGCGTGCAGCTCGGCGCAGAGGTCGGCGATCGCGCGGTCGAGGGTCGGGGCGGCCGGGAGCCGGGCGAAGCGGGCCTGGAGCCGGCCCATCATCCAGCAGAAGGCGTGCTCGCTGTCGGTGGAGCCGATCGGCGCGAAGGCCCCCAGCGGCAGGCGCTTCACGCCCTTGAGCTGGCCGTTATGCGCGAAGGTCCAGGCCCGGCCCCAGAGCTCGCGGGTGAAAGGGTGCGTGTTCTCCAGGCTGACGCGGCCGCGATTGGCCTTGCGCACATGCGCCACCACGATCCGACTCTTGATCGCGGCGTTGCGCAGGAGCTTGGCGAGCTCCGAGCGCGCCGAGGGCTCCGGCTCGTGGAAGCTGCGGTGGCCCCGCCCCTCGTAGAAGCTGATGCCCCAGCCGTCCGCATGCGGCCCGGTCTCGCCGCCGCGGCGCGCGAGCGCCGCGAACGAGAAGCGGATGTCGGTAGGCACGTTCGCGCTCATGCCGAGCAATTCGCACATGGTGTCGGATGCCCGCCCTCGCTCCGCCCGCGCCGGCGGGAGGGCCCGCGTGTAGAGGCGAATCCCGCGGCGAACAACCGTCCGGGTCAGCGTGCGAGGTAATCCGTCAGCGTCATGCCCATCAGGATCGCGACCCAGAAGAAGCCGAGCCCCGAGAACAGCTTCACCAGCGGCGGCTCGTGCCACACCTCCATCGAGACGAGCAGGACCAGCGCCGCCATCAGGGCGACGACCAGAAGCTCGGCGATCCAGGCATGGGCGAAGGGCTGGGTCGCGCCGAGCGCGACATTGACGGCGAGCAGTCCGAGCAGGGCCGCGAAGGTGAGGACCGGCGTGCGCAGGCGGCGCACGAGGAGAGCGCGGTCGGCGTCGCCGAGGCTTGAGAGCGGGTTGCGCATCGGGGCCCCTACCGGTTGACCACGTAGAGGATCGGGAAGGCGAGGATCCAGATCAGGTCGATGAAGTGCCAGTAGAGGCCGTAGACCTCGATCCAGTTCTGGTGCCGCGCGAGGAAGCCGGCCTTCGCGGCCATCCAGGTCATGCCGAGCAGGATCGCGATGCCGGTGAACAGGTGCAGGGCGTGGAGCAGCGTCGCGACGTAATAGAGGTTGACGAAGAGGCGCGAGGCCGGGCTCTCGGCGAGCTCGTAGGGCCGGCTCGCCAGGAAGGGCATCATGTGCTCGGCGTAGTCGGCGTAATACTCGTAGCCCTTGAGCACGAGGAAGAGCGCGCCGAGCCCCGCGGTGGCGAGCATCGCCCGCACCATCGCCCGCTGCCAGCCCATGCGCGAGAACTCGATCGCCGCCGACATGGTGAGGCTGGAGCAGATCAGCACCACCGTGTTGGTCGCGCCGATCCAGAACTTCAGGTGCCGCGCGGCGGCGACCGTCGCCTCCGGGTGCAGGATGCGGGTGATCAGTGCCACCAGGAAGAGGGCGGAGAACAGCAGCAGCTCGGTGATGAGCCAAGCCCAGATCCCGAGGGTGGCGGCGTAGCGCTGCTGCGCCACGGACTCGAAATGCTCGGCGCGCGCGACGCCGACGCCCTCGGCGAGCGCCTCGCTCATCGGTGCTGGCTCCGCGATTCCCGCGGCTGGATCGGATAGGCGTACGGGATGTCCGGGACGGTCGGGCTCTCGAAGAAGTTGTGCGTCGGCGGCGGGGAGCTCGTCTCCCACTCGAGCCCCTTCGCGTCCCAGGGATTGGCCGGCGCCTTGCGGCCGAACCACAGCGAGTAGATCAAATAGAGCATCGGGAAGAGGTAGCCCGCCGCCAGGATCGTGGCGCCCGCGGAGGACAGCACGTTGAGAAGCTGGAACTCCGCCGGATAGGTCGCGTAGCGCCGCGGCATCCCGAGATAGCCCAGGATGAATTGCGGGAAGAAGGTCACGTTGAAGCCGAGGAAGATCAGCACCGCCGAGATCCGGCCCCAGGCCTCGACGTACATCCGCCCGGTGAATTTCGGCCACCAGAAATGCAGCCCGCCGAGGAAGGCCAGCACCGTGCCGCCGACCATGATGTAGTGGAAATGCGCCACCACGAAGTAGGTGGCGTGGATGTGCTGGTTGATGGCCAGCGTCGCCAGATAGAGACCGGTGAGCCCGCCGAGCACGAACAGGCCGATATAGCCCATCGCGTAGAGCATCGGCGTGTCGAGCCGGAGCCGGCCCTTATGGATCGTCGCGGTCCAGTTGTAGACCTTGACCGCCGAGGGCACGGCCACCGCGAAGGACAGCACCGAGAAGGCGAGGCTCGCGAGGTCGCTCTGCCCGTTGACGAACATGTGGTGGCCCCAGACGAAGAAGGTCACCGAGGCGAGCCCGATCGCCGCGTAGGCGACGAAGCGGTAGCCGAAGAGCTTCTTCTGGGCGAAGGCCGGCACGATCTCCGAGATCACCCCCATGCCGGGCAGGACCATGATGTACACGGCCGGGTGCGAGTAGAACCAGAACAGGTGCTGGAACAGCACCGGATCGCCGCCATAGGCCGGGTCGAACACCCCGATATGGAAGCCCCGCTCCATGATCAGCAGGATCAGCGCCGTGGTGATCACCGGGGTGGCGAGGAGGAAGATCAGGCTGGTGGCGTAGTGGGTCCAGACGAAGATCGGCAGCCGGAACCACGTCATGCCGGGTGCCCGCATGGTGTGGATCGTGACGACGAAGTTGAGCCCCGTCAGGATCGAGGAGAAGCCCACGATGGTGACGCCGATCAGCGCCGGCAGGACCCAGGTGTTGGAGAAGGCGGTGGAGAGCGGCGCGTAGAAGGTCCACCCGGTATCGACCCCGCCGAGCACCAGCGAGACCATGGTGAACAGCGCGCCCGCCATGAAGACGTACCAGCTCGTCAGGTTGAGCTTCGGGAAGGCGAGGTCCTTCGCGCCGATCATCAGCGGGATCAGGAAATTGCCGAACGTCGCCGGGATCGAGGGGATCAGGAAGAACCACACCATGACCACGCCGTGGATGGTGAAGGCCTTGTTGTAGGTGTCGTTCGTCATGATCGCGCCGTTGGGCACGATGAGCGCGAGGCGGACCACGCCGGCGGCGACCGCGCCGATCACGAAGAAGGCGGTGATCGAGGCGAGGTAGAGGATGGCGATGCGCTTGTGGTCGGTGGTGAGGAACCACGAGCGCAGGGTCGAGTGCGCGTGCAGGTAGTCGGCCGGGCGCCCGAGCGTGGCTTCGGGGGCGTGCGGCTCGCGGTCCGCGACGCCCGGTTCGACGGTGCCGGATGCGCTCATCGCGTCGCTCCCTCGCCGGCGGCCTCGGCCCCCCGCATGTCGGATTTCAGGTAGTTGATCAGGCGGGTGAGGTCGTCGTCCGGGATCACGCCGGCGAAACTCGGCATGACCTGCTTGTATCCCTCGGCGAGGCGGTCGCCGTTCGGGTTGAGGATCTTGCGCCGCAGATAGGTATCGTCGGCCACGATCCGGCTCCCGTCGGCGAGCGCCACCTCGCGGCCGTAGAGCCCGGCGAGCTTCGGGGCGCGGATCCGCGCATCGGCGTTGTGGCAGGCGCCGCAGCCGTAGGCGTTGTAGACCGCGAGCCCCGCGGCGGCCCCCGATTGCTGCGCGCCCGCGTGGGTGAGCCAGTCCTGGTAGTCGTTGGGCTGCATGAAGGTGATGTTGCCGTCCATCCGGGAATGGTCGGTGCCGCAATATTCCGAGCAGTAGAGATGGAAGGTGCCGGTCCTGTCGGCCTTGAACCACAGCTCGGTGTAGCGGTCGGGCAAAGCGGCGACCTGCATGCGCACCGCCGGCAGGTAGAGGGCGTGGATCACGTCCTGGCTGATGATGCGGATCTTCACCGGCTGGCCGATCGGCACGTGCAGGTCGTTGATCTCGGACTGGCCCGTGGGATGCTGGAACTTCCACATCCATTGCCGGCCGATCGCCTCGATCACCATCGCGTCCGGCGGGGCGTTCTTCGACTCCACGAACAGGCGCGCGCCCCAGGCGAAGAAGATCAGGGTGAGAAGGAAGGGGATCAGCATCCAGCTGATCTCGATCAGGTTCGAGCGGATGCCGCTGGCGTCGCGGTCGGCCTCCTGCCCGTCGCGGTAGCGCAGGGCGAACCACGTGATCGCCAGGAAGACCGGCACGGTGAGGAGCAGCGTCAGCACCGTGAAGGCGAGGATCAGGTAGTCGGTCTCGACGGCGGTCGCCGAGACCGCGGCCGGCCAGAGCTCCAGGGCTGCTTGATGGGAGGTCATCGACTCACGGGATCCAGCGACCGGCCGACCGTGAGGCTCATCGCCCGGTCGAGGGGGATGCGCGCGCGCGCGGCATCGATGCGGGCGTAGCCGTCGAGCTGCGCCCGCTCGGCGGCGCGCGCGCGGGCGAGGTCGGCGTAGGGATCGGCCTGCAGGTTCGGCGGGGGCGGGCTCAGCCGCGCGGTCTGCTGCGGCGTAAGGTCGGGCAGCGCGCGGCGCTGCTCGCCCATGTAGAGGTGCATCAGCCACAGCATCAGCCCCACGGCGGCGAGCACGGAGACCATCAGCCCGGCCATCACGAGGCCGGTCTTGCGGACGTCGACGTCCTCAGTCTCGTGGCCCGGGCCTTCGCGCGGCGCCTCGGGCCAGTGCGGGGCCTCTGGGGCGGGCGTCGGTTCGGCCGTCGTCGCGGCGGCGTGGCGGCGCAGGATCAGGCTCGCGATGAGCGCCGGGATCAGGCCGCCGGTCGGGGTGTCGCCGGACGCGCTCATGCGGTGGCCCTCCCGCCGCCGGTGCCGGTCCGGGGCAGCCCGAGCGGGAGCAGCGCGCGGGCGAGGCAGAGCACGGCGACGCCCGCGAGCAAATCGGCACAAGTGAGGGTGAAGCGGTCGCGCAGGGCGGGGGTCACGAACCAGAGCATCTCGAGGGCGTGGAGGGCGACGACGAGGCCCGCCAGCGCTCGCGTGGTGGCGCGGCCCGGCCGCAGGGTGGCGACCGCCCCGTAGAGCACCAGGGCGCCCCCGAACAGCGCGAGCGCCCGCCCGAACCCGCCGCCGCGGGCGAGGTACCAGCGCACCTCCTCCGGAAGGTTCGCCGACCAGACGATGAGGAACTGCACGAAGTGCAGGAAGGCCCACAGCACGAGCAGCACCACCAGCGGCACGAGGCGGTCCTGGCCCGCCACGGCACGGCCGCGCCCGACCGGGTTCGGCTCCTCGGGCGCGAGCAGGGTCGCCGCCGCGAAGGCCAGCCCGCTCCAGGCGGTGAGCACCAGAAGGCCGAGGAGGCTCGAGCCGAGCCGCGGGTCGAGGGAGCCGACGAGGTCGGTCACCGCCAGCGTGCCGATCACCGCGTGCAGGCCCACGCCCGCCGCGGTGCGGCCGTCGCCCGGCACCCGCGCCCCGTCGCGGAAGCGGGCGGCGAGCCAGAGCCAGGCGCCCAGATAGGCGACGAGGCGCAGGACGAAGAACAGGGGCGTGAACCAGACCCGGCCGAGCGGCGTCTCCGGGATGCCGGCCGCGACCGGGGCGCCGTGCTGCGCCCAGGGATAGATCAGGCCGAGCCCGATCAGGACCGGGACCGAGAGCACGGCGGCGGCCGGCATCAGGCCGAGCAGCCGGCGCAGGCTGAGGGCGATCTCGCCGACGCCGCGATCATGCGCGCGCAGGCCGAAGCGCTCGAGCGCCACCGCCACCGGCAATGCCCCCGCCGCGAGGCCGAGCAGCACCAGCCACGCGGCGAGATAGGAGGCGGCCGCGCCCCGCCAGCCCCCGGCGGCGGCCGCGAGCGCGAGCGCGGCGAGGCCCGCCACGGCGGCGAAGGGCGGCCGCCATGCGCCGCCACGCCTCATCGCGCGGCCTCCACGCGGGCCCGGTCCGCAGGCGGCAGGTCGGCCGCCGCGGCATTGCGGCTGAGCTGGAGCGCCCGCAGGTAGGCGACGATGGCCCAGCGGTCGTCCGAGGGGATCATCTGCGCCATGCCGAACATCGCCCGATGGCCCTCGCCGATCGCCTGATAGAGCGCGCTCGCGGGCGCGCGCACCAGGTGGTCGGCGGCGAGGTCGCCCGCGTGCGGGAAGCCGCGCTGGACCACGATGCCCGCCCCGTCGCCGGCGGCGCCGTGGCAGGGCGTGCAGAAGATGGCGTAGCGCTCGCGCCCGCGCTCGAGCAGCGCCTCGGTGATCGTCGCGGGCTGCGGCGCCGGGCGGGCCGGATCGGTGCGCGGCACGGTGCCGGCCACCGGGTCGCGCATGGTCATGCCCTTCTGGAAATAGGGGTTGCGGTCCCAGGTCTTGGCGCGGGGCTGCTCGGCCATGTTCGCCGCGTCGCAGGCCCCGAGGCCGGCCAGGGCCCCCGCAAGGGCGAGGATCCGCACCGTCGCCGCCGCGCTCATCGGGGAATCCGCCGGATCTCGAGGGGCCGGCCGGCCTCCGCGCCGAGCGTGGCGAGGCGCCGCTCGATCCGCGCCGTGTCGAAGCCCGTCCCGCGCGCCTCCGCGGTGAGGAAGAAGCGGTCCTCGCTGGCGCGCAGGAAGCCCGGGATGTTGAAGGCCGGGTGGTTCAGGCGCGGCAGCCGGTTAAGGATCAGCAGGGCGAGGTGGATCGCGATGACGCCGCTCATCATCGCGACGGAGAAGGCCGGAACCACGAAGGAGGCCCAGGAGAAGCGCGGCCGTCCGCCGATCAGGAAGACGTAATCGTAGGCGCTCGCCCAGACGCAGAGCCCGTAGAAGCCGAGGCCGCCGGCCAGAGCGCCGCCCAGGGCGTAGAGACGGATCGAGCGCCCCTCCAGCCCGAGGGCGCGCAGCGCCCGGGGCATCGGCACCGGGCCGTGCCCGTCGAGGCGGACGGCCCTGCCGGCGAGGCCGGAGAGCGCCTGCGCGGCGCTCGCGAGCTCCGCCTCCGAAGCATAGGTGGCGCTGACGCCCCAGAGCGGCGTGCCGTCCTGGACGTCCTCGTGCGCGGCCTCGCGCGCGTGCCCGCCCCGGGTCCCGGCCTCCGCCTCGGCGGCCCGCGCGCCCGGCGCCCTCGCCAGCGCGAGCCGACGGGTCTCGGTGATGGAGATCGCCGGCAGGTAGCGCAGGAACAGCAGGAGCAGGGCGAGGAACAGGCCGACCGAGCCGACGAAGGTCGCGATGCCCCAGATCGTCTCGTCGTAGCGCAGATGTGCCGAGGGCAGGAAATCGTGGCTCAGCGTCACCACCAGGACCATGACGTGGTCGGCGTAGGCGCCGACCGCCACGAGGATGCCGACGGCGGCGATCGCCAGCGGCGCGTGGCGGGCGCGCTGCGACCAGAACAGGTGGGCCGGCAGCAGCAGGCAGACGACCACGGTCCAGAACGCGGCGGCGTGCTCGCCCACCATGCGGCGCATCAGCACCGCGCGCTCGTAGCCGTCCCCGTGCAGGAAGGTCGAGAAGAACTCGGTCGCGTAGCAGTAGAGGCTCGCGAGGCCGAGGCCGAGGAGCAGGCGGGCGAGGATCGAGAGGTGGCGCTCGGTGATCAGCGCGTCGAGGCCGTAGACGGCGCGGATCAGCACCACGATCGCCGCGGTGAGGCCGACGCCCGAGAACACCGCGTTGACCAGGAAGGTGACCGGCAGGATCGTGTCGTGCCAGCCCGGCATCACCGAGCCCGCGAACATCACCGAGGCCCCGGTCTGGAGCGAGACCACCAGCATCACCCCGAGGAGCGCGATGGTGCGGTAGGCCTGCCCCCAGATTTGCCAATGGGCGGCCGACCCGCGCCAGCCCGAGGCCGCGATGCCATAGGCCTGGGCCCGCAGCCGCGCGAGGCGCCGGGTGAGCGTGCCCTCGCGTTGCTGGTGCTCGGCCTCGACCGCGGCGCGGTCACGCAGCGCGGCGAGGTCGGGGAGCAGGCCGACATACCAGAGGCTGACGCAGACCACGAGGTAGGAGACGATGTCGATGGCGTCCCAGACCAGGGGCGAGCGGAATTGCGGCCAGAGCGCGAAGGTGTTCGGGTAGGGCAGGTTCCAGTAGAAGTACCACGGCCGCCCGAGATGGATGATCGGGTAGAGCCCCGCCGCGCAGGTGCAGAGCAGCGCCGTCGTCTCGGCGATGCGGTTGATCGCCCCGCGCCACTCGGCGCCGAGCAGCAGCAGCACGGCCGAGACGAGCAGGCTCCCGCTCGCCGCCCCGATCCACCAATCGTAGCTCGCGATGTCGAGGGACCAGACGACGGCGTTGTTGTTGCCCCAGATGCCGACGCCCCTGGCGAGCAGGTAGGCGAGCGCCGCCACGAACAATCCGACGAGGGCCGAGGCGCCCGCGAAGGCGATCCACCAGCGCCGGTTCAGCGGATGCCCGATCGGCACGGCCGCGACCGTGCGGCCGATCCCCGCCAGGGTCTCGTCCGGGCGGATCAGCGCGGGCGGCGGCTCGGCGACGGACCCGGTCATCGGTCCCGGCCTCCCTTCGCGCCGTCGGCGGGCGCGAGGCTCGCGAGGTAGGTGGTGCGCGGGCGGGTGTTGAGTTCGCCGAGCAATGCGTAGTGGCGGGCGTCCTCCCGCGCCCGGGCGACCCGGCTCGCGGGGTCGCCGATGTCGCCGAACACGATGGCCCGGGTCGGACAGGCGCTCTGGCAGGCGGTCTCCACCGCGCCGTCCGCGATCGCGGCATGCGCGTCCTTGGCCGAATCGATGCGGGCTGCGGCGATGCGCTGGATGCAGTAGGTGCATTTCTCCATCACGCCCCGCGACCGGACCGTGACCTCGGGATTGTTGCGCTGCTGCAGGATGGCCGGCTGGTCGCCCGTATAGTCGAGGTAGTTGAAGCGGCGGACCTTGTAGGGGCAGTAGCTCTGGCAGGTGCGCGTGCCGACGCAGCGGTTGTAGACCTGAAGATTGAGGCCCTCGCTGTCGTGCAGCGTGGCCTCGACCGGGCAGCCGACCTCGCAGGGCGCCTGCTCGCAATGCATGCAGGGCACCGGCTGGAAATGCGTCTCGGGCGCATCGAGGCCGCCCGCGTAGTAGCGGTCAACCCGGATCCAGCCCATCCAGCGCCCGCGCGCCACCTCCTCGCGGCCGACCACCGGGATGTTGTTCTCGGACTGGCAGGCGGTGACGCAGGCATTGCAGCCGGTGCAGGCGTCGAGATCGATCACCATGCCCCAGGCGGCCTTCGGGCCGCGGTCCCCGGAGGGCGCGCCGTAGAAGCTCGCCCGCACCAGCGCGGCGTCGTCGCCCGCCGCCGGGGCGCCCTCCCGCTGCACCCGCACGAAGTCGTGGCCCTCCATTGTGCCGAGGTCCTGCGTGGTCGCCGGCATCCGGCGGGCACCGGTCTTGCGCAGGGTGGCCCCCGACAGGCTCCAGGGCGTGTCGGCGGGGCGCAGGCGGTTGGCGTCGTAGCCGAGGCCGCGCGAGAGATGGTCGGGCACGTCCCGGCCGTAGCCGAGGGTGAGCGTCACGGTGTCGGCGGCCTGCCCCGGCGTCACCCAGGTCGGTCCCTCGACGCGTCGGCCGCCTGCCTCCACCGCGACCACGTCGCCGTTGGCGAGGCCCTCGCGCTCGGCGAGCGCCGGGCTGACCGCGACGACGTTCTCCCAGACGATCTTGGTCAGGGGCTTGGGCAGTTCCTGGAGCCAGCTCAGGTCCGCATGCGTGCCGTCCCAGAGCGTGGGATCGGGCCGGAACACCACCGCAAGCCCGGGCGGCGCCGCCTCCGGGGCGGGCGCCGCGCCGACGAGCGCCACGCTCTCGGCGGGCGCCGCGCTGTCGGCCAAAAAGCCCTGGCGCAGGGCCTCGCCGAAGCGGGCCTCGAAGGCGGGGGTGTCCTCGCCGGAGGCGCGCCACTGCGCCTTCAGCAGGTCGAGCCCGTTCTCGACCCGGCCGTCCACCAGGAAGGCCACCATCTCGTCGAGGCTGCGGCCGCCATGCAGCGGCGCGATCGTCGGCTGGATCAGGCTCAGGGTGCCGTCGAGGGCGCGCGCATCGCCCCAGGATTCGAGCGGGTGGGCGAGCGGCAGGTGCCAATCGGCATGCGCGCCGGTCTCGTCGAAATAGAGGCCCGCATGGACCTTCAGCGGCACCCGCTTCAGGCGCTCGGCGAAGGCGAGGCCGCCCGGGGCCTCGTAGACCGGGTTCGTCCCGAGCATCAGAAGGGTCTCGACCGTGCCGGCCTCCATCGCGGCGGCGAGGTCGGCCAGGGTCTCGGTGCCGAGGCTCGGGATCGGCGCCACGTGGCGGAGCGTCGTGCCGGTGTTGCCGAGCGCGCCGTTCAGGCGATGCACCAGCTCGTGCAGGCGGGGCGTCGCGGTGAGACCCGTGGTGACGATGGCCGCGCCGCGGTTCTCGCTCAGCGCCGCGGCGGCGGCGGCGAGCCAGCCCTGTGCCGCCGCGCCGAGGCCCGCATCCCCGGCGCCGCCCTCGGCGCGGCTCAGCAGGCTGCGGGCGATGGCCTCGATCTCGGCCGGCGAGGCGGCGAGCCCGTGATCGGCCTTGGCGCTCGTCAGCGTCGGCGTCGGGGCCGCGGCATGGAGGGCGGGCAATCGGCCGGCGGCGTGGCCGGCCCGTCGCGCCTCGATCCACGCCCGGGACAGGCCGACCTGCCCGGGGCCGAGATCGAGGAAGTCACCGTCGAGGGAGACGATGGCGCGGGCGCGGGCGAAATCCGGAAGCGTCTCGACGGGGCGCCCGTAGGCGCGGCGGGCGCCCTCGTAGAGGTTCTCGCGGGTGGCGCCCGCGCTCGCGTACCAGCGCAGGGCCGGGTAGGCCTGCCTCAGGCGCGCGATGGCCGCGGCCAGCGTCGGCGAGGTCACCGGCCCGGTGAGCAGCGCGACGCCGCGGCCGCCATCGGCCTTCCAGGCGCCGAGCCGCGCCAGCATCGCGCCGCTGAAGGCCGCCCAGGAACTCGGACGTCCGAGGTGCTGCACCGCCTGCGAACGGAACGGATCGTAGAGCCCCAGCACGGAGGCCTGGGCCAGGATGTCGGTGCCGCCGCGGCTGAACGGATGGTCGGGATTGCCCTCGACCTTGATCGGGCGGCCGTTGCGGGTGGTGACGAGGATGCCGTTGGCGAACCCGTCGAACAGGGCCGAGGAAGCGTAGGACAGCGACGTGCCCGGCACGATCCGCTCGGGCTGATTGACGTAGGGCAGCTCGTAGTCGCGCCCCTCGCCGCCGCTGCAGGCCGAGAGGCCGGCGAGCGCGAACGAGGCCGCCATCAGCTTGAGGAAGCCGCGCCGTTCGGGGGCCGCCGCGAGCCGGGACGCGGCCGGGAATTCCGATTCGATGTAGGCGCGGAACTCCGGGGTGTCGGCCACCGCGTCGAGGCTGCGCCAGAAGGCCGGTCCGTCGCCGGCCGCGAGGCGGGCGCGCAGCGCCCCGAGATCGGGATCGCGGCTCATCGGTGGCAGATCCCGCATTCCATCAGACGCTGTCCGCCGCGGATATGGTTCTGGGCCACGAGCCGGGGCCCGAGCGTCGCCTGATCGGCCGGGGGCTTCCAGGTCATGTTCCAGACCTGATCCTGCGTCCGCACGTACCGCTCGGGATTCCTGTGGCAATCGAGGCAGAACGCCATCTCGAAGGCGTTGGCCCGGTAGGTCATCTGCATGGCGGTGACCTCGCCGTGACAGGTGGAGCAGCCGATCCCCTTCGTCACGTGGACGGAGTGGTTGTAGTAGACGTAACCCGGCAGCTTGTTCAGCCGCCGCCATTGCAGCGGCTCGTTGCTGGCGTAGCTGTCGCGCACCGGCTTCAGCATGTCCGAGCCGGCCCAGATCTGGGAGTGGCAGGTCATGCAGGTGTGGGTCGGCGGGATCCCGGCGGTGGCCTCCTTCTCGACGGTGGTGTGGCAGTAGCGGCAATCGATGCCAAGCTCGCCCGAATGGTGCTTGTGGCTGAACGGCACGGGCTGCGGGGGCGCGACGCCGACGCCGGTGACGTAGTCGGAGCGCACCAGCCCGGCGGCGACGATCGGCACGCCCGCGAGGCAGGCGACGCCGGTGAGGAGCAGCAGGCGGTAGATCGCATCGGCGCCGGGGGTGAAGAGCTGCGCCATCAGCCGGTTCCGCCCACCGCGCCGCCTCTGGCCCGTTCCCGCATTCCGTATCGACGCACACCGTACCGCCGCAAGCCGGTCATCCCTCATCACACCGGAACGGAAGATCCGGGACAGATGGAGGGCACGATCCCCCCGGCGGCAATGCGACGGAGCTTCGCGGAGGCGAAAAAGCCGACGATTTCGCGATCCCGTCGCCCATCGGTACGGGAGGTGCGCTGTCGCGCTTTGCCCGCCGGGCCGCGTCCTCTATGCGCAGGTCGGTTACCCGGCGATGACAGAGCGGCATGGAGTCTGATCCGATCGTCCTGACCTGGCGCGCCGCACGGCGCCAGCACGTCCTCGCTCTCGCCCTCACCCTCGGTGTCGGCCTGCCGGTCTGCGCCTTCGCCATCCTCTGCCTGCGCGACCTGCTCACCGTCCTGCCCCGCGACGATGCGCAGGCCCTGCACTTCCTGCGGATGGTGGTGCCGCTCCAGCCGCCCCGGCCCGATCTCGTCCTGTTCCGAGGCTGGACCCTGCGTCCGCCCGAACTCGAACTCGCCGCCTTCCTGGGACTGGCCGCCGCGGCGCTGATCCTGGCGGGCCTCGGCTGGATCGCCGCGCGTCTGTGCTTCTCGGCCCAGGCCCAGGCCACCACGGCGTTCCGCGAGGGCGTCATCGCGGCGATCCTCGGGGCGCCGTCCGGCGCCCGCGACGAGGCGCGCGGCCTCGCCGACCTCGTCGGCCGGGCGCTGGCCCGCATCGACGGTTTCCTCGGCGTCGCGATCCTGCTGCCGGCCCTCACCCTCGCGGCGATCCTCCTCGCGCTGGCGCTGGCGGCCCTCGCGGCGCCCCGCCTCGCCCTGGTCGCCGCGGTCGGGCTGCTCGCCGCGAGCCTCGCCCAGATGCTGCTCTCGGAACGGGCGCGCCGTCGCGACGATCTCCGGCGCGGCGCCGGCGCGCAGGCGCAGAAGACCCTGTCGGACCTCGTGCGCCGGATGCCGGCGGTGCGCGCCCACGGATCGGCGGCCCTCGAATGCGCCCGGATCGGCGCCAAGGTGCGGGCGGGGCGCAGCGCCCTCGGGCTGGCGGAGGCGCGCCTCGCCTACGCCCGCGCACCGGCCCTCGCGCTCGCGGTCCTGCTCCCGGCGTCGGCGGTGGGCACGGCCCTCTGGCGCGGCGGCGGTGCGGGCCGGCTGCCGGCGCAGCCCGTCGATCCGGCGGCCTTCGCCGCCGCGGCGGCGGCGTTCGGGCTCGCCCTGGTCCTGATCGCCGCGAGCCTCGAGCTCCTGGCGCTGCGCAGATCCCTCGTCCCGACCTTCCGGGAGATCGCCCGCAGCGTCGCGGGCCTCGAGCGGCGCGGGATCCGGCCCGGGCTCGACGCCCCGCCCCTGCCGCGCTCGGGCCGGATCGTGGCGCAGGGGGTCGGCGCCTTCGACGCGGCCACCGGCGAGCGCCTGAGCGGCGTCGACGCGACGCTCACGATGCCCGGTCACGTGGCGATCACGGGGGGGCGCGGCAGCGGCGCTCGCGTCCTCGCCGCGGTTCTGGCCGGGCAGGTGGAGCCCACGGCCGGCACCCTCACCTATGCGGGGCACGATCTGCGCAGCTTCGATCCGGCCGAGCGCGCCCGCCGCATCGCCTTCGCGTCCGGCGAGGCCATCCTGATGGAGGGGAGCCTGCGCCAGAACCTGGCCTACGGGGCGGAAACGCTGCCCGGCGACGACGTCCTGATCGAGACCCTGCACCGGATCGCCCTCGACGGGTTCGTCTACGCCCGCGGCCTGACCGGGCGGGTCGATCCGGCCGCGGAGCCGGATCTCGCCCGCGCCGTCGTGGCGGCGCGGCGCACGGTGCGGGACGTGCTGCACGCGGAGCGGGCCGGGCGCCTGGTCGAGGCCTTCGATCCGGAGCTCTACAACCACCAAGCCAATGTCGGGGAGAACATCCTGTTCGGCGAGCCGGTCGGGCCGACCTTCGCGCCGGGCCGGCTCGCCCGCCACCCCTACCTGCGCGCCGTGCTCGAGGCCGAGGGCCTGAGCCGGCCGCTTCTGGAAATCGGGCTCGCGGTGGCGCGCAACTCCGTGGAGATCTTCTCCGAGCTGCCGAACGACCACCCGCTCTTCGATGCGTTCTCGCTGTTTCCCGCGGCCGAGCGCGGCTATTTCGAGGATCTCGTCGTGCGCCAGACGGACACGATCCTGCGCCGCGGCAGTGCCGGCCACAAGGATCGCGACCGCCTCGTCGGGCTCGCGCTCCGCTACAGCGAGACCCGCCACCGCTTCGGCCTGATCGACGCGGCGCTCGAGGCGCGCATCGTCGCGGCGCGCCGGTCCTTCGCCCGCATGCTGCCGCCCGCGCTCCGGGGCGCGGTGGAGTTCCACGACCCGAACCGCGTCAATCCCGCGGCGAGCCTCGAGGAGAACCTGCTTTTCGGCCGCATCAGCGCCGGCGAGGCGGGCGCGGAGGCGCGGGTCCGGGCCCTGATCCGGCGGGTGCTGGCGGAAGAGGGGCTGACGCGCGAGGTCTACCGCCTCGGGCTCGACAGCCGCATCGAGCCGGGCGCCTCGGGCCCGCTGGCCGAGGGCGCGCCCGGACCGCGCGAGCGCGTGGGCATCGACCTGTTTCGCTGCCTGATCCGCGAGCCGGATATCCTCGTGGTGGCGATCCTCCTCGACGCGCGCAAGCCGGACGACCTGCGCGACCGGCTCGACAGCCTGCGCGAGGCCCGCGCCGGCCGCGGTCTCGTCGTCTGCCTGCCGGACGGCACCGACCTCAGCGATCTGCCGAGCTTCGACGCGGTGATCCGGGTCGAGCGCAACGCCGTCGTCGAGGCGCTGGCCGCCTGAGCCGAGGCCTCAGCGCGCCACCGTCCAGGTCGTGCTGCCGTCCTTGTTGTCCTTGACCGCGACGCCCATCGCCGCGAGGGCGTCGCGGGCGCGGTCGGAGGCCGGCCAGTCCTTCGCGGCCCGCGCCCGCGCCCGCTCGGCGATCAGGGCCTCGACCGCGGCCACGTCGAGGCCGGAGGCCTGGACGCTGGCCTCTGCGCGCCCGCTCGCGGTCTGGCCGAGCAGACCGAGCAGGTTCGCGCCGGCCTTCAGGGTCGCCGGATCGTCGAGCCGGTGCAGCTCGGCGAGCGCGGACGCGGTGTTCAGGTCGTCGAGCAGGGGCTCCAGCACGCTTGCCGGCGCGTCCGGCGCGGCGGCGGCGTCTCCGATCGCCCCGTACCAGCGGTCCAGCATCCGGGCCGCCTCCTCCAGACCGCGCAGCGTCCAGTCGATCGGCTGGCGATAATGCGTCTTCAGCATGTTGAGGCGCACGACCTCGCCCGGCCAATCGTTCAGCACCTCCCGGATGGTGATGAAGTTGCCGGCCGATTTCGACATCTTCTCGCCCTCCACCTGGAGGAAGCCGTTGTGCAGCCAGACATTGGCCATCACCGGCGTGCCGAAGCAGCAGCGGGACTGCGCCACCTCGTTCTCGTGGTGCGGGAAGATCAGGTCGATCCCGCCCGCGTGGATGTCGAAGGTCTCGCCGAGATGCTTGGCCGACATCGCCGAGCACTCGATGTGCCAGCCCGGCCGCCCCGGCACCGTGATGCCCGCGGGCGAGGGCCAGGACGGCTCGCCCGGCTTCGAGGGCTTCCAGAGGACGAAGTCGAGGGGCGAGCGCTTGTAGGGCGCGACCTCGACCCGGGCGCCGGCCTCCATCTCGTCCAGCGGACGCTTCGAGAGCGCCCCGTAATCGGGCATCGCCGGCACGTCGAACAGCACGTGGTCGGCCGCGACGTAGGCATGGCCCGCCGCGACGAGGCGCTCGATCATCGCCGCCATCTCGGCGATGTGGTCGGTGGCGCGCGGCTCGATGAAGCGCGGCGGCTGCCCGGCGACGTTCACGTCCTCGGGCATCAGCACGCCGAGGTCGCGAATGTCCCGGTGGAACTGCGCCAGCGTTCCGTCCGTGAGCTCCCGGATGGTGATGCCGCGCTCGGCGGCGCGCGCGTTGATCTTGTCGTCTACGTCCGTGACGTTGCGGGCATAGGTCACGTGCGCGTCGCCGTAGAGGTGGCGCAGCAGGCGGAACAGCAGATCGAAGACGATGATCGGGCGGGCGTTGCCGATATGGGCGGCGTCGTAGACCGTGGGCCCGCAGGCATACATCCGGACCCGGTCCGGATCGATCGGCGCGAAGGGGGCCTTGGCGCCGGTCAGCGTGTTGTAGAGCCGCAACATCCGCGCCATGAAACCCATTCCTCCTGCCGCGCGGCCGAGTCCGCGCCGCGCCGCCGCGCGCGGGGTGGCCCGGGCGAAACTCCCCAGCCCCCTCAAGCACCTGCCCCGCCCGGCGCCGGGCTCCACCGCCCGTCCGCGCCGCGACCGGGCGCGCGCCGCGTGCGGGCCGGCCCGGATCGCTGTTGCGGATCCGCGACGGACCTGCCGCCCGGATCGGGCTAACCCAAAACGGTGATGAATTCGAGAACGCCGACGGCGCCCGCCGCCGCCGGGACGCGGACCATCCGCGAAAGGCTTTGTTTACCGCGCCGTCGGACTTTCGCCGCAGGTGCTCCCTGCAAGCCAAACCGTGACACCAAGGAATTCTCCATGCGCGCCTCGGCCGCCCTCAGCGCCCTTCTCGCCGCTGCCCTGATCACCACGCTCGCCGCGGGCGCGCAGGCCGGCGGCGAAGCGGTCCCGGCCGCGCATGCCGAGAAGACCTTCCTGATCCCGTCGAGCGAGGGCTACGGCGTCGCCGATTGCCTGACCACGCCGGGCAGCGCCTGCGGCCAGGTCGTGGCCGATTCCTGGTGCGAGTCGCAGGGCTTCGCGGCCGCCGGCTCCTTCGGCGTCGCCGCCGCCGAGGAATATACCGGCGCCGTCGACCTTCCGGTCGCCAAGCCGGCCGAGCGCCCCCTGCGCATCACCTGCAAGGATTGAGCGACCGCCAGGATCGAGCGACCGAAGGATTGAACGGCGGCTGCGCGGAGTCCGGCCTCCGCGCCCGTCTGTGGCCGCCCGGATCGGGACTCAGCCCTTGAGGAAATCGCCGCATTTCTGCGGCGGTTCGGTGCCCCAGGGCATCAGCGGCACCGCCGAGGTCGAGTTCTTCGGCGAACCCTGGATGACCTTGTCGGAATAGACCATGTAGATCAGCGTATTGCGCTTGACGTCGCATCCGCGCACGATCTGCATCGACTTGAAGATCAGCGACCGACGCTCGCTGAACACGACTTCGCCCTGGCCGAATTTGCCCTTGAACTGCACCGGGCCGACCTGCCGGCAGGCGAGAGAGATGTCCGAGACGTCCTCGGCGAGGCCGAGCGTTCCCTTGATGCCGCCCTTCTCGGGCTGGGTGTACCAGCAGGCGACCCCCGAGACGCTCGGATCGTCGACGCCGTAGACCACCAGCTTGTCGTTCGGCGTCAGCGGTCGCCACACCGTCGATTTGTCGAAGATCCGATCGGGATCGTCCGCCCGCGCGGGGAACGAGACGGCCAGGGCCGTGACCGCGAGCAGACCCGCTGTGAGACACCGAAACAACATCGCCGTTCAATCCCCCTCTGGAACCGTGGCAGGCATGTAGGAGGGGTGTCGCCGAAGCGCGAGGGTGTTAAAAAATGTTGTCCCCGTGATCGCGCCGACGGCGCCGGGGTCCCACCCCGGGCCGCCCGATCCGGCCCCGAGATCCCGGTTGCCGATGCCGCCGTTGCGTTCCTTCTTCCGCCGGACCCTCCGGGCGTTCGTCCTGGTGCTGCCCTGCCTCGGGGCGGCGCCCGCGATCGCGCAGGGAGTCGCGCCCGATTCGGGCGCGCCGGCGCCCAATCCCGCTTGTCCGCGCTACCGGGCCGAATTGGCGAGCCTGTCGGACGGCGCGAGCGTCAGCCGGGCGCTGCAGGGCGAGATCGGCCGGCTGGAGGCCTATTACCGCAGCTTGAATTGCGAGGGCGGCCGCTTCCTGTTCTTCGACAGCCGCCCGCCGCAATGCGGTGCGGTGGAGCAGCGGATCCGCGCCCTGAACGCGACCTACGGAAGCAGCGTGGGCACGGAGGACCATTCCGCGCGGCGCCGGCAGCTCCAGTCCTTCATCGCGGCGAACTGTGCGCTCGGCAACCGGGCCGAGGGCGGCAGCCGCGAGGCCTATGCCAGCGGCGGGGCGCAGGTGATCTGCGTTCGGACCTGCGACGGCGGCTTCTTCCCGATGAAGAATCTGCCGGAGGGGCGCGGGGGCGCCGACGAGATGTGCCAGGCGCTCTGCCCCGGCACCGAGGCGCTCGCCTACTCGATGCCCTACGGGGACGATGCCCTGCGCCACGCCGCCTCGATCAAGGGCAGCCGGGCCTACGCGTCGCTCGCCAACGCCTTCAAGTTCCAGAAGGCCTTCGTGCCGAACTGCTCGTGCAAGCCGGCGAACCAGACCTGGGCCCAGTCCCTGGTCAAGGCCGAGAGCATGATGGTGCGGCACAAGGGCGACATCTTCGTCACGCCGATGCAGGCGGAGGCGCTGTCGCGGCCGAAGGTGCGCCTCACCCTCGTCGGGCGCGCGGATCGGACGGCGGCCGAGCTGGCGGCCGACGCGGCCAGCCGCGCCACGGCGAGCACCGGAGCGGTTCCGGCCGGGGACGCCGCCACTGCAACGGCCGACAGCGCGCCGAAACCCGAGCGCACCAGCATCCGCATCATCGCGCCCGACATGTTCGCGGCCCCGAAGCGCGACGCTCCCTGACGTCTGCGTGATCGCGCCCCGGCGATCGCGGCCAAAACGGGAACCATCGCGGCGGACGGGGGTTCGGATCGGCCGAACCCTCGGGCCCGCGCCAAGCGTGTCCGGGCGGTCCCTGTCACGCGCGTGTCCGCCGGACGCCTCGGGCGATGAGCCCGAAATCGGCCGAGCGGCGCCGGAGCGAAAGCCGATCGATGCGGAATCTCCGCCTTCTCCTCCTGGCCGGCACGATGCTGCCCGGCCTCCTCGCGAGCCCGAGCGCCGTCTTCGCCGATGCCGGAGGACGCACGCTCCTCGCACAGGGCGGCCCCGAGATGGAGCGGGGCCCGCGCGGCGGGGGTGAGGGACCGCGTGGCGGAGGGGAAGGCCCGCGGGGCGGAGGCGAGGGCCCGCGCGGCGGACCGCGCCCCGAGCGCGGCCCCCCGGAGCGTGCCGCGCCGGCCGAACGGGCTTCGCCCGCCGAACGGGCTGCGCCTGCCGAACGGCCCGCCGCACGCGAGCGGCCGGAGCCGCGGGAGGATCGGGGTCCGCCGCAGCGTCAGCCCGACCGGCAGCCCGAGCGCCCTGCCCGTCCGGAGCGCGAGCCGGCGGAACGGCCGACGCCGCCCGCGGCCCGCGAGCGCCAGCCCGAGAGGCCGGCGGCGCCCGAGCGCCGGGAGGCGCCGGAGCCGAACCGCAGGACCCCCGAGGCCGATACGCCGCAGAAGCCGGTTCCCCGCTCGGAGCCGGGCCGCGCCCGACCGGACGCTGCGCCCGAGCGTCCCGCACCGGCGCCCGAACGCGCCGCTCCGAACCGTGCCGCTCCCGATGCCGGACCGGGCGCGCCGACGCGCCGCCCCCCCGAGCCGCCGGATGCGGGGCCGGAGCGCCGGCCCACGACCCGGCCCGACGCCGCCCCGGGTCAGCCGCCGCAGCGTCCGGGCGCCGCACAGCCCGGGCCGGCCCCGGGCGGCGCCGCGCCCGCTCCCAATCAGGCGCCCGGCGTTCCGGGTCGTCCGGTCCAGCGTCCGGATGCGGGCCCGAACGGGGTGACCGCGCCGAACCAGGCACCCGGCGTGCCGGGCCGCCCGGTCCAGCGTCCCGAGAGCGGCGGCAACGCGGCGCCCGCACCCAATCAGGCGCCCGGCGTTCCGGGCCGCCCGGTCCAGCCGCCCGGTGCGGGCCCCGACGGCCGTGACGCCGCGCCTGTCGGCCGAGGCGACGATCGCCGCGGTCCCGGCGCCGATGACCGCCGCGGTTCCGGCGCCGATGACCGCCGTGGCCCGGGCGACGACCGCCGCGGTCTGAGCGACGACAGGCGCGGCCCCGGTGCCGACGACCGGCGTGGCCCCGGTGCCGACGATCGGCGCGGTCCGGGCGACGACCGGCGCGGTCCGGGCGACGATCGTCGCGGTCTGGGCGACGACCGGCGTGGACCGGGTGTCGACGATCGCCGCGGCTTCAACATTCCGGGCCGACCCGGCTACGTGCCGGGCGGATTCCGTGAGGACGACGAGGACGTGCGCGACTACGACCGCGTCCGCCGCGACCGGCGGGAGTTCAACGAGGACGGCCGGACCTACATCCGCGAGCCCGGCCGCATCATCGTGCGCGACCGCGACAATTACTTCATCCGCCACGACGAGAACGAGCGCTTCCGCGATCTCGACCGGCGCGGCTACCGCAGCGAGCGCCGCGGCAGCGACGTCTACACCTATCTCGACCGTCCCAACGGGGAGCAGATCGTCACCGTGGTCGACGACGACGGCCGCCTGCTGCGCCGCTCGCGCCGCTACCGCGACGGTCGCGAGGTGATCCTGATCGACAACGGCGCCGGTGCGCGCCGCCCGATCTACGAGGACGTCGTCGATCTGCCCCCGCCCGACATCCGGATCCCGCGCGAGCGCTACGTGGTGGAGTACGAGGGTGCCGACGAGCGCAGTGTCTACGAGGCGCTCTCGGCCCCGCCGGTGGTGGCGGTCGACCGGCGCTACACGCTCGATCAGGTCCGCTACAGTCCGCAATTGCGGGCGCGGATGCGCAGCGTCGACATCGATACGATCACCTTCGACACCGGCTCCTTCACGGTGACGTCCGACCAGGCCGCGCGCCTGTCGACCATCGCGGCGGCGATCAACCAGGCGGTGCGCAATAACCCGCAGGAGGTCTTCCTGATCGAGGGCTACACCGACGCGGTCGGGGCCGATGTCGACAACCTGTCGCTCTCGGACCGGCGCGCCCAATCGGTGGCCACCGTGCTGACGCAGCGCTTCCAGGTGCCGCCCGAGAACCTGACGACCCAGGGCTACGGCGAGCAATACCTGAAGGTGAACACACAAGGGCCGTCGCGCGAGAACCGCCGGGTCACTGTGCGCCGCATCACGCCGCTGATCCAGCAGGGTCAGGCGCAGGGTTCAGCCCCGCCGCGGTGAGCCTGCAGCCCTGCCGGCGCGCTTCGTCGAGGCGCGCCGGTCCGCGCCGGCTCAGCGCCGGTCGCGCCCCAGGGCTGCCAGAATGAGGTTGCGTCCGTCCTGGCTCGACCACTCGGCCGGCCCCTTCATCACGCCGATCGTGCAGCCGGCGCCGTCGACCAGCAGGGTGGTCGGCAGCCCGGTCGAGCCGGTATCCCGCTGGATGGCGGGCAGCACCCGGCCGCCGGGATCGGCGTAATAGGCGAGGTCGGCGATGCCGTTGTCCTTCAGCCAGAGCGGCGGCTTCTCGGTGTTGCGGGTGTCGAGGTTGATCGCCACCACGGCAAAATCCGGCCCGCCGAGGGCGGATTGCAGCCGGTCCAGGGCCGGCATCTCGGCCTTGCAGGGCGCGCACCAGGTCGCCCACAGATTCACCAGCAGGGTCCGCCCCCGCAGGGATTCGAGCCGAGTCTCGCGTCCGTCCGGCCCCCGGAAGGCGATGTCGGGCGCGCGGCGGGCCCGTTCCGGCGCCTGCATCGCTGCGACCTCGCCGCGAGCCGCGGCCGAGACCCGGGCCAGCGCCGGGTCGGACCCCGTGCACGGGCCGTCGGCCCCGTTGCCGCCGATGGAGCCGGTCCCGTATAGGGCAAGCCCGGCACCGAGCGCGGTCACGAGGATCGCGCCGAGAGCGAGACGCACGAGTTGGGCGGGCATCAGCCTTGCCTCTTCGGTACGGGCCGCGGAAGGGACGTTGAGAGCATGAGCAACCGGATGTGGGGCGGGCGCTTCGCGAGCGGCCCCGCCGAGATCATGGAAGAGATCAACGCCTCGATCGGATTCGACAAGCGCCTCGCGCCGCAGGACATCCGCGGCTCGCTGGCGCATGTGGCGATGCTCGGACGCGCCGGCATCCTGCCAGCCGACGATGTGGACGCGATTCAGGCCGGGCTCAAGTCCGTCCTGGCCGAGATCGAGGCGGGCCGCTTCGAATTCCGGCGCGAGCTCGAGGACATCCATATGTCCGTCGAGAGCCGCCTGACCGAGATCGTCGGCCCGGCGGCGGGCCGCCTGCACACCGCGCGCTCGCGCAACGATCAGGTCGCCACCGACATGAAGCTGTGGGTGCGCGACACCCTCGACGCCCTCGACGGGCAGGCCGCCGACCTCCAGCGGGCCCTGGCCGCCAAGGCGCTCGCCCATGCGGGGACGGTGATGCCGGGCTTCACCCACCTGCAATCGGCCCAGCCCGTCACCTTCGGCCACCATTGCCTCGCCTATGTGGAGATGCTGGCGCGTGACCGCGGCCGGTTCCGCGATGCCCGCGCGCGCCTCAACGAGTGCCCGCTCGGCGCGGCGGCGCTCGCCGGCACCTCCTTCCCGATCGACCGGCACGCCACCGCGGCGGCCCTCGGCTTCGACCGCCCGACCGCGAATTCCCTGGATTCGGTGGCCGACCGCGACTTCGCCCTCGAATCGCTCGCCGCCGCCTCGATCTGCGCCGTGCACCTGTCGCGCTTCGCCGAGGAGCTGGTGGTCTGGACCTCGGCCCAGTTCGGCTTCGTGCGCCTGTCGGACGGCTACACCACCGGTTCGTCGATCATGCCGCAGAAGCGCAATCCCGACGCGGCGGAGCTGGTCCGGGCCAAGGCCGGACGCATCGTCGGGGCGCTCACCGGCCTCCTCATCGTCATGAAGGGCCTGCCGCTCGCCTATTCGAAGGACATGCAGGAGGACAAGGAGGGCACCTTCGACGCCCTCCAATCCCTCTCGCTCTGCCTCGCTGCGATGACCGGGATGGTCCGCGATCTCGAGCCGGTGGCCGAGGTGCTCAGCCGGGCCGCCGGCTCCGGCTACAGCACCGCCACCGACCTCGCCGACTGGCTCGTGCGCGAACTCGGCCTGCCCTTCCGGCAGGCCCATCACGTCACCGGCCGGCTGGTCGGGGCCGCCTCCGCCCGAGGCGTGGGCCTGGAGGACCTGTCGCTCGCCGAGATGCAGGAGGCGGAGCCGCGGATCACCGACGCCGTCTACGCCGTGCTCGGCGTCGAGAACTCGGTGGCGAGCCGCACCAGCTTCGGCGGGACGGCGCCCGACAACGTCCGCGCGCAGGCGAGCGCGTGGATCGCGCGGCTCGGCGACGGGGCCGCCGCCTGACGGTTCGGGCCCCCGCAAATTCCGTTGTGCGCTGCAACCTATCGCAGCGCCCTCGCGTTCACCGTTCAGCTAAGTCTCGTCTGGTACAAGCTCGGCCTTGTGGATCGGAGAACGCAGCATGCGCGTCGAGAGTTGGATCGAGCCGGACGAAGCCCCCGCCCTCGCGGCGAATGCGACCGCGATGATCGATGCCGCCCTGGTCGGCACCGGCCTGTCCAGCGAGACCTTCTGGGCCGCGGTCCGCAAGGGCTACAACACGCCCTACAACGATCCGGCCCCGCGCCAGCGTCCGGCCGCGGTCGAGCCCGTCCCGGTCACGATCGCGGTGGCGCCCGAGGCCCTGCCCGTCGCCGCCATGGCCGCTGCGAACGCCGCCGAGATCCGCGCGGTCTGATCCGATCCGGCCCCCTGTGCCGGACCGGTCATCGAAGCACCCTCTTGCCGTCTTGATGGTCAAGCGTCACTAGATCCTACGCCCGGCCAAGCTCGGGCGCGGTGATGTAGCCCTCAGGATGTGCCGATGCGCCCTGCTTTCCGCTCGATCCTCGCCTCACTGCTTGGGTCCGTGCTCGCCGTGACGCCAGCATTGCTTCCGATCGGGGGCGTCGCGTCCGTGCTCCTCGTCTCCGGCGGGGCGATGACGGCATCGATCGGTGTCGCCCAGGCCCAGGAGGCCGATCCCGCCGCGGAGCCGACCGGCCGTCGCGGCCGGCGCGGGCGCGAGCGGCCGAAGACACCGAGCACGCCGCCCGGCATGCAGCAGGCGACCCCCGTGGCGGTCATCGGCGACTGGAACGTCTTCACCAACGGCCAGGGCAAGGCCCGGCTCTGCTACGCCATCGCCCAGCCGCAGACCCGCTCGCCCAATACCCTGAAGCGCGACACGGCCTACCTGTTCGTCACCGTGCGCAAGGGCGAGAACGTCGAGAACGAGGTGGCGGTGATGCTGGGCTTCCCGGCCAAGCCGGCCGCCGCCCAGGCGAAGCCGGGTGCGGCCGCGGCACCGACCGATCCGAGCCTCAGCATCGGCACCACCCGCTACGGTCTGGTGATCAAGGACGGCAACGCCTGGCTTCAGAACCCGGCCGAGGAAGGCCGCGTTGTCGCCGAGATGAGCGGGCGGGCTCCGAAGCTGACGATCCGGACGACCTCGATGCGGGGCAAGCCGACCAGCGACGAGTACGCCCTGGCCGGGTTCGCCGACGCGATGAAGCGCACGCGCGAGGAGTGCAGGTAGCGCCCCGCACGGGCCGTCGCCCGGTGGCGCGGCGCCCGGCGCGCTAGCGGGCGATCCGGGTCGCGGAGCCGGCGGCGCGCGCGGCCCGCACGACATGCTGGGTGCTTCCGAAGACGGCTCCGTCGAGGCTGTCGAAGTCGCGGGCCGAGGAGAAGAAGCGCACGCGACCGCCCTCGGGGACGGCGATGCCGGCGACGATCTCGCCGATCTCGATGATCCGCGTGGGTTCCGAGCGGCGCGTCGCCGACGGTTCGGTGGACAGGATGGCTGCGGTGTCGGGCATGGGGAATATCGGTTCCTGGGTCGCCGCTCGCGCGGCCGGCACGGTTGCACGGGATCGAGGCTGGATCTGGCGATCAGCCTCGACAGCGCGCGTTCGGCAGGCGAAGCATCGGCGCCGTGGAAAGCGTGAACCTGACGTTCAACCCAATCATGCGACCTCCCGAGAGGGACCCTGCATCCGGATTTCTAGCATCCGGAATCGCACGGTACTTTAGCGTTTGTTATCGCGGCGCAAGCAACGCTCTCCAAATCACCGCGGTCCCCGGCTGGATACTGAGCCGGGACATCATGAAGATGGTCATGGCCGCCGCAGCCGTCAATGGAACGTTCTTTCGAACTCTTGCCCTTCGGAGGTAGGAAGCCGATCCGGTCGGCGGGCCCGGCAGTCGTCCCGATGCGCGACGGCCGCCTGCCCGGCTCAGGCGAGGGCGGCCGCTCCGCCGAGGATGGTCCGTCGCAGGGCGGGATAGTCCGAGACGACCCGCCGCGCGCCGGCCGCGGCGAGATCGGCGCCGAGGCGGTCGTGGGCCCAGTGCCCGCCGCCGGTGAAGCCGATCACGGGCATGCCGGCCGCGCGGGCCGCTGTCACGCCCGGCACGCTGTCCTCGATCACCAGGCAGGTCTCCGGGTCCGCGCCCATCCGGTCGGCGGCGTGGAGGAACAGGTCGGGGAACGGCTTGCCGCGCGCCACCTCGACCGACGAGAAGACCCGGCCCTCGAACAGCGGCAGCAGGCCGGTGAGGCCGAGGGAATGCCGAAGCCGTACGGGATCGCTGCTCGAGGCGACGCAGCGCGGCAGATCGAGCGACGCGATGGTCTCCGCCGCGCCCGTCATGGCGCGCAGATCCGCATCGAAGGCCCGCAGGGTCTCCCCCTTCACGGCGTCGACGAAGCCCGGCGGCGCCGTGATGCCGTAATCGGCCGCCACGTGCGCCATGATCGAGGGCATGGCCGTACCGGCGAAACGCGCCCGCACGGTCTCGACGTCGATGGCCACGCCGATGCGGTTCAGGGCCGCGGCGAGGCAGGCGAGGCTGATCGGCTCGCTATCGACGAGGACGCCGTCGCAATCGAAGATCACCAGGGCCGGCGGCGCGTGCTCGTCGATGCGACCGGGACGGCCGCCTGCGCTCGAATCCAAGTTGCTGATCCCACCCTTCCGGCCCGACGGCGCCGCTCTGACACGGCCGTTCCGCAGGGGCAACCGCACGCTCCGCCTTGCGCTCGTGCGAGCCCGGCCATAATCCCTGCCGACCGGGCCGGAACCGACCCGCCGGGACATGTCATGCTCCGTTTTCTCAGCCGCCTCGTCGGGTTTCTCTGTCTGGCCGGCGGTTTCGTCGCTCTGGTCTATGACGGCGCCCGCTCGATCGCCAACAACGCCCTGCGCTTCACGCCGGTCTCCGAGGTGATCGGCGCCCTGTTCAAGGACAGGGCCGGCGCGCTCCAGGGAAGCGTCCAGGGCGCGGCACCCTGGCTCTGGGACCTGCTGCTCGCGCCGCTGACCCTCGCGCCCGCCTCGCTGATCGGGCTCGGCCTCGGTGCGGCGCTGATCTGGCTCGGCCAGCCGCCGCGCGAGCCGATCGGCTTCCTCACCCGTCCCTGACGCAAGCCGCCGCGCGTCCGCCGGCAGCCTTGGGCTCGTCGGGCGCGGGCGCAGCGACCGCTGGCACCGGGAGCGCGGCGGACGACCCGGCCTGCGACGCGGTCGCGCTGCCGTTCACGCGGGGCGCGCGGCACCCCATATCAGGGTGGCACCGACGACCGACCGGAGAGACCCGATGTTCCTGTTCCGCAAGCGCCCCGAGATGCCGCAGCCGGACGAGGCCCTGCCGGGTCGGGCGACGCCGCTGCCGACGGCCGAGCGCCACTTCGTCAACGGGCAGCCGCTGAAGGGCCCCTATCCGGAGGGCAGCGCGCGCATCGTCCTCGGGTTCGGCTGCTTCTGGGGGGCCGAGCGCAAGTTCTGGCAGCTTCCGGAGGGCGTCGTCGTCACCGCCGTCGGCTACGCGGGGGGCTACACCCCCAACCCGACCTACGAGGAGGTCTGCAGCGGGCGGACCGGGCACAACGAGGTGGTCCTGGTGGTGTTCGATCCCGCCGTGCTGCCGCTCGAATCCGTGCTCAAGACCTTCTTCGAGAGCCACGACCCGACGCAGGGCATGCGCCAGGGCAACGATGTCGGCACCCAGTACCGCTCCGGGATCTACACCACGGACGAGAGCCAGATCGCCGTCGCCGAGCGGGTGCGCGCCGCCTATGCCGAGGCGCTGGCCCAGCGCGGCTACCCGGACGTGACCACGGAGATCAAGCCGCTGCAGCAGTTCTACTTCGCGGAAGATTACCATCAGCAGTACCTGGCCAAGAACCCGGCCGGCTATTGCGGTCTCGGCGGCACCGGGGTGAGCTGTCCGATCGGGACGGGCGTCGCGGCCTAGCCGCGGTCGCGACCCCGACGATCCGCACCGACCCGCCCGTGTGGCGGATCGGTGCTGCGCCGCATGGCGAGCGCGGCAGGGCGGGTCAGGCGGCTTCCGACGTCGCCGCCCGCTCGCGGGCGAGCTTCGTCACCCCGACCTGATCGACCTTTCCGGTGCCGAGCATCGGCACCCGGTCGAGCACCACCACCTCGGCGGGGATCGCGATGTCGGAGGCGCCGCGCTCCTTGGCGAAGGCTTGGTAGGCGGCGCGCGTCGCGTCCTTGCGCTCGGTGAACAGGATCAGGCGCTCGCCCTTGCGGGCATCCGGGACCGCGGCCACCGCGCTCGGGATCTCCGGCCAGAGCTCGGCCGCGAGCGCCTCGATCGTGGCCAGCGAGACCATCTCGCCCGCGATCTTGGCGAAGCGCTTGGCCCGGCCCTTGATCGTGACGAAGCCGAGCCCGTCGATCGCCACGATGTCGCCGGTGTCGTGCCAGCCCTCCGGCGGCGGCTCCAGCACGCCGGGGCGTTCGCTGCGCAGGTAGCCCAGCATGATGTTCGGGCCGCGCACCACGAGGCGGCCGCCCTCGTCGATGCCGGGCACCGGGTCGAGCCGCCATTCCATCGCGGGCATCAGCCGGCCGACCGTCCCGAACCGGTTGAACATCGGGGTGTTCAGCGCGACGACCGGCCCGCATTCGGTGACGCCGTAGCCTTCGAGGATGCGCAGGCCGAACTTCTCCGCGTAGGTCTTGCGGGTCGAGTCCTTCACGGCCTCGGCGCCGGCCACGACGTAGCGCAGCGAGCGCATGTCGTAGGCGTGCGCGGCCTTGGCGTAGCCGCGCAGGAAGGTGTCGGTGCCGAACAGGACCGTGCTGTTCGAGCCGTAGATCAGCTCCGGCACGATCCGGTAATGCAGCGGCGACGGGTAGAGGTAGACGGGCACGCCCGAGACCAGCGGCAGCACGAGGCCCGCCGTCAGCCCGAAGGCGTGGAAGACCGGCAGCACGTTGAAGACCTTGTCGGTCGGCCCGAAATCGATCCGGGCGGCGACCTGCGCGGTGTTGGCCAGCATGTTGCGGTTGGCCAGCACCACGCCCTTCGGCGCGCCCTCCGAGCCCGAGGTGAACAGGATCGCGGCCGGATCGTCGCCGCGGCGGTCGACGAGGGGCGCGCGGGCGCTCAGGAGCCCGCGGATCTTGTCGCCCGTGCTCACCCCCGCGCGCACGTCCTCGAGATAGACCAGCGTCACCGTGTCCCGGATCGCCTCGACGAGGGCTCCGAGGCGTCCCTTCTCGATGAAGGCCCGCGAGGTCAGGATCGTCGTCACCTCGGCGGCCCGGCAGGCGGCCAGGATGTTGGCCGCGCCGGCCGAGAAGTTGATCATCGCCGGCACCCGGCCCGCGGAGGCGAGGGCGAAGAAGGTGACGGCGGCGCCGTTGGCGTTCGGCAGCATCACGCCGATGGCCTTGCCCGCCGGGCAGAGCGGCATGAGCTTGCGGGCCAGGATGTTGGCCCCCATCACCAGCCGGCCGTAGCTGAGCGTGCCGGCGACCGGATCCTCGATCGCGGTGCGGTGCCAGCCGTGGCGCTCGCCGGCGTCGCAGAGCGCCCGCATCAGGCCGTGGTCGAAATCGGTGGTGCGGAAGACCAGATCCGACATGATGCCGTAGAGCGCCGCGCCCGCCGCCTGCCGGCGCGCCTTGCCCTTGAGCGCCGGATCGACCTCGAGCTTCACCGGCTCGAGGATGGTGACGGTGACCTTGGGCCACCAGCGGCGGCGCACCTGCTGGCGCGACAGCCGCGAGAACACCGTGCGCTCCAGGCCCTCGATCCGCACCGGCACCACCATGGCGCCGGACTTGTCGGCGATCAGGCCCGCGCCGTCATAGACCTTCATCAGGCTGCCGGTGACGGTGAGCCGGCCCTCGGGGAAGATGATCAGCGTCTCGCCGCCCTTGACCGCGTTGATCAGCGTCCGGGTGGCGAGCGGGCGCGTCGGATCGAGCGGCATCGCCTTCGTCACCTTCAGGAACGGCCGAACCCACCAGCGCTGAGCGATGCCGTGGTCGATGGCGAAGACCGGCTCCGCCTCGAGGAGCGAGAGGGCGAGCGGCGCGTCGAGGAACGAGACGTGGTTGAGGGCCACGATGGCGTTGGGACCGGCCTTCTCGACGTTCTCCAGGCCCCGGATCTCCAGCCGGTAGAAGGCGCGGAACAGGATCGAGAGCGCGTCCCGGAACGGGCTCGTCGGCAGGGTCATGAACACCACGACGCCGACCACGAGGTTGAGCACGCCCACGATGGCCAGCAGGCTGGCGATCGAGAAGCCCGCGCCCTGCAGCACGGCGAGGCCGAGCGTTCCGGCCACCATGAAGGCCGCCGTCAGCACGTTGACCGCGCCGATGACCCGGGCGCGCTTGGCCTTCTCGGTCCAGGCCTGCACCGCCGCGAAGGAGGGCACGATGTAGAGGCCGCCCGCGGCGGCGACGCCGAGGAAGTCGAGGGTGGCGCGCAGGCCCGAGCCGGTGCCGAGGAAGGTGAGCGCGTCGAGCATCGGGCCGGAGGCCGGCGGCAGCTGCCCGACGGTCCAGGCCAGATCGAGCCCGAACACGCCCATCAGCACCGCGCCGACGGGGGTGGGCAGCAGCACGATCCGCCCGCTGGCGAGCCAGGAGGCGAGGCCGGAGCCCAGGGCGATGCCGACCGAGAACACCGCGAGCAGCAGCGTCACCACGGTCTCGGAGCCGTTGAAGCGCTCCTTCACCAGCACCGGCAGCAGGGACAGGACCACGGCACCCACGAGCCAGAACCAGCTCACGATCACCGAGCCGCGCCAGAGGCGGGTATCGCCCCAGATGTCGCGCAGGAGCGCGGCGGTGGAGCGGGCGACGTTGCGGTCCACCGCGAGATCGGGAGCGCCCTCCCCGGTGCGCGGGATCATCCGCGCGGAGAGCCAGCACAGCACGGCGAAGACCATGATCAGCGCGCCGAAGGCGAGGCCGGAGCCGCCCATCGCGCTGGCGAGACCGGCCACGATGGTACCGAGCAGGATCGCCAGGAAGGTCGCGCCCTCGACCAGCGCGTTGCCGGCGGGCAATTCCTCGCGCTTCAGGTGATCGGGCAGGATGCCGTACTTGATCGGGCCGAACAGGGCGGCGATCACCCCGAACATGCCGAGCGCCACGAACAGAACCGGGACCGAATGGAGCACGAAGCCGAGGACGGCCGCGCCCGCGGCGAAGATCTCGGCGAACTTCAGGCGCTTGGCCACCACCGCCTTGTCGTAGCGGTCGGCGAGTTCGCCCCCGAGGCCGGAGAGGATGAAGAACGGCCCGATGAACACGGCGCTCGCCAGCGTCACCAGGACACCCGCATGCGAGCCCCCCTCGTTGCCGACCTTGAACAGGATCAGGAACGCGAGGGCGTTCTTGAGGAAGTTGTCGTTGAACGCCGAGAAGAACTGGCACCAGAACAGCGGCGCGAAGCGCCGCGCGGTCATCAACGTGCGGAACATGGCAGTCTCTCCGGCTCCGCCCTGACTGGACCAGGGGGCGCGCTCGCGTCAAATCTCGGCCGGAACGCCTCAAGATATCCTTGCGGGATCATCGTTGCGGCGCGGTCCGCCCACAGGCGCGGGTGCAACCCTGTCGGGAGGCGCCGCGCTGGCATTTGCACAATGTGCAATTCACGGCCGGCCGGCGGTGCGTGGCCGCACGGGAAGGGGAGCTTTGCGGGTGGCGCAGGCACGGAAGGGGCGGGCGAGCGGGCCGCGGGGCGAGCACGACCGTGCGGGCTTCCGCACGCTCGTGGCCGAGGCGGCGGAGGCGATCGTGCGCCGGGACGGCCTGCGGGCGCTCGGCATGCGCCCGCTCGCCGCCGCGATCGGCTACGCGCCGAACTCGATCTACAACGCGGTGGGCGACCTCGATCAGGTGGTTTTGGCGGTGAACGCCCGGACCCTGGAGCGGCTGCACGCGGCCCTGGCTGCGGCTATCGACCCGGATGCGGGCCCCCGCGCCAACGCGCTCGCGCTCGCCGACGCCTACCTCGCCTTCGTGGCAGAGGATCCGGCGGTGTGGGGCCTCGTCCACGAATACGCGGTCGCGCCGGGCACGATCGCGCCGGCCGAGCACACCGAGGCCCTGGCCGCCGCCACGGGCCTCGTCGGCACGGTTCTGGCGCCGTTGCTGCCGGATGCCGACGAGCGCCGCCGGGTCGTGGCCGCGCTCTGGGCCGCGCTCCACGGCCTCGCCGCCCTGGCCACGACGGGCAAGCTCGCCGCGGTCACCACGGAGCCGCCCAGAGCCCTGGCGCGCATCCTGGTCGGGCGGGTGTTGGGTTGAGAGACACGCCGTTCCTGATCGATGGACGAACCGCCCCGCATCACCTCATCCCGAGGGCGTCACCGTCCGGTCTCGCGAAAACGGGACGGCTGCCTCGCAAGCAATGCGCGCGTGCCCGAGCCCCGGAATGGGATGCTCGAACGGAACTGTCGAACGCATCTCCACGCCTCAAGATTTTGCCATGACGGCTTTCGTCTACATCCTCCGTTGCGCTGACGGCAGCTACTATGTCGGCTCGGCACGTGGGCAGACGCTCGACCGGCGGATGGCCGAGCATCAAGCGGGAATCTACGGCGGCTATACGAGCCGGCGCCGACCGGTCACGCTGGTCTACGCCGAGAAATTCGATCTCATCGTCGATGCGATCGCGTCCGAACGGCGCATCAAGGGTTGGAGCCGATCGAAGAAGGAAGCGCTGATCCGCGGCGACTGGAACAGGCTCGTGGAACTCGCCAAGCGTCCCGGGGCGCGGCTCGTTTCCGATCGCCTCGACGTGGACGGAGAGGTCCGAGGACTTTTACAACCTGCGAAATCCCAACCCCCGACCTCATCCTGAGGCGCCGGAGCGGACGCTGCGGCCTCGAAGGAGGGCTCCAGAAATCGCCGTGCTCTCTGGAGCCCTCCTTCGAGGGAGGCGCTGCGCGCCACCACCTCAGGATGAGGTCGCGGGATGGAAGCTTCCGATCTCAGCTCAGCGGGATCGAAAACGCGGCGTCGGCTTCGCGAGGCGCATCCAGTCCTGAAGCGATAGCGAGCTTGACGACGCGAACCGACAGAGACGCGCTCAATACGAGCGCGGCAGGCCGAGCACGTGCTCGGCGAGGTGGCTGAGGATCAGGTTCGTGGAGACGGGCGCCACCTGGTAGAGCCGCGTCTCGCGGAACTTGCGCTCGATGTCGTATTCCTCGGCGAAGCCGAAGCCGCCATGGGTCTGGATGCAGGCCTCGCCCGCGGCCCAACTCGCCTCCGCCGCCAGCATCTTGGCCATGTTGGCCTCGGCGCCGCAGGGCTCGCCGGCCTCGAACAGGGCGGCGGCCTTCTGCACCATCAGCTCGGCCGCGCGCATCTGGGCGTAGGCCCGGGCGATCGGGAACTGCACGCCCTGGTTGACGCCGATCGGGCGGCCGAACACCGAGCGCTCGCGAGCGTAGGCGCTGGCCTTCTCGATGAACCACTTGGCGTCGCCGATGCACTCGGCCGCGATCAGGATCCGCTCCGCGTTCATGCCCGAGAGGATGTAGCGGAAGCCCCGTCCCTCCTCGCCGACGAGGTTCTCGGCCGGCACGCGCACCGAATCGAAGAAGATCTCCGTGGTGGAGTGATTCATCATCGTGCGGATCGGCCGGATCGTCAGGCCGTTGCCGAGCGCCTCGCGCATGTCGAGTACGAAGATCGACAGGCCGTCGGTGCGCTTGGCGACCTGGTCCTTCGGGGTGGTGCGGGCGAGCAGCAGCATCAGGTCGGAATGCTCGGCCCGGCTGGTCCAGACCTTCTGGCCGTTGACGACGTAATGGTCGCCGGCGCGGACCGCGGTCGTGCGGATCGAGGAGGTGTCCGTGCCCGAGGTCGGCTCGGTGACGCCGAAGGCCTGGAGGCGCAGCGCGCCCGACGCGATCTGCGGCAGGAAGCGCCGCTTCTGCTCCTCCGAGCCGTGCCGCAGCAGGGCGCCCATGATGTACATCTGCGCGTGGCAGGCCGCCCCGTTGCAGCCGGCCCGCTGAACCTCCTCGAGGATGGCCGCCCCACCGGACAGAGGCAGGCCCGCCCCGCCGTATTCCTCGGGGATCAGCGCCGCGAGGTAGCCCGCCTCGGTCAGCGCGCGGACGAAATCGGCCGGATAGGCCATCTCGCGGTCGAGGGCGCGCCAGTACGGCCCCGGGAACTCCCGGCAGAGCGCCCGCACGCCCTCGCGAATATCGGCATAGGGGCCGGACGCGTCGTCGAACATGGCGGGTCTCCTCCGGTTTGGCGCGCCCTGTGAAGGCTGCCGGCGGGCGAAAATCCAATACCGTTTGGCGATGCGGGCGAGACGGTTTCGTTCTGAACCCCGGGGCCGACGCGAATCCCGGAGTGGCGCAGGACGGCACGCCGGCGGGAGGCCCGGCTTAAAGGTCGATTCACGCCGGTCTCGTTAACCTGCGATGACCCAAGTTCCGCGTAACCTGTAGTGCCATGACCTCATCCGTCGACGCTGCGCCGGACCTGTCCGGGCTCATCGAACTGTCGCGCGTCGCGCATCTCGACCTGAAGCCGGTGATCCTGCGGGTCCAGACGGACCTCTTCGTGCAGGCCGAGCGCAACGACCGCGCCGAGCGGGATTCCTTCGAGGCCCTGGCCTGCGGCCTGATCCCGATCGTCGACGACGAGACCGCGCTGATCGTGGCCGACAAGCTCGCGGGCTTTCCCGGGACGCCCGAGGGCGTGCTCGCCGCCCTCGCCGCGCGCGGCGGCGCGGTTCGCGACGCGATCGTGGCCGGCGTGCCCCATCTCAGCCCGCGGCTTCTGGAGGCGGCCCTGACGGACGGCGCCGAGATCGCCGCGGCGCTGGCGTCCCGGTCCGGCCTGGAGCGGAGCGCCGTCGAGGATCTGGCACGCCGGGCCGATCCGGAGATCGACCGGGCGCTCGCCGCCAATACCGGCATCGTGCTGCGCGGCGCCGCCGCCGCGGCGCTCGTCGGCCGCGGCCGGCGCTCTTCCGACCTCGCCCGCCTGCTCCTCGCCCGGCCCGACCTCTCGGCCGCCGAGATGACGCCGCTCTACCTGCATGCCGACCCGATCCGCCGCGAGGCGATCCGCGAGAGCGTGGAGGCGGTCGCCGGCCTGCGCCCCTGCCCGCCCCCGCCGCGCGAGCTCGGGACCGAGCTGACAGGCCTCTCGGCGGCCCACGACGTCCCCGGCTTCGTCGGCACGCTCGCCGACGCGCTCGGCCTGCCGCGCGATTTCCTCACCGTCTCGCCGGATCCGAGCACCCGCTACGATCTGCTGACCCTCTGTCTCAGGGCCGCCGACCTCCACGAGGAGGAGGCGGTCTACGTGTTCCTGACCCTCAACGAGGGCGTCGCCCGGTCGGCCGAGCGCGTCTTCGACCTCGTGCGGCTGTTCCGCACCATCAGCCGCGCGGCCGCGCGCGACCTGATCTCGGCCATCGTCGACCATCCGGTGCGCGAGCGCAGCGCGACCGAGGGCTACCGACCCCATCACGCGCCCGACGCGGCACGGCCCCGCGCCGCCGCTCAGCCGGCCGTCCGACCGAGCCTGCCGGGCCGCAATCGCGCCACCGGCTGAGCGACGCCGCCGCCTCGTTCCGGGCGAGGGCCGACGGTTCGCGACCGTACCCAACCGCCTGGCGGACCACGGCGCTAACATGGGGCAGAGCGCGGCCGCAGCGTTCCCTGCATTGTCGCGCCATGACGTATGAGACATGCCGGTGCGGCCGGTACGTGATCACGGCCAAATCGATCGACAGCCTGGTGCAGCTGACCCGGACCAATGCGGCGAGCGCGGTCGTGCTCGCGCGGACCTGGATCGACCTCGGCTATACCGGCGTGCGGATCGAGGATCCGACCGGGGCGGCCCTGAGTGCCGATTTCGACCGGTTTCGGTTCACCGGCGTCTGGTCCTAGAGCGATCTCCGTGATCCGAGGATCACGCAGACCGTCCCCCTTCTCGGGTCGGCCGCATCGTTCGCCGAACCGGAGGCCGCTCCGGCGGGCGATGCTCGCGACCGCCTGAGCCTCCGGGGCTCGCACCCGTCGATCAGACCAGAAGGCGCTCGAACGCGGCCCGCGTCTCCGCCCGCTCCGCCTCGAGCTGGGCTGCCAGAGTTCGGGCATCGGGCAAGCCGGCCGCGACCGCGATCCGGGCGAGCGCGGCGGGCGGTGCCGCCGCCGCATCGCCCTCGACCATCAGGCGCTGCCAGTGGTGCACGTCGTCGAGCAGGCGATAGGCATCGGCGAGCCGGACCGCGACGTCCGGCTCCAGCAGGCCCTCGGCGCCGGCGCGCCGGAACACCTCCGGCGCATCCTGCCCGACGAGGCCGGGATGCGCCCCCGCGTGACCGAGCACGAGAGCCTGGGCCAGGAAATCGAAATCGAGCAGGCCGCCCGGGGCCAGCTTGAGATCAAGGGGCCCGCCGTCGCCCTTCTCGCGCGCCACGAGATCGCGCATCGCCCGCACCTCGCGGTTGACGGCCGACGGGTCGCGCGGCCGGGTGAGGAGATCCGTGATCGCGGCATCGGCCTCCGCGGCCAGGGAGGCGTCGCCGCAGAGCACGCGGGCGCGGGTGAGCGCCATCTGCTCCCACGGCTCGATCTCCTCGGCGAGATAGCGCCGGAAGCTGCGCATCTGCGTGGCGATCATGCCCTGGCCGCCGCCCGGCCGCAGGCGCAGATCCACATCGTAGAGGCCGCCGCGGCGGGTCGGTGCGGTGAGCGCCGCGACGAGGCGCTGCGTCAGCCGGTTGTAGGCCACCGCCGCGTCGAGGGGGCGCGGCCCGTCGCTGGTGCGCTGCTCGGGGTCGAAATCGTACAGCACCACGAGGTCGAGATCGGAATCGGCGGTGAGCTGGCGTGAGCCGAGACGTCCGAAGCCGAGCACCGCGATGCGTCCGCCCGGAACGGCTCCGTGCTCCGCCGCGAAAGCGGCGGCGACCGCCGCGAGGCTCTCGGCGACGACGGCCTGGGCGATGCCCGCGAAGGCGCGCCCCGCGCCGGCGGGCGGCAGGATGCCGGAGAGCAGGCGCGCCCCGGTGACGAAGCGGAGCTGCCGGGCGGCGTCCCGGCTGCGGTCGAGGAACTCTTCGTGCGCGCCCGGTCGGCCGACGAGGGCGCGATACTGGGCGGCGAGCGCCCCGGCATCCGTGGTCGGCTCGACGAAGGCGGGGTCGATCACCGCGTCGAGGACGTGCGGGCTGAACGCCACGGTGTCGGCGAGCCGCGGCGCCGTGCCCAGGAGATCGGCGAAGAGCAGCCGCAGCCGCTCGTGCGAGCGCAGGATCACCAGCAGCTCGACCGCGGCCGGCATCTGCCCGAAGGCGCGATCCAGCGCCGCCAGGGCGGCGTCCGGGTCCGGCGTGCCGGCGAGCGCCTGGATCAGGGCCGGCACCAGCTCCGTCAGCACCTCGCGCGCGCGCGCGCTGCGAACCGCGGCCCGACGCCCGAAATGCCAGCCGCGCACGGTCTCCACCGCCTGCTCGGGCGCGCGGAAGCCGAGCTGGCGCAGGGTGGCGAGCGTCGCCGGGTCGTCGCCGGCCCCGCTGAAGACGAGATCGCCGATCCCCGCCGAGAGGTCGGGCTCGGCTTCGAACAGAAGGGCGTAATGGGCCTGGACCCGGCGCGCATGCCCGAGAAGCGCGGCCTCGAAGGCGGCCCGGTCGGCATGGCCGCAGAAGCGCGCGAACCGCTCCAGGCCCGCATCGGTGTCGGGCAGGCGCTGCGTCTGCGCGTCGTCCACCATCTGCAGGCGGTGCTCGACCGTCCGCAGGAAGTCGTAGGCGGCGGCAAGCTCGTCCCGGGCCTGCGCGTCGATCCAGCCCTCGGCGACGAGTTCGGACAGCATGTCGAGGGTGCGGCGGCCGCGCAGGCTCGGCCGGCGCCCGCCGAAGACGAGTTGCTGCGTCTGGACGAAGAACTCGATCTCCCGGATGCCGCCGCGCCCGAGCTTGATGTCGTGCCCCGCCACCGCGAGCGTCTCGTGCCCGCGCACCGCGTGGATCTGGCGCTTCATCGCGTGGACGTCGGCGATCGAGCCGAAATCGAAGTACTTGCGCCAGATGAACGGCCGCAGCTCGGCCAGGAAGCGGTCGCCCGCCGCGACGTCGCCGGCGATCGGGCGTGCCTTGATGAAGGCCGCGCGCTCCCAGTTCTGGCCCACCGTCTCGTAATAGCTGAACGCCGAGTTGAAGGAGAGCGCGGTCGGCGTCGAGCCGGGATCGGGCCGCAGCCGGTAATCGACCCGGTGGACGTAGCCCTCCGCCGTGCGCTCCTGCAGCAGCTTGGCGAGCTGCTGCGCCAGCCGGCTGAAGAACGGCGTCGGCTCGAGCCCTTCCTTGAGCGGCGCCGTCTCGGGGTCGAAGAACACGACCAAGTCGATGTCGCTCGAATAGTTGAGCTCCCTCGCCCCGAGCTTGCCGAGGCCGAGCACCGTCAGGCCGCTGCCCGCCTGGAGGCAGCCGGGATCGCGCGGCAGGAAGCGTCCGGCCTGCGCGGCCTGCCCGAGGAGCGCGTCGAGGCCCGCGGCCACCGAGGCATCGGCGAAATCCGAGAGCGCCCCCGTCACCTGCTCAAGGCTCCACAGGCCGCCGAGATCGGCGAGCGCCACGAGCAGCGCGAGTTCCTGGCGGTTCCGCCGCAGGGCGCGCCCGGTCGCCTCGGGATCGGGCGCGGCCCCCGCCTCCGGACGTCCGGCCGCTTGCTGGGCTGAGACCAGGGCCGCGGCATGCGCCTCGGGATCGGCGTCGAGCAGCCGCCCGAGCCGCACGGGATCGCGCAGGGCGAGGCTCCAGAGGAACGGCGCATGCTCGGCAAGGCCGAGGAGAAGCGCCCGGCAGGCCGGGTCGGCGAGCGCCTCCGGGAGGTCGGCCTCCAGGTCGGCGACGCGTTCGGCGGCCGCGCGCGGATCGGCGAGGACCGGCGCCGCGGCCAGCCTGTTCCGCAAGCGCCCACGCCTCTCGGCGCCGCCCGATCCGGCTCCGCTCATGCCGCGTCCTCCTCGCGCGCCTCCGCCAGCGCCGGCAAGGCTATCACGATGCGCAGGCCCGGCGCATGGTCCTCCAGGGCCAGGCTGCCGTGGTAGAGCCGGACCACCGCGTTGACGAGGCTGAGCCCGAGCCCGAATCCCGGGCGCGAGCGTGCATCCTCCAGCCGCACGAAGCGGTCGAGCACCCGCCCGCGCTCGGCTTCCGGGATGCCCGGCCCGCGATCGGCCACGATGAGCCGCACGCTGTCGCCCGCGCGCTCGGCGCCGAGCCGGATCACGCCGTCGCCCTGATGCCGCCCGTACTTGATGGCGTTGTCCACGAGGTTGGCGAGCGCCTGCCCGATCAGCTCGCGGTTGACGCAGGCCAGAAGCCCGTCCGGCGCGTCGACCGTAAGCCGCAGGCCCTGCTCCTCGGCCAGCGCCTCGTAGAGCTCGCCGACGCTCCGCACCACCGGCCCGAGATCGAGCGGCGCGGTGATCGGGCCGGCGCTCCCGGCCTCGAGGCGGGCGATCGTCAGCAGCGCGTTGAAGACCCGGATCAGCCCGTCGCTGTCCTCGATCACGCCCTCCAGCGCCGTCCGCAGGGCTTCGGGGGTGCGCTCGCCGCGCAGGGCCTCGTCGGCGCGGTTGCGCAGCCGCGTCAGCGGCGTCTTGAGGTCGTGCGCGATGTTGTCCGACACCTCGCGCAGGCCGCGCATCAGCTCGCCGATGCGCTCCAGCATCAGGTTGAGGTTGAGCGCGAGGCGGTCCAGCTCGTCGCCGTTGCCCGACACCGCGAGCCGCTCGTCGAGATCGCCCGCCATGATGCCGCGCGTGGTGCGCGTCATCGCATCGACCCGGGCGAGCACCCGGCTCGCCACGAACCAGCCGCCCACCACGCCGAGGAGCACCACCAGCCCGAGCGACGTCGCGAAGGTGTTGCCGATCACCGAGCGGAGCCGGTCGCGCTCCTCGGTGTCGCGCCCGACGAGGAGGCGGAAGCCGCCCGGCAGGGTGAAGATCCGCACGATCGCCCGGTGCTCGCGGTTCTCGGCGCTGCCGCGCACGTAGGTCGTCTCGACCTGACCGGGCCGCGCCAGGATCGCGGCGGGCACCTCCGAGACGTTGCCGACCACGTGCTCGCCCTGCGCCGTGGTGACGAGGTAGAGGGAGGCGCCGGGCTCGCGCGAGCGCCGCTCCACGACGGTGATCAGGCGCCGCAGGCCCCCCGAATTGTACTGCTCCGAGAGCCCGTTGATCTCGGCGTCGATCGTGGACAGGATCTGGTCGTCGAGCACCCGGCGCGCGTTCCAGGCGACGTAGCCGAGCGCCAGGACGGCGCAGGCGGCGAAGATCGCCAGATAGGCGAGCGAGAGCTTGAACGCGGTGGTGCGAAACAGCTTCTGCAGCCGCGCGAAGGCGCTCTCGGGCGCCGCAAGCTCCTGGCTCACGCGCCGCGCGCGTCCTCGGCCCGCAGCATGTAGCCCGCCCCCCGCACCGTGTGGATCATGGCGTGCTCGAAGCCCTTGTCGATCTTGGCGCGCAGCCGCGACACGTGCACGTCGATGACGTTGGTCTGCGGATCGAAATGATAGTCCCAGACATGCTCCAGCAGCATCGTGCGGGTAACCACCTGGCCCGCATGGCGCATCAGGTACTCCAGCAGGCGGAATTCGCGCGGCTGCAGCACGATCTCCTGTCCGGCCCGGACCACCCGGTGCGAGAGCCGGTCGAGTTCGAGATCGCCGACGCGGTAGCTCGTGGCCTCGGCCGAACCCTGCATCGGCGTCCCGCGCCGGGCCAGCACCTCGGCGCGGGCCAGCAGTTCCGAGAAAGCGTAGGGCTTCGGCAGGTAGTCGTCGCCGCCCGCGCGCAGCCCCTTCACCCGGTCGTCGACCTGCCCCAGCGCCGACAGGATCAGGACCGGCGTCGTCACGCCCTGCTCGCGCAGCGAGCGGATCAGCGACAGGCCGTCGAGCTTGGGCAGCATGCGGTCGACGATCAGCACGTCGTAACCGCCTTCCTGCGCCAGCGCGTAGCCGTCGAGCCCGTCCGTCGCCGGGTCGGCGACGTGCCCCGCCTCGCGAAACGCCTTGGTGAGGTAGGCGACCGCCTCCCGGTCGTCCTCGATGATCAGAAGCCGCATGGCCTCGGTCCATACAGCGGACGGGGCGTGCGGGGAACGGTTCGTCTGCGGAACGGCCAAGGTCCCCTCCCCTGTCGAGACAGGGGGAGAGCCTGCACCACCGCCGATTGCCGGAGCCTTCCCGGCGTATGACGGTTCGGTAAGGGACCGTGCCGGATAGGTCACGGACCGCACCGGTCCGGTCACGGACCCCAGAACGCGAAAAGGCCGCCTCCTTGCGGAAGCGGCCTCATCGGATCCGATATGGTGTCGAGGGAATGGGTTGGCATCCTGTGGATGCGTGCCTGCGCTGTGCGGGTCTGGCGGCGACCGACTCTCCCGTGTCTTGAGACACAGTACCATGGGCGCTGGTGCGTTTAACGGCCGAGTTCGAGATGGGATCGGGTTCTGGGCACACCGCTCAG